>DAHUZT010000008.1 GCA_027315005.1 Acidimicrobiaceae bacterium | reverse complement strand
TAGAGCCGCTGAAAGGCTCCACTCCGCTGCGAGATCCTACCGGCGCATTCGTAGTCACCCTCTGGCACCGTTTGGAGCAGGACCCGACCGCCGTGGTAACCGGGGCCATGGTTGGCCGGTCGTTGCAGCAGGTCCACCGGGCCCTCATGATGTCCGGAGTCGAGTTGCCGGATTACCGCCTTGGCTTGCAAAGGGCACGGAGGGCGCTCGGCGATGACCTCTTGATGTCGGCTCTGGGTAGCGACAACCTCGTCCTTCTCCGCGATGCTTTCGACGCGCTGCTTCCACAACTCGACAACCGGGTGTTCCCGCGGTGCGCGCTCCATGGTGAGCCTCACGCCGGGAACTACGTAGTCACTGCCTCGGGCATTCGCTGGATCGATTTCGAGAGTGTCTGTACGGGCCCCACCGAATGGGATCTCGCCTTCCTGCCCGACGATGCTCGTGAGGTCTTCACCGACGTCGATCGCGAGCTGTTGGCCCTGCTGTCGACGTTGAACAGCGCTCGAGTGGCGACGTGGTGCTGGGTTCGGTCTCGGTTTCCAGAGATGCGCCGACACGGCGTGCACCATCTCGATCTTGTGCGGGCGAGCTTGCGGGCGCAGCAATGACCAGGTGCCCATGGCTGCCATTCCGCAGCCGGACATCCAGCAACGGTGGCCTCTTCACATCATCGGACCTGGAGGGCGCCGACTCATCGCCGGGCTGCATCTCCCTCGTGACCGGACGTGGCAGTGTCGGCCTCGACATACCCGACTCGCCCGATTCCCTGTCGGAACCCTAAGGGTCACAAGCACCTATTGCGGTGACGTGCGACGGGCGATCAGAGGGTAAGGATCGTCATCTTGTTCATCCAGTTGTCGATCTTCTCGACTGCCCACAATCCCAAGTCTTGCAACTTCGGAAGTTCCACACAAGAGACTCCGCGCTCCAGACATGGCTCCCGATCGTGGTCCGACACGTCTCGCCAATTCAGTCCTGAACCTGCCATCCGCCGAGCCGAATAGACCGTCACTCACCTCATCGTGACCCACCCGCGACAGGGGTTTCCAGCTCGTCGGGTTATGCCTTGAAGCCGATCCTGGCCCGATAGACGAATCGCCAAGGGCGGCGCTCGTCTCCGAGGCGCGATTCGATGAATGCGGCGAACGTCTCGACTCCGAGGGCTGCGTCGTCGAGGCCCTGCCGCTTCAAGGTCTGGTAGTCGCCCTGGCTCCTCAGGAGATCGATGAAGCGCCGCGCGTCACCATCTTCTGTGGCGGCGAGTGCTATCTCCCGGCACCACTCGAACGCTCCCGAGGCGATCATGCGATCGAGATGACGGGACTTCGCCCAACTGCGGACCCCGTCGGGCAATGCTCGGCGCTGATGCGTGTCGATTCCGGAGCAATTGGTCACCTCTCGATCGTCATCGCAGACCGCTGCATCGATCTCCTGTTCCGCAGCCCCCTTCGCGAGGCGAGTCTCCAACGCCCGGATCCGTCGACGACAGGTATCCCAGGCACGCTCTGCTTCGGCGTCCCCGATGACCGGCGGCCAGTCGCAGTCGATTGCAGCGAAGACGCCGCCAGGACGCAGTAGCCGGGCGGCCTCGGTGAACGTCGGCACCGGATCCATCCAATGCAGCGCCTGGACCGCCGACACCACGTCAGCGCATCCGGTTGGCAGGCCGGTGTCGTGCGACCATCCGCGCCGGAAGTGACTGGTGCTCCTATCGCTCATCGTCTCGGCCACGGAGCGCATCTCATCACTCGGCTCAACGCCGACCACCTCGGTTGCCCACTTTGCTGCCCAGCGGCACGAGAGGCCGGTTCCACTTCCGAGGTCAATGACGAGGCCCGGCGGCCTGCCACAGTAGAAGCCGAGCACTTCACCCAGTTCTCGCGGCGGTTCCGGCCGAACTTCGTCGTAGAGATCAGCGAAGCCGCTGAATCGTTTCGCTCCCGCTTCGAGAGCCGAGTCGTCTGTCACGTCGGGAATATAGACCTCGGATAGTCACCACGCCGGTCCGGTGAGGGTTCAGGGTGACCGGTGTCCGAGGTGTTGGCGCAGTCGGCCGGCTTTGGCTGTGGCGGCCGGCTTCGGCTGTGGTTTCCTCCCTGAGGCGGACTGGCCGCGACCCACAGGAGGATCGCCAGCCCCCCGTGGTGGAAAGACCCGCAATCCGCCAGATGAGCAGAGATGGCATCGTCGTCTCTCAGGAATGGCTCAGCCCAAGGTGCACGGTAGTCCCAGGATCGACCAACGTCAGGACGCCATCGCAGGAGCCCCCATGACCGATCGGGGATGGGCCGACCCGGTCGATGATGCCTTCGTCACCGATAGCCTGACCGGGCGATGCAATTCGATCATGCCGACGCCGATGAAGACCGACCCGAGCCCGCCCTCGGGTCTGGCCGGAGGCGTACTCGATCCGAACTGCGGACCCTCTTGCTCGACGCCGGCACCCGGATCCTGCTCACCGAAGGTCTGACACTCGGCACCGAGAGGGTGACCTTCGCCCGGGTGTTCGAGGAGGTCGAGCGAGTGCACGGCGTCCGGGTCACCAACGCAGCCGTGATCGACCGCATCTGGAAGAACAGGAACGACTTCCATGTCGACGTCCTTCGCGAGGTGGTCGACCATGAAGGTGGCAGCGAATTCCGCGCTGCCGAGATGGCCGTGAGCCAAGCTCTTCCCCTCGTCGACCTCTCCACGCCGACGACTCGACGGGCCAGCCTGGCGGAACTGATCCGCGTCTCGACGGCCGCCTTCATGGAAGTGGCGGTCGACTCGACATTGAGCTTCCAGTTGGCGCTGGCGACCTACCTTGCCGCCAGTCGTTCCGGGACGCCTGACGATCGGCTGGTCGAGACCCACCGCCACACGAACGAGACTTTGACCGCTCGCTACGCCGACCTCTATCGGTTTGGTCTCGAACTCATCGGCTGGCGTGTCCGACCCGGGATGTCGCTGAGCGACGCCGCCGCAGCCATTTCGGCCCTTGCCGAAGGAATCGTCCTGCATAAGCAGGTTGATCCGGACGCCTTCCCCGCGGTCCACACCGCGCGCGGACCGGATGGGCTGGTCAAGGAGTGGACACTGCTCGGACTCGGCATCGACGCCCTGGTTGAAGTGTTCGCCGAGCCGATCCCGTCACCTCCGGACGGTTGAACAGAAGCGGCGATTTGCCCATTGTCCAAGGTGTCTGGGTGAGACCCCGGATCTGCAGGAGCCACGCGCCCACTACGGCGCGACCCCAGAGGCTGACGCCGATCCGGCCGCGGCTCCGAGGCTGGAAGGGGGTGGGCTCAGACCGGCTGGTGGAAGACCCATGGTCGCTGCGTGGGTCACCAGCAGCGAGTAGGGAGGGGCCAGGTCGACGCCGTCAGGTTTGTCCAGGTAGCCGGGGGCTGAGCCCGGGACACCGGTATGACCGTACTGCCAGACGATCTGATTGGTGGCCGGGTCGACCACGATGACGCGGTGATTCCAGTCGTCGTTGATCAGCACGTCACCATTGGGAAGAGGAAGGGCGAGCGAGGGACGGTCGAGGGACTGTGCTCCGGTCGGGCGATAGCGCCAGAGGAGCTTGCCGAGCTGGTTGAACATTTCGACCTGACCGGGGTTGGAGTAGTCGGCGGTCAGGAAGACGCCCGGACGCACCTCGTTCGTGTCTGAGGGGTAACTGACACCGGGAGGGTGCGTCGACCAGAGGATCTGACCGGACAGGTTCATCTCGTCGACCCAGTTCCCGTTGATCTCGGTGACCAGATAGTCACCGTTCGTCATGGGGAACACGCCGTTGGGGCTGCCGAATCGGACAGGAGGATCGTGGAAGCAGAACGGGTCGGTCACACCGTAGATGTGCTCCGGCGCGTGGGTACCGGGGGCAATGAGAAGGATCCGGCAGTTCTTGATGTCTGCCGCCAGCACGTCGCCGTTGGGGAGCATCATGGCGTCATCTGGATTGTCCAGGTAATCGGCGGCCGAGCCAGCTACTCCCGGGTGGCCGTAGGTCCAGGTGATCTTCCCCATTGCCGATCCGGGACCGAGGGCGATGGTGCTGATGGTGAAGTTGGACTCTTCGGTGGCAATGATCTCGTTCCCGTTCGGACCGAAGAAGGCGTCGTCTGGGGCACTGAAGTTGCCGGGATGTGCCGTCGCTCCGGACGGGAACTGCCAGAGGATCTGACCCTTCGGATCGACGAGCAGGAGCCGGGAGTTGTTGCGATCGGCGATCAGCACCGGTCCGGGCAGAGCCGACGGGTTCGAGCCGGGCTGCAGATAGCTCGGGCTGTCGGCCGCCTTCCGCTCGAGAGTCGCCAGCCAGGCCGGCGTTCCGGGTACTGACCCGACAACGGCACTGCTCGAAGGAGCCGTGGCCTCGCTGGAGGGACTGGCATGCCTGGGGCGTGGTGTCGCCTGTGCGCGCGAGCAGGCAGCGAGGAGGAGGACCAGGGTGACCAACCCTCCCTTCAGCCACTGATGTCTGGTCGTCACCGGATTGCGACCGCCTGCGGTGTCACGTGCAGATCGACCTGCCATCGTCGTGTCTCCCTTGTTCCGTCGGCCGTGACAGGGGGCACCGGCGACCGACGTATCACCTCGTTCACCCTCGATGCTTCCCGGCTCGGAGCAATCTGCTTGTGGGACCATCGGGGGCGGCTTTCGCATGACCCAAAACACCTTCGCGCGACCCACACTGCGCCGGGCATCGGCCTGGCGGCATCGGATTGCTCGTTCGCGCACCATGACCCCGCCCGCACGCGTGACGTTTTCACGGTATCGTCTCCATGCGGACTCGGTATGGGGGAGGACATGACCGAAGCCTTCGAAGTCGGCACGGCGGCACGAGTTCCGGTCCACGAGGCTGTCCGGGACCAGGCCGATGGTTCCGGTCCAGTCACCGTTCCTGAATTCTCGATCATTCCCATTCGAGGACTGCCCATCGTCGCCGTTCTCGTGGCCGGTCTTGTCGCCGCCATTGCCTCCAACTCATTGTGGGGGCTGACCTTCTTCCACGTTGCTGGAGGCGGTCTGTGGACCAGCATCGATCTCTTCGTCGGATTGGCCATCGGCCCAATACTCGGAAGGCTCTCCGTACAAGCACGCACCGAATTCACCGTCCGCTTCATGCCGAAGATGATTCTCATCATGCCCACACTGGTGGCGATGACGCTCGGTGCCGGCTTCCAGCTGGCGCACCACCTGGGAAACCTGAATGCGACCTATCCCCATCACAATTGGTTGGTCGCCTCTTATGTGATCGTCGGGATCATGACGGTGATCGCTCTCGGACTTCTCGAGCCCGCCAACCTCGCCGTGCTCTTCGAGTTGAAGAAGCCGCGTCCCAACGGCGCACGGATAGGCCGCCTGATGCGAGTGTTCATCTACACGGCCGGGATCACCGGCGTCATGCAGATCGCCACCATTGTCATCATGACCTTCCTGGCCAGCAGATGAACGGCCCCGGCGGTGAGGCTCGCCCGGAACTCGACGAGGCCGACCGGAGGCAGGCAAACCTCCCTCCGGTCGCACGCCTGGCCGCCGTCACCTTGGCGGCGATCGTCGTCGGCGGCATCTACATGGCATCGAGCTACGGTCGGACCGTCACGCTGCTACCCCCGCTGGTTCTGGTCGCCTTCGCCGCAGCGGTCCTCGTGGTCAATGTCACCCTCCTCGCTCGGGTGAGCGACTTCGCCTGGGACAGTTTCTTCCAGGTCACTGGGTGGGCGCTTCTCGCATATTGCGCGATCGCAGGGATTTTGGAGTTCGTCTTCATCTACGACCGCACACCGGCGAATCAGCTCTGGTTACTCACCGCGATGCTGGTACTGTTCGCCTTCGACATCCCATTGCTGCTCGGCTTCTCGGTGGCACGCTGGCAGCCGGGCCGACGACTCCGCTACGATTCCGACGGCTCCGTCGGGCTGACAGCAGGGCGAATCCCCTCAGCCCCTGAGGCCCCT
Source organism: Acidimicrobiaceae bacterium (assembly GCA_027315005.1). GTDB lineage: Bacteria > Actinomycetota > Acidimicrobiia > Acidimicrobiales > RAAP-2 > Bog-756. The sequence continues at coordinate 46,436 of DAHUZT010000008.1, read as the reverse complement.
CAGCCCTCTACGGTGACATCGTCACCCGCAAATCTGAAGGCAGCAGCCCCTCGCTTCCTCGTCAGCCATGCAAAGACCAATCCCAAGACCAAGAGGACGCCGAAGATCCAGTCGACTCCGCCACCGATTGCGTGCGGACCGACGAGGAAGAAGCCGACCAGCAGGGCACCCATGACCGCTGTGGAGAACAGTGATCCCACCAAGAGCAAACGATGGCCGTGGCGGTGAAGTTGCACGTCCGGCATCTTGCGGTGCCCGACGGTGAGGAATACGCCCGCGGTGAGTGAGTCGATGAAGAATTCTGCCAGAAGGAAGAACCCGGCCGCTGACAGCACCAGAACGAAGAACGAACTGAGCGACGAGATGAACAGCTGCGCAGCCACGACGGCCAGGGCCGCTCCCAGAGTCACAGTGATGGCAACATGAGGAACACGATGATGGTTGAGCTTCCCGAAGACCGCCGGGACCAGTTGCTCCCGTCCCATGGCGTACATGGCTCTGGTCAGGATATAACTGGTGAGCCACAGGCCGCCCGCAGTCGACAGCAGAACCGGGATGAGCATCAACCACGGTGCCCCGGGAAGGAGGCGATGTGACCACACCGCCAACGGGTCGACCGAGTTGGCCAGGGAGCCCAGCGGGGTCTCTCCCAGCATGAGCGGGTACAGGATCGCGTAGAACACGAGCGCGCCGATCGCTCCGATGATCCCCCCGATTCCCGGTTGGGAACGGGGTCTGCGTGACTCCTCTGCCGCATAGCTGTCGATCTCCCATCCGTCGAGGATCGTGACAGCCACCACCGCGACGATGAGGATACCGCCGATCGGAGGCGGACCGAAGCGGATCGGTACGGCCAGACGGTGCCAGCTCAGTGCTCCAACGACACCGAGAGCCGCCAACGAGAGCATCTCGATGGCGAAGAAGGCCCGGGTGATACGGGCCGTGGGACGCGCCCCTGCCAGGAGGGGAACCGCGGCGAAGCCAATCCAGAACATGGTCGCTCCGAGTCGGACGACAGGCGGTGCGTCGTAGTGAGGGGCGACCAGCGCCAAGGTGTAGGACCCAGCCGGGATGGCGATGGGAGGGATCGAAAGGAAGTAGGCCAGGATGAGGATCCATGCCTGATACCGGGATGCGCTCCTCCCGATGATCCGTGCCGACCAGTGATACGACGCACCCGAATGTGGAAAATGGTGGTTGAGGAGACGGAACACGAAGCTGGAGATGACGAAGGGGACAGCCAACAGGCCGATGGCCGGGAGCGTCCACCAGCCCGCCTGAGCTGCCATCACCCCCCCGGTGGCGGCCACCGAGAACATGGGACCGACGCTCGAAATCGACATCGGAACCAGGTCTCGGAGGCGCAGCGTCTGCTCGAGACGGGAACCGTCCTCGGATTGGGCGCTCCGAAGCCCGACTGCCGTCACCTGCGCTCCTCGCCACTTGTACCGGGTCGGTGCGAGAGGCAATTCCCGCACTAGTGCGATAGTAGTGCAACTACGATAGGATCGCACTAGTGCGAGCGGCACCTCAACCGTCCCGACACGCCGGGGTTCCTCCGGGTAGGCGGTGACGGAACCGGGCCACCAACGGATAAACGGCTGCGGCCATCCATGAGAACGGGGGCACCAGAATGGTTCGGCCGAGCATCCGAAGCCCCGGGTTCGTGGTGGCCATGAGGGCGTGACCGACGGCACGATGGCCGGCCCACCGGCAGCCAATGGAACCTCTCTCGACCCACCAGACGGAAGCCCGTAGCTGATCTGTCTCGACGCCGAGCGCCGAGCACCCTTCGGCGCCGAGGGACTGCCAGGCGATGACTCGAGCCGTACCAACTTGAAAGCGCTCTTCCACCCATCGGGCGCAGGTCGTACAGAACCCACAGTCCCCGTCGAACACCAGAACCGGGCCGGCTCCGACAGACATGGTCCTTCCCCCCTTCAATCCAGTTCCGGGAGATGGCCCCTTTGGACCCAGTTCGGATCCTGCTCGAAGAACCGGTCGACGAGCGCCTCCAGCCCGATACCGACGATGGACCACTCCTCCCCTGCGCCGTCTGGACCGGTGGAACGGATGATACCGGTCATGCTGTCGTCCAGACGCCGGCGTAGTGCGCTTCCCTCCAGCAGAGCACCGGTGGCGACGGCGAACTGGCGCACGGTCAGAGGAGTTCGTACGCGCATCCCCAAGTGTCCGAGAATGCCTTCCAGCGCCTCGTCCCACAGGTTGGTGGCACGCTCGTAGCTCTCGGAAAGAGCCGCATGGATACGATCGAAACCGGGCTTGCGCTGGAATTCACCGACGCGAAGCTCGGTGGTGGCCCACACCGCGATCCACAGTCCCCAGTTCTGCGACTGTTGCAGAAAGTCCAGTGCAAGGAGACCGGTCAGGCGGCACGATTCCCGGAGGGCCGTGGCTCTCGCGTCAGGCGACGACACGTCGAGGGCCTCCAGCCGAGAACGGAGGATGTCAACCGACTGCCGGAGGTCGGTCCCTCCCTCACCGGCTGCGGCGGCAGCGAGTACGTCAGCCTGGAAATCGGCCTGATCCTCCCAGATCCTCCTGATGACCGATGCGTTGGTCAATCGCAGGCCAGTGTCCGACTCAAGTCGATCGAACACCTGCTTGAACGTAAAGGTCTTACCGTCCACATCCAGACCCTCATCGACGACCAGGTCACGGCCGGTGCGCAACAGCAGCGACCGGAGGTCGTCGCGGGGCAGCCGTGGGCGAGATCGTAGCGAATGACCTGGCACTGGACTCCTCTACGGTTCGGATGACAAAGGGCAGAGATTCGAACCGGCAGCGCCCCGTTTCCAACGGTCATTTTACCGGTGGCGTCGAAAACGCATTCGGGGCCCCGAGCACCCTCCCCGTCCCCACCTCGACCCGTTGCCCGCCCCGGAGACCGACGTGAAGACGGCTCCAGCGAGGTACAGGGCCTGCCCATGTGGACAGGCCCTGTACCTCTGCTGGCGGGACCGCAGCGAGGAGGGAACGCTGCGGCTGGTGATGATCAGGCGGGAGGGCCGTTGGTCAGGACAACCGTCCCCGTTTGGGTCTGGCCGGACGTATCGGTCCATTGCAACAGAACAGAATTGCCCGGATGGTGGGGTTCGAGGAGCTGAGTCAGCTGGTTGGGGTCGGTCACCGGCGTGCCGTTGAATCCGGTGATCACGTCCCCAGGGACCAATCCAGCCCTGCTTGCGGGCGAGCCGGAGACCACCGCGACGATGGCCGCTCCGGAAGTCGTCGAACCACCACCGCTGTTCGAGCCGCTCCCGGTGCCGCCACCGAAACCGCTTCCGAAGCCAAACCCGCCGCTACCGGCGCCGGTGCTCGCCTGACCCGGCGAATCCACGCTCACTCCGATGAAGGCGGTCGGACCGATGTGCACCAACGAGGTAGCTCTACCCGCCTCGATCTGCTTGGTGATCGACAGCGCCGTGGTAATGGGTATGGCGTAGGCCTGGGTCGCAGACGTTCCGAGTGTTCCCTGCGATGCGGCGGTGTCCATCCCGAGGACCTGGGAGGAGGTATTGACCAGCGGTCCGCCCGAGTCACCTGGTTGGATGCCGACATTGTCCTCGATGAGGCCGGTCAGATGCTCCGCGTTGGCGCCGTTGTTGTCGCTCGCCGTGATCGACTGGTCCAGTGCGGTGATCGATCCTCCAGCGGTGCTCGGAGTGCCTCCCGTTCCGCCGGCGTTGCCGACACCGACGACGGCCTGGCCGACCGAAGGCGAACCGCCGGCCGTCGTCACCGTCTGCAGCCCGCTGGCCCCGACCAACTGGATCACGGCAACGTCCTGCGTGCGGTCGTAGCCGACCACGGTCGCCGAGTACGTCTTGCCGTTACCGACATCGGTGACGCTGATGCTGGTTGCTCCGTCGATCACGTGGTTGTTGGTGAGCACTTCGCCGCCCGGGGTGAGCACCATGCCCGTTCCGGCGGCCTGTTCCTGCTGGTAGCTCAGATTGGTGTTGATGTCGACCAGTCCCGGATTGACCTTGGAGGCGATCGCCGAGATGTCAGACGGTGCGCCGGCGCCGGTGGCCGAATTGCCGGTCGAACCGCTCGAGCCCCCACCGAACGGAGAGAACCCGTTTCCAGATGAGCCGCCCGATGCCGGACCGGTGGGAGTGCTCACGCTCGCATTCGTCGACGAGCCTGGCCACACCAGGTGACCCAGCCCTGCACCGAGGAGCACCGCGGCCACGACGGACAGCGTCGCCACGGACAGCAAGACGGCGTTGCGCTTTGCGTGGGAGGTCCGCTGCACACTCTCGGGATCCGGCCTGCTGAACTCCTGGTACGGCCAGCCTCCATACGACGGCGGTCCTGGGGGGTCCCACCGCTGCCCGTACGATCCGGGTCCGCCTTGCCAGCCCGGTGAGCCGGTCCAACCGCCCGCGACCGGGGCCGGCTCGCCACGCTGCTCCGCCGGGTACTGGCCGGTCGCCGGGTACTGGCCGGTCGGATGCTGACCTGGGTGGGGAACGGCCGGGTAATACCCCGAACCGGCATGTTCCGAAACAGGTTGCCAAGCGGGCGGAGATCCCACCGGGGGCAGCGGGATCGATCCGTATCCCGCGGATCGTGCCGGTGGACGAGCTCCTGACGGGAGGTCGGCTGCACCCTCTTTGGGCAGCTCTTCTCCGCCTGGTCGAGATTCTTGGTCCTCCGGAGACTGCCAGGAGTCGCTCACGTCTGTCTGCCTTCCTGTTCGCTGTGCCTGAAACGGCACCACTCGTGCACTATTCGACACCCTGGGGTTAAAGAGCCCATCAACCGATGCTATGAATTTCGTAAATCACCGCCCGAACGGCGTCGTTAGCCACCGAAGCCACCGACCGAGACCGTTGAGAGGAGTGCCTGAGATCAGGCCGATGGTTCGGTTCCAACGATATCGGGCGGGTGCCAAGCCACCGACCGGCGGCATCCGAGCTGCACCCGACGGTAGGGTTCGGCCCTGACAGCCGAACGACCAACCGGACGACCAAGGAGTCCGCATGCGCGCCCCGTTCGAGACCCACCAGGTCGTGAATCAGGTCCCCCCGCTCGAGGACTATGGCGTATTCACCACCGATCGAGCACTGTGTGACGCTGTCCAGCGAGAAGGGGGGGCCTGGGCTCGATCGGAGCTGGCCGAGTTGGGCGATCTCGCCGGCTCGCCGGACGCCATCGAACTCGGACGCCTGGCCAATGAGCACCCACCGGTCCTCCACACCCACGATCGATTCGGTCACAGGATCGACGTCGTCGAGTACCACCCCGCTTACCACCAGTTGATGACCACCGCGATCGCCCATGGGCTCCACGCCGCGCCCTGGTCCGATCCGCGCCCGGGAGCCCATGTGACCCGTGCCGCCAAGGTCATCGTCTGGTATCAGGTGGACGCCGGTCACATCTGCCCGGTGTCGATGACCTATTCGGTGGTGCCCGCCCTACGGCACCAGCCCGAGGTGGCGGCCTCGTGGGAACCGCTGATCCATCGACGGACCTACGATCCGAGCGACCGGCCCGCCTCCATCAAGGCCGGGGTGACCTGTGGAATGGCCCTGACCGAGAAGCAGGGTGGCTCCGATGTCCGGGCCAACACCACGTTCGCCGAGCCCACCGAACGCGGCAGCACATCGCTTCTCACCGGCCACAAGTGGTTCTGCTCCGCGCCCATGTCCGACGCGTTTTTGATGCTGGCCCAAGCCCCTCTCGGTCTCACCTGCTTCCTCGTGCCACGGTGGAAGGAGGACGGCTGTCGAAATCCCGTGCGTATCCAGCGGCTCAAGGACAAGCTGGGCGACCGCTCCAACGCCTCGTCCGAGATCGAGCTCTTCGGTGCGGAAGGAACCCGGATCGGTGAAGAGGGTCGAGGCGTTCGCACGATCATCGAGATGGTCAACCACACCCGTCTCGACTGCATCCTGGGATCCGCGTCGATCATGAGGCAGGGCGTGGTCCAGGCGACGTGGCACACCGGGCATCGCACGGCATTCGGGACGGTCCTTTCCGAGCAGCCCCTCATGGCCTCGGTCCTCGCCGACCTGGCGATCGAATCGGAGGCGGCGACCGCCGCCGCCCTTCGGATCGCTCGATGCTATGACGAGGCGGAGCACGACCAACACGAGGCACTGCTCCAGCGACTGATGACTCCGGTGATCAAGTACTGGACCTGCAAGCGCGCTCCCCAGCATGCGGCCGAAACCCTCGAATGCCTCGGCGGCAACGGCTTCGTCGAAGAGTCGAACATGCCCCGGTTGTTCCGCCAGAGCCCGGTGAACGGAGTGTGGGAGGGTTCGGGCAACGTGATCTGCCTCGACGTGCTGCGAGCCCTCGGGAGGCAGCCCGAGTCACTCGAAGCGTACTGGACCGAGATCGACCAGGCCGCCGGAGCCGATCGGCGGCTGGAACGGGCGGTCGCCGATCTCCGAAAGGACCTGGCCGACCTGGACACGGTCGAGTCCAGGGCCCGGTCGGTGGTCGAACGCATGGCGCTCGTGTTCCAGGCCTCCCTCCTCGTGCGCTCCGCCCCGCACGCCGTGGCCGACGCATTCACCGCGTCGCGGCTCGACACCGGCGCTCGGGCCGTCTTCGGCGACCTGCCTGCGGGCGTCGATCGAAAGGCAGTGGTCGATCGCCACTCGCTGACCTGAGCACGACCCGCCGCTAGCATCCGCCTCCGTGGCAACGGGCCGACGGTTCTGGGGCTGGGGGCGCGAGGAAGACGCCCTCTCGGCGGCCGAGCAGAGAGCGCTGGCCGCCAGGGTGGCCCCGCTCGTCGGGGACTCCGACCTCCGGCCCGTTCCGGCCCCCACACGCGACGAGATCGAACTGCCCTCGCCTCGTCTCACCCCACCGTCCAGCATGGCCGGATGGTTCAGCACAGACCCCGAGGACCGTGCGGGCCACACCTACGGCAAATCGTTCCGTGACCTGGTCCGGGCCCTCGAACGGAACTGGCGGCGTCCACCCGACTGCGTCGTGCGCCCTCCGGACGAGTCGGGTGTGGAGGCGCTTCTCGAGTGGGCATCGGAGGTCGGTGCCATAGTCATCCCCTACGGTGGTGGCTCCTCGGTGGTAGGTGGGGTGGAGGTCCCCGCCGACGACGACCGACCGGTGATGAGCTGCGACCTCGTCCATCTCTCTCGGGTCCTCGAGGTCGACCATCTGTCGCGGGCGGCGCGAATCGAAGCCGGCACCCTCGGACCCGCCCTCGAAGATCAGCTCCGGCCGTACGGGCTCACCCTCCGTCACTTCCCGCAGAGCTTCGAGTTCTCCTCGCTGGGAGGCTGGCTGGCCACCCGCTCGGCCGGTCACTTCGCCACGCTGGCCACCCACATCGACGACGCCGTCGAATCGATCCGGGCCGTCACGCCCGCCGGGATCACCGCAACCCGGCGGCTGCCAGGCTCGGGCGCCGGCCCCTCCCCCGACCGGCTGCTCCTCGGCTCAGAAGGCATCCTCGGGATCATCACCGAGGCATGGGTGCGACTGCAGGCCCGACCCCGATGGCGGGCATCGGGGGTGGGCCGCTTCTCCACCTTCGACAGCGCGGTCACCGCCGTCCGGAAGCTCGGCCAGTCAGGACTCTGGCCGGCCAACTGCCGGCTTCTGGACGCCACCGAAGCCCTGATCAGCGGCTCGGGCGACGGCAGCGCCCATCTGGTCCTCCTCGGGTTCGAGTCGGCGGATCACCCGGTCGACGAGGCGCTCGCTCGGGCGGCCGAGATCGTCGGAGAGTCCGGCGGAACGATTCCCTCGCCGATGGAGGCGGCTCCGTCCACGGCCGACGCCGGAGGAGCCAGAGGAGCGGATCCGGACGGACCGGGGATCGGGGAACACCCTGATGCATCCACGCGATGGCGAGCCTCATTCCTCAGGGCGCCCTACTTCCGGGACGAGCTCGTCCGGATGGGACTCGTCTCCGAGACCTTCGAGACCGCAATCACCTGGGATCGGTTCGACATCTTCGTGGCCGAAATCCGTGCCGCGTGTGCAGATGCACTGCGCTCCGCCGGAGCTTGGCCCGCCGTGATCTCGTGCCGGTTGACCCACATCTACCCGGACGGCGCCGCCCCCTACTTCACGGTGCTCGCCACCGGGCACCCCACGGACCGGCTCGGCCAGTGGGCCGAGATCAAGTCGGCCGTGACCGAGGCCATCGAGAACGGGGGCGGAACCGTCACCCACCATCACGCCGTAGGACGGGACCACCGGCCGGGCTACGACCGCCAACGCCCGGACCTGTTCGCCGCACAGCTCCGAGCGGCCAAGCACGTCGTCGATCCAAGCGCCCTGCTCAACCCCGGAGTCCTGATCGACCCCTGAGCCGACGGTACCGATCGGGCAGGAAGCGGACAGTTCCGGTACGAGCGTCAGCCGGACGCCGCGGAATCGTTCCCAGGCGGTGGATCGGTGGCCGGGACGTCGCCGTCGACGACGTGCTCGGTCCAAGCCGTTCCCGACCAGTAGCGGTGCTCGTGACGGACGAACGGGTCGGTGAACCATCCGGGCGGGATTCCGGCCGACCCGCCTGGCAACCCCGACCCGCCCGGCAAACCCGATCCGCCCGGCAAACCCGATCCGCCCGGCAAACCCGATCCGCCTGGCAAACCCGATCCGCCCTGGGGAGTCCCTGCCTGAGCTTTCGCCGAAGAGCCATTGCTGTGCCGGGTGGACGTCGGGGGAGAGAAGAACCCGGCGCCTGCGCCCCTCCGCCCGTGGCCACTTCGGCGCCGCTGCGCGGCCAGCATCCGCAGGGAGAACAAGGCGCCGAAGATCACGAGGGCGATCCACGATTCATGTCCTCCGTACCACACGGCACCAGTGTACGACCTCGGACGTCCTGCGCTTTCAGCCCGATGGCTCGGCCGTCTCGGCCACCACCCAGGCCAGGTAGTCCGGTGCACCACCGACCACCGGGATCACCACCACCTCGGGGGTCTCGTAGGGATGGTGAGCCATGACCGAAGCGACGACCCGGCCGGCCAGGTCGTCCCTCGTCTTCAGCACCACCAGCCATTCGTCGGATCCCTCGACAGCCCCTCGCCACCAGTAGCGACTGATGACCGGACCGAGACGCTGGCCACAGGCCACCAGTCGCTCGGAGAGCAGGCGACCGATGATGGCGTCCCCACGACCAGGGTCGTCGATGGTGAACTGCACCTGTACGACGCCCGTCGGACCCACCTCGGAACTGTCAAATTGCTTCTTCGCCGGCTCCACGGCACCTACCTCCCATCCCCCATCCAATCACCCCGCCGGCCGACCCCTCCGAGTCGGTTCGGTGATGCCGGAGCACGCCTAACCTCCGAGCCGTGCCCCCTGCGAACACGCCTCCCGGCCCGCTCGGCCCCGACAGGCTGGACGCCCTGGGCAACGCCGCGCTCGATGAGGCCCGTCGGCTCGGGGCGCGGCATGCCGAGCTGAGGGTCGAACGCATCCGCTCGCAGGAGGTGCGTCTGCATGATGGTCGGCTCGAGGGCGCGGTCGACGACGACCACCTCGCCATGGGGATCCGCGTCGTCGCTGCGGGATCGATGGGCTTCGCTGCCACCGTTGCCACCACCCCCGCGGACGCCGCCGGTCTTGCCTCCCAGGCGGTCGAAACGGCCCGGGAGGTGGCCCGGGCCGGCGGAGCCCGGTTCGAGCTGGCCGAGGAGCCCGGTCACGGAACGATCGCCTGGTCGTCCCCCCACACCATCGACCCGGTGAGCGTGCCCCTGGCCGACAAGGTCGCCCTCATGGCCGACCGCAGCGAACGCATGCTCGCCGATCCCTCGGTCGATCATGTGACAGCGGGCGTCCTCGCCGTCACCGAGGACGCCTACTACTGCGACCTCTCCGGTACCCGGGCGATCCAGCGACGGGTGCGGGTCCATCCGTTGTTCGAAGCGCTCGCCCGCTGCCCCGACGGTGGTTTCGAGTCGCTCCGGACACTGGCCCCGCCGGTGGGCAAGGGGTGGGAGTACCTCACCGGGGACGGCTGGGACTGGGACGCCGAGATCAGTGAGCTGCCGGAGCTGCTGGCGGCCAAGGTGCAGGCACCTTCGCTCGATGCCGGCAGGTTCGACCTGGTCATCGATCCGACCAACCTGTGGCTCACCATCCACGAATCGATCGGGCACGCGACCGAGCTGGACCGGGCACTCGGCTACGAAGCCGCCTATGCAGGTACCTCGTTCGCGACCCCCGACCGCCTCGGCACGCTCCGGTACGGCTCCGACCTCATGCAGGTCACCGGGGACCGGGTGACCCCTCATGGGCTGGCCACCGTGGCACTCGACCACGAAGGGGTCCCCGGAGACACTTTCGACCTCATCAAGGATGGCGTCCTGGTCGGTTACCAGCTCGACCGAGCCGTCGCAGCCACCGGTGGATTCGGCCGGTCGAACGGTTGCGCCTTCGCCGATTCTGCGCTGCACGTGCCGATCCAGCGCATGGCCAACGTCTCCCTCGCACCGGCGGCCGGTGATGGTCCGACCACCGAGGACCTGATCACCGGAGTCGACAGGGGCCTCTACGTTGTCGGGGACAAGAGCTGGTCGATCGACATGCAGCGGTACAATTTCCAGTTCACCGCGCAGCGGTTCTTCGCCATCGAACACGGTCGGCTGGCCGGCCAGGTGAAGGATGCGGCCTACCAGGGGACGACCACCGACTTCTGGGGATCCCTGGAGGCGGTCGGCGGGTCGTCGACCTACCGGCTCGGTGGCGCCTTCAACTGCGGGAAGGGACAACCGGGGCAGGTGGCACCGGTCTCTCACGGCTGCCCGTCGGTGCTCGTACGCGGGGTGTCGGTGCTGAACACCCGTCGGGAGGCAGGGCGGTGAGATCGGGGATGCCACCAGCCCAGGAGCTGATCGACGCATGCCTGGACGCTGCCAGGAACGACACCGACGGCTGCGTGGTGGTGGTCGACGAGGCGGAGGAGGTCGAGATCCGCTTCGCCAACAACACGACGACGACCAACGGCGTTCGGCACGATCGGCGGGTCACGGTGGTCGCCCTCCGATCGCTTGCCGGCAAGATGGCGGCAGGGGTGGTCAGGCGAGGCGGTGACGTCGAGCCCACCAGCCTGGTGATGGCAGCGGCCGAACACGCATCCGTTGGCGAGCCGGCCGAGGATGCCGCTCCGCTCGTCGCCCCGTTCGAGGTCGGAGCCGGTTCCGGATCGAATGGCACCTTCGACCAGACACCGGTCGCAGGAGACCTCTCGCTGCTGTCGACGACGGTGGACGAACTGGCCGGTGCCTTCCGGAAGGCCCGGACGGCCGATCATGTCCTCGCTGGTTCGGCCGAACATGGTCGAGCCACCACCTACGTTGGGACGTCGACCGGCGTTCGCCTGGCCCATACCCAGCCGTCGGGCACGTTCCAGCTGGCGGCCCGAGACATCGATGGCGAGCGCTCGGCCTGGGTCGGGAAGGCCACCACCGACTTCGAGGATGTCGCGGTCGACGCGCTCCATGATCAGCTGCAGCGGCGGTTGGCCTGGGCGGCTAGGCGAATCGAATGGCCAACCGGGCGAACCGAGGTGCTCCTTCCACCCGAGGCGGTCAGCGACCTCATGATCGCTCTCGCCTTCGACGCCAGCGGCCGCAACGCCGAAGACGGCCAGACCGTCTTCTCGAGGTCTGGCGGAGGTACCCGGGTGGGCGACCGGCTCTCCGCCATCCCGTTCCAGCTCTGGAGCGACCCCTACGAAACCGGCCTCGAGTGCAGGCCGTTCGTCGTGGCCACCTCGTCGTCGACGGACACCTCCATCTTCGACAACGGGATGCCACTCGCTCGGACAGAGTGGATCCTCGACGGACACTGCCACCGGCTCCGCTACCACCGGGCCGGGGCCGCCCACTCCGGGGTGCGCCCCGCGGGTTTCATCGGCAACCTCGTCCTCGAGTCACCCACAGCGACCGCCGAGGAGGAGGAGCTGGTGCGGAGAACCGAACGCGGCCTCCTGCTCACCTGCCTCTGGTACCTGCGCGAGGTCGATCCGGTGACCATGCTGCTCACCGGGCTCACCCGTGACGGCGTCTACGTCGTCGAGAACGGAGCGGTAGTGGGGGCCACCACCAATTTCCGGTTCAACGAGAGCCCGGTCGACCTCCTGGCGCGGGCGACAGAGGTCGGGACCAGCCGCAAGGCGCTGGGTAGGGAGTTCGGAGAGAATCTTCCCCTCACCGCGATGCCGATGCTGCGGATCCCCGTCTTCAATCTGAGCTCGGTGAGCCGCGCCACCTGAACGCACCGGCCGGCCGGTCGTACCCGGACGGTCGGGCCGTCTTGGCCATACTGGGTCCTCTTCGCTCGCCCTTCCGGGAGGTCCTGTGCCCACCATCGAAGACGTGGCCGCCGACGTGGCGGCCTTGCACCGTCGCCTCGACGCCGCCGAGAGCGTGCTCGCCATCCACGAGTTGAAGGCCCGCTACGGCGAGTTGGTCGATGAGCGGTTCGACCGGGGATCGGTGGTCGAGTCCGCTCGGCTGTGGAGCCTCGCCCACCAGGTTGCGGCGCTGTTCACCGAGGACGGCACCTGGGACGGTGGGCCAGGCCTCGGTGCCGTGACCGGCCGGGCCGCTATCGCCGAGCGGCTGGCCTCTCCGACGCTGACCTTCGCCCGCCACCTCTTCGTCAAACCCCGGATCTCGGTGGACGGTGACCGGGCCTCCGCCCGCTGGGACCTCCTGGTCCCGTGTACGACGGCCGAGGGGACGGCCCGGTGGATGTGCGGCTACGAGGACGACGAGTACTTCCGGGAGGACGGGATCTGGCTCCACCACTCCATGCACCTCACCACCGTCTTCTTCGCTCCGGCCGCAACCGGTTGGAGCACCCTCACCTGAGACGACCGGTCGTCCCAGGGGTGCGGACCGAGCCAACGTCGCCGACACGGTTGCAATTCGTGATTGCAAATGGGACCCATCGCCGTCATACTGATGGGACATCGGGTGGCGGATCGGGGCATCGACGGGAGCCGGCCACTCCTGATGGCCCAGCCGAGGTACCCGGTTCGGACGGACTCTTTCGTCCGGCACCGGGTGCCCGGTGCCTGCGGAACCGGGATCGGCACTGACCTACAGTCTCGCAATGGCCCCATACCGCTTCGCCGGACGGCACGCACTGGTCACGGGGGCGGCCTCGGGCATCGGTCGGGCCACGGCCGTCCGGCTGGCCGCCGAGGGGGCCTCGGTGGTGGCCGCCGACGTAAACGGCGACCAGTTGACCGGACTCGCGATCGGGCCGGAGGTGGGTCAGGGGCGGATCGCCACCCTGGTCGCCGATGTGAGCAGCGAGGAGGCGGTGGCCTCACTCGTGACCGGAGCCGCCGAGCAGCTCGGAGCCTTGGACGTCGTGGTGAATGCCGCCGGGGTGCTCTCGTTCGACCATTCGCACGAGGTGACCCTCGCCGAGTGGAACCGGGTGCTCTCGGTCAACCTGACCGGCACGTTCCTCGTATGCCGTCAAGCGTTGCCCCACCTCGCGGTCGACGGCGGCGCCATTGTCAACCTCGCGTCGACCGCCGCCCACCGCGGCCAACCATGGGCGGCGGCTTATGTGGCCTCGAAAGGCGGGGTGCTGGCACTGACCCGGAGCATCGCCGTCGAGTACGCCGGGGCCGGCGTGCGGGCCAACTCTGTGAGCCCCGGGGCCATCGATACCCCGATCACCAAGGAGTTCCGCCTGCCCGAGGGAGCAAACGCCAAGCTGCTCCGTCGGGTCACCCCACTGGGAGGATTCGGGACTCCTGAAGGCATCGCGGCCGCCATCGCCTTCGTGGCCTCCGACGAAGCTTCACATATGAACGGTGCCGATCTCCTCGTCGACGGGGCCACACTCGCCTGACGAAGGTGCCGCCTTCGGATCCGGCCGACCGGCCGGTTCGATCATGACCCGAGTGTGGATCGACCGTCGGTGGCCCACCAGTCGGCGGTGACCCGGAGTCCCTTGACGGAACCCCGGGGAAGGAGCTCCTCATAGGTGCGCCGGTATCCGGTATGGGCGATGCGCCACACCCCATCCTCTTGCAGGTAGCGATCCTCATAGAACGCCGCCCCCTGGATGGTGATCCCGACGTCTGTGAGCACCACCGTGTCCTCCAACGCCCAGGTGCCCACCGCCCGACCCGGCCCGACCAGGTCGATCTCCGGATGGTGGCACCGATGGCTGCTCAGCATTGTCAGCGCTCCCATCGACGTGCGGAGGAAGTCCATGATGGCGTCCCGCCCGGTGAACTCGTACAGTCCGCCCCCGTAGCGCGCGGTCGCATCGGGGAGGAAGCACGTCTCGAGCTCGTCCCACAACTTCTGGTCGAGGCACCGAAGGTAGCGGTACTTCAACCGCTTGATGTGCTCCAGTTCGACCAGATCCTCCGGGGTCACGGCTTCTCCTCGTCCTCGGCTCCGTCGTTGGTGTCTCGGGCCACGTCCGCTCCTCGTCTCCGCCACGCCCGGCCAGACCCGTTGGATCCCGATCGACAGCAGGATTCGGGGTCCACCGGCTAGCGGATGGTACCGACACCGGGGATGAGCGGGAGGTCCAGCGCGGAGACCCACCCCGGAGGCAGGTCGTTCACGTAGGGCACGGCATTGAGGGCGCGCATCCCGGTGGCGAAGCAACCTGCGGCCGCCGCGTCACGACCACTACCGTCGGTGAACCGGAAAGTCGTCTCCTGGGTGACCGAAGGCATACCGTCGATCACCACACGATAGACGTCGTCCTGGCTGCCGCGGGGCCAGTTCGGAGCGGAGGTGGCGCCCACCCGGTTGACGTGCTCGAGGCAGATGCGCGGTGAACCCGCATAGCTCCCCTCGATGGTGAACCGGATGGCGGCAACCTCCCCGGGATCGATGGTCCCCTTGGCCGTGGGCACCGGCGTATCGGTCACCCACTTGTCCCAGGTCGTCGTGATGTCGTCGAGCTCGATACCGACAGCGTGGGCCATCATCGGCACCGTGGCCCCCCACGACATCACCAGGATGTCCCGGTGCTCGAGAAGTGCTCGGAACTCGGGAGGTCTGCCGATGCCCATCTCGTCCTCGTAGTCACCCTCATAGTTGCGGTAGTCGAGGATCTCCAGTGCCCGCACCTGACGGACCTCACTGCACAGTCCCATCAGCGTCATCGGAAAGAGATCGTTGGCGAAGCCGGGATCGATGCCGGTGGTGAAGCACGACGCGCCCCCCGCCTCACACGCCTCGGTGATTGGGTCAATCCACGATCTCGGCGTGAGGTCGAGCGACGGCCACACCCAGGGGGTCATGGCCGTCGAGCACACGTCGACGCCCGCCCGCAGAAAGGCTCCGATGTCCCGGATGTTGTCGTCGGCATGGGCCGCCGTCGGTCCGAAGTGCACCAGGGCGTCGGGGTCCAGCGCGATCAGGACGTCCCTGTTGTCGGTGGTGGACAGCCCCACTGCCTCCGTACAGCACAGCTCCCCGACGTCGCGACCGACCTTCTCCGGGTTGCTGACGCCCACACCGACCAGCTCGAAGGCCGGGTGGCGCACGATCTCGGGGATCACCATCCGCCCGACGAAGCCGGTGCCCCACACCGCCACTCGCTTGGCTGCACCTCCCGCGGCCATTCCGCTCATCGCATGAGCTCCCCCGAGTTGACGAGAAGGTGCTGACCGGTGACGGCCTTGGCGTGGTCGGAGGCGAAGAAGGTCGCCACGTCGGCAACCTCGCCGTCCTCGGTCATCCGCCGCAGCGGAAACGTCCCCGTGATGTCGTTCAACACCGCTTCGGGAGTGACGCCCTGGCTGGCGGCAGTGCCGTCGACGTAGAGCTCGACGTTCGGGCCCCACATCCACGAAGGCACCACCATGTTGCAGCGGATGTTGTCGGGGCCGAGTTCGTCGGCCAGGTAGTACATGGCCGACAGGAGGGCCCCCTTCGAGGCTGCATAGCCGCTCTGGGGAAGGGCGGGTTGGAACATCGACTGGGAGCCGATGAGGACCACCGATCCACCGCCGCTCTCCTTCATGGACCGCGCCACCGGGCGCAAGATGGTGAGCGTGCCGAGCACATTCGTCTCGAAGGCCTTGCGCCAGGCATCCAGCCTCAGATCGAAGAGCCCGCCCCACACGTTCTCGTACGCCGCGACCTGGATCAGGGCGTCGACCCCGCCGAACCGGCCGCGGGCCAGCTCGACCAGGGACTCGCAGGAGTCGGCGTCGGTGATGTCGGTGACGGATACGGCCACCCGCTCGCCACCGGGATCCAGTTCGTCTGCCGTCGCTTCCAGGGTGCCGGCTGTCCTGGCCGCCAGGACGACGTTGGCCCCCTCGGCGAGCGAGCGGGCGGCGCACTCCCGGCCCAATCCGGCACCTACCCCGGTCACGACCACCGTCTTGCCTTCCAGGATCATCCCGTTCTCTTATCTGCTTGACGGAGCGCTGTCAATCAGTAAAGTCCGTACCATGAAGCGCGCGCCGTGGTCGGGGCGCATCCCCGACGACGAAGCCGACGCCCGCAGGCGCATCGTGGCCGCCGCCCTTTCGTGCATCAGGCGTCAGGGCATCGAGGGAACCCGTGTGGCCGAGATCGCCGCCGAGGCAGGGGTGTCGCGTCCCACCCTCTACGCATACTTCACCAGCCGCGACGAGATCATCGAACGGGCGGTGATCGATGCCGTGCGCACGTTCGTCGACGACGTCGTGGTCCGCGCTCTCCGGTTCGACTCGCCGGCCGAGCGTCTGGTCGAGACCACGCTGTTCTGTGTGCGGTGCATCCGTGAAGACCCCGTACTCGCCACGCGGTTCGGCGGCGCGGATCTGCGCCGGCGGCCACTCGACACCGACGAGCTGACGCTGGCCAGGGTGTGCCTCCGGCCGGTGGCCGATCTCGAACCCGACCTGGAAGCGCGGATCGACGAGATGGCGGAGGTGGCGGCTCGGGTGGTCACCTCCCTGGTCGCCCGCGATCCACCGCGTCCGCGGACCGCAGTGGAGGAGCGTGCGTTTCTGCTGCACTGGTATCCCGCCGCCATCGGGATCGAGCAGGCGGAGGCCAGCCGCTGACCGTGATCAGGGTGTATCGAACCCCTGAAGATGGACAGCCTCGGTACCTGCAACTACCGTCGTCTGCCATGTCGATTCAGCCCGGTCGCCCCTCAGCCACCGAGTCCGCGTGTCGGCTCGAACCCTTCGAAGGGGTCATCGGGCGTACCGAGCCCGAGTCGAAACCCTGGTGGCCCGAGGCCGCCCGGCCGGCCGAAGGCTCCCCCAACATCTTGCTCATCCTCCTCGACGACACCGGGTTCTCCCAGCTCGGCTGCTACGGCTCCGATCTGGTCACACCCAACATCGACCGGCTGGCCGCCGGCGGACTCCGCTACACGAACTTCCACGTCACCCCCCTGTGCTCGCCGACACGGGCATCCCTCCTCACCGGACGGAACCACCACAGCGTGGGGATGAGGGCTCTCTCCAACTTCGACAGTGGCTACCCCCACATGCGCGGGCGCATCACCCCTCACGCCGCCACGGTGGCCGAGATCCTCCGGGAGGAGGGATACGCCACGTTCGGCCTGGGCAAGTGGCATCAGTGTCCCATGACCGACGCCTCTGCGGCCGGCCCGTACGACCAGTGGCCGTGCCAGCGCGGCTTCGACCGGTTCTACGGCTTCCTCGAAGGCGAAACGGACCAGTTCCATCCCGAGCTCATCTACGACAACCACTCGGTCGACCCACCGGGCGATCCCGAGAACGGGTACCACCTGAGCGAGGACCTGATCGACCATGCCATCGGGTTCATCCACGACACGGTTTCCATCCGTCCCGATCGGCCCTTCTTCACCTACCTGGCCTTCGCCGCCATGCACGCTCCCCACCAGGCGCCCCCGGACTACCTGGCCCGGTACCGGGGGCGCTTCGACGACGGATGGGATGCGGCACGGCGACGCTGGTTCGAACGTCAGCTGCAGATGGGCTTGTTACCCCCCACCACCGAGCTCGCCCCGCGCAACCCTGGTGTCGAGGAGTGGGAGTTGCTCCCCGACAACCATCGCAGGCTGGCCGCCCGGCTCCAAGAAGCATTCGCCGCCTTCCTCGAGCACACCGACGCCCAGATCGGCCGTCTCGTCGACGACCTCGCACGCCTGGGCAAGCTCGACGACACGCTGATCATCCTCCTGTCGGACAATGGGGCGAGCCAGGAGGGGGGGCCCTTCGGCGTGCTCCATGAGATGAAGTACTTCAACTTCGTCTCCGAATCCCCGGACGAGGCGGTCGGGCGGATCGACGACATCGGGGGCCCGCACAGCCACGCCAACTATCCGTGGGGTTGGGCACAGGCCGGCAACACCCCGTTCAAGTGGTACAAGCAGAACACCCATGAAGGGGGCGTCCACGTTCCGCTGATCGTCCACTGGCCGGCGACGATCGGCGGCGGCGGCCTGCGGGATCAGTTCCATCACGTAAACGACATCGTGCCCACCATCTACGAGGTGCTCGGCGTCGAGCCGCCGGCCGTCTTCCGCGGCCTCGAGCAGCTACCGGTCACCGGTGTCTCCCTCGCCTACAGCTTCGATCATCCCGCAGCACCGTCACGCAAGGAGGTCCAGTACTACGAGATGATGGGGCATCGCGCCATCTACCGGGACGGTTGGAAGGCGGTCACCCGGCACGTGACCGGCGTCCCCTTCGACGACGACAGCTGGGAGCTCTACCATCTCGCCGAGGACCGCTCCGAGTGCCACGACCTGGCCGATGAGCACCCCGAGCTCCTGGCGGAGCTGGTCGAACAGTGGTGGAGCGAAGCCGAGGCGAACGACGTCCTCCCGCTCGACGAACGGACCATCGAGCTGTTCTTCACCCGCTACCACGATCACTCCCCACACGTGCCCGAGCGGACCTACACCTACCACCCTCCGCTCTCCCCGCTACCATCCCAGGCCGCTCCGGCACTCGGGGGGCGCGGGTTCGACATGGTGGCGACCATCGAGCGCGGGGCTGATGACCAGGGCGTCCTGTACGCGTCGGGTACGGAGAACTCGGGATTGAGCCTGTTCGTCCAGGGGGACCGTCTGGTGTTCGACTACAACTGCTTCGGGGACCACCTGGTCATCGAGTCGACCACCGGGGTTCCGGTCGGTCGGTCGAGCGTCGGCGTCAGGCTCCGGCGGAAGGGCAAGAGCGGTGCGGTCACCCTCCTCGTCGACGGGACTTCCGCCGGTGAGCTCGCCCTGCCGTTCGTCATGACCATGCCCTCGAGTGTCGGCCCGAGCATCGGATACGACCACGGCTCACCGGTGAGCGAGCGGTACGACGGTCACTTCCCGTTCACCGGGACCTTCGAACGGCTCGACGTGACCGTCACCCAGGCCGGGGACGGCGATGGCTCGGCCCGCTCGGTCGAGCGAGCGGTCTTTGCCCGCCAATAGCCGACCCCTCCCTATCGGGTGGACCGGTGACCCAGGACGGGGTTCAACCGGTGAAGCGGGCAGAAGCACCGGCCGAGACGTCGAGCACCGCTCCGGTGATGTGACGGGCTCCGTCGGAGCACAGGAAGGCCACGGCCGCGGTGACCTCCTCCGGCTCGATCCAGGGGACCGACTGGACATGGAGGGCGGTCATGGCTGGGGCGACATCGTCGGCGGTCGGCGCCGCGAGGTCCGGACGCATCAGCCGGTAGAGCTGGTCGTTGTGGATCATGTCCGTCGACACGTTGCCGGGAGCGATGGCGTTGACCGTGACCTCGAAGGGAGCCAGCTCCTGCGCCACCGACTTGACCAGTCCGATGATGCCCCACTTGGAGGCCACGTAGGCAGGGATACCCGGGTTCGACGATCGGCCCATCATGGAGGAGATGCCCACGATCCGCCCCCACCGGCGGCGACGCATGTGCGGGGAGACGGCCCGCATGGCGTTGAACACACCGGTCAGGTTGGTGTCGATGCCCACGGACCACTCCTCGGCGCCCATGGTGCAGATCGAGCCGAGAGTCGAGACCCCGGCATTGGCCACCAGGATGTCGACCGAGCCGAATTCACCGACAACCCGGTCGACGAAGGTGAGGACATCGCTTAGGGATCGCACGTCGACCAGCGCGCTCTCGCAGCGCCGTCCGATGGTTCCGATCTGTCGGGTGGTCTCGTCCAGATCTGCCGGATTGGCGAGCGGGTAGCTCACCGTCTGCAGGTTCCGCCCGAGATCGCAGATGGCGATGTCCGCCCCGAGTCGGGCCAGCCCCACGGCATGGCTGCGACCCTGCCCGCGCGCACCTCCGGTGACGAGGGCCACCCGTCCGGCCAGCGGGAGCGCGAGATCGGCCACCGGTGGGGGGGAATCATCCGCTTCCTTGTCCATCGCACCTCCATCCTCGGCAGCGCTGCTCACCATTGCTCGACCGCCGCGGATGCGATCGCTCGGGTCCTACCCGTCTCCAGGTGCTCGCCCGTCTCCAGGGAGGTCGACCCTCGGGCCGCCGCTGTTCGACGTTGTTCCCTCTCTGGTACGCCGACCCCACTGCCGGAGCACCTCCCGGTATCGACGGTCCCAGCGATCGTAGGCCGATCGCAGCTCGGACCCGGGCCAGTCGTCGGGCAGCAGCTCGTGAGGGAGCAGGGGGTCGACCTGGAGGTGGCGGATCACCGCCGCCGAGAGGACGAACCCGGGAACCAGCTGTTCCGGCCCGGCAGGCGGCAGGTCGGCCAGCCTCCCGCGGAGCTGAGCGGCCGTACGAGCCCAACCATCGAGATCCCACAGCTCGGCCGCGAGCGCCCGGGAGGATCCGTCGGGGGTCCCTACGAAGAGGTCCAGGTCGGGTTCTTCTGCCGGATCGGGGAGCAGTTCGATGTTCGCCGGACGCAACCACAGACCCTCGCGCCGCTCGGCCAACCGGGCCGCCACCAGCCGGCGGCGGCGGGCCTGTCGAACCTCCGCCGCCCGGCCGGTAGCCGTGATCACGGCGATATTCCACCGGCCGTCCCAGTCGGCGGTATCGCCCCGTCGGCTGACGGCCTGGCGCTCCATCCGGTCGACCAGGTGCCCGGCGAGGCGGTACCGACCGGAACCGTCCGTGACGACCTCCCCGGCGACGGCCATCCGGCTGAGAGCGTCCCGGGCCCGGTTGTCGTTGATCCCGAACAGCCGGGCCAGCTGGACGAGGTGGGAAACCGGCAGCTCGGGCGGGTCCTCACCCAGCAGGGCGCTGGCCAGCACCGACCGGGCGGTGAGCGGTGGGGGGTCGGACGGCCACACGGCACCACCAGGAACATTACTTCCTTGCATCAGCTGCGCCCATTTCTGTAATATGCCACCATGGCCGCGACCATGGTGCCCGCCACCTCTGCCCGTCCGGACGTGCTCCCCACCGATCGGCTCCTCGACAACGGGATGGCCCGCCCCGACCTGCGCCACTCACTTCGTCGGATCGACGACAGGCGCAACGCCCTGAGCGTGGCCGCACTGTGGCTGTGGGTCGCGGTCGTCATCGGTGGGGTGGTCAGGCTCGATGACCCGTTCGGCTATCTGGCCGCCTTTCTCTTGATGGGGCCTCTGTACGCCCGGTTCGGCATCCTCATGCACGAATCGGCCCACAAGCTCCTCTTCTCCGACAAGCGGGTCAACGACTGGGTGGGAACGTGGCTCATCGCTTACCCGGCATGGACCCCGATCTCCATCTACCGGCGCGGTCATTTCGCCCACCACAAGAAGGAGTTCGGCCCGCGTGAACCCGATCTGGCCTTCTACGGAGGCTACCGGTGCGATCGGCGGACCCTTCGCCGCCGTCTGTTGCGCGACGCGGTGGGCATCTCGGGATGGAAGAACTTCACTCCGCTGTTCACCGCGTTGGGGAAGCCGGCGGCCAGGCGTGTGGCTACGTCCATCCTGTCCGTGCAGGTTGCGCTGTGGGCTCTGATGTGGACGACAACCGGAAGATGGTGGATCTACCCGCTCTTGTGGTGGTTGCCGTGGATGACCCAGTGGCGGGTGCTGAACCGTCTCCGCGCCATCGCCGAGCACGGCGGGCTCGAGGCCGGTGACGATCGTCGCGTCACCACCCACAACGTGCGCCAGTCCCTGCCCGCCCGGTTCTGGTTGGTGCCCTACAACACCGGGTGGCATCTAGCCCACCATGTCGACATGGGAATCCCCTTCCGGAACCTTCCGGCCTTCCACGCCGAACTGGTGCGGGCGGGCTACGTCACGGATTCCTTGACCTATCCGAGCTATCGGGCACTGTGGAAGGAGCTGGCCTCCGCCTGATCGGCACGCGGCCCGTGGTTCAGGATGAACTTCGACCGGTCGGGTGTGCGGGCAGCGATGCGAGAGCACCGAAGCTCGGACCCGCTCAGATCGGGCGACCGCGTAGGTCGCGGTAGTGACGGACGAGTCCCGCCGTCGAACCATCCTCGGTGCCGAGGTCGGGAACATCCACCTCGCTGAGAGCCGGAGCGAGTTCCTTGGCCATGACCTTGCCCAGCTCGACGCCCCACTGGTCGAAGGAATCGATGTCCCAGACCGTTCCCTCCACGAACACGGTGTGCTCATAGAGGGCGACCAGCTGGCCGAGCACCGAAGGGGTCAGTTCGGGGGCCAGGATGGTCGAGCTCGGATGGTTCCCGGGCATGACCTTGTGCGGGACGAGCGCAGGTGGCACCCCCTCGCCGGCCACCTCCTCGGCGGTTCGCCCGAAGGCCAGTGCCTTGCTCTGGGCGAAACAGCTGGCCATCAGCAGGTCATGCTGGTCGCCTTGTTCCCGAGTCGACCTTCCGAATCCGATGAAGTCGCATGGGACCAGGGTCGTTCCCTGGTGGAGCAGCTGGTAGAAGGCGTGCTGGCCATTGGTCCCCGGCTCGCCCCAGAAGATCTCACCCGTCCTACCCCACGCCGGTGACCCGTCCAGGCGCACCGACTTTCCGTTCGACTCCATGGTGAGCTGCTGCAGGTAGGCCGGGAAACGGGCCATCCGCTGACTGTACGGCAGGATCGCGTGAGTCTCGGCACCGAAGAAATTGTTGTACCAGACGTTGAGCATGCCCTGGACGACGGGCAGGTTGGAACCGAGTGGTGCGGTTTGGAAGTGCCGGTCGATCGTGTGGAAGCCGGCGAGCATCTCGGCGAACGCCTCAGGCCCGATGGCTACCATCAGCGAGAAGCCGATGGCCGAGTCGTAGGAGTACCGACCTCCCACCCAGTCCCAGAAGCCGAACATGTTGGCGGGGTCGATGCCGAAGGCGCGCACCGCCTCCTTGTTGGTCGAAACGGCCACGAAGTGACGGGCCACCGCCTCGTCCCCGCTCCCCAGCCCGTCCAGCAACCAGGCCCGGGCGGCGGTGGCGTTGGTAAGTGTCTCCAAGGTGGTGAACGTCTTCGAGCTGATGACGAACAGGGTTCGTGCCGGGTCGAGGTCATTCGTCTTCGAATAGAGGTCGACCGGGTCCACGTTGGAGACGAATCGACACTCAATTCCTGGCGTGACGTAGTCACGCAGCGCCTCATAGGCCATGTCCGGTCCGAGATCCGATCCACCGATTCCGATGTTGACCACCGCGGTGATCCGCTCCCCTGTCTGACCGGTCCAGGTCCCCGATCGCACGGCATCGGCCACCCTCCCCATGCGGTCGAGGACCCGATGTACTTCTGCGACGACGTCCTGCCCGTCGACCTCGAGGTGCTCGTGGCGGGGCATCCGGAGCGCCACGTGCAGTACGGCTCGGTCTTCTGTCGAATTGATGTGGCGTCCCGAGAACATCTGATCGCGCCGGGTTTCCACCCCTGAGCGGCGGGCGATGTCGATGAGAAGGGGAAGCGTGCCGGCGGTGACCCGATGCTTGGAGTAGTCCAATCGCAGATCGCCGGCACTGATCGTCATCCGCGAGGCGCGCTCGGGATCGTCGCCGAACAGCTGGCGCAGATGGAGATCTCTCACCTCGCCGAAGTGGCGCTCGAGCCGTTCCCACTCCCCGGTCGCCGTGATGTCGAACGACCCGGAAGCGCCTGTGTCGTTCTTTCCGTTCACCTGTCGTTCCGTCCGTTCATCTGTCATCGCTGGGTCGTCATCACTGGGTCGTCATCACCTCATGGCGAAGCGTACCTCCATCGCTTGCGTCCCACCTCGGAACGACACCCGCCTCCGATCCAATTTTCGAAGAAGGGCATGCAACGTTCACCTCCCCGTGACCTGGTCATAGCGACCCGTTCAATCGGACTGTCTAGCGTTGCTGACGTGGCCAACGAGGACCCCGACAGCCGACTACACCCACCACTGGCGGAGCGGGTGCAGCGGACCAGTGGGTTCTGGTCGTGCCACGGGGACTCGCTCCCCAGGCCACTCACAGCATCTCCCCGATCGCCCGCCAGGCGGTCACCGGCCGTAGCTGCGTTCCGGCGCAGACGCCCGGTGGGCGGAGCGGCCCGGGCCCCTTCTCCATCCGACGGTCGATCGTGGTCGAGGTGATCACCGACATCCACGGCGGCCGTGGCTCCGTAGACCGCCACCCGGTCATCCTGGTCATCGACGGGGACCGCTGCTCACGCCAGTCACTCGCGGCCATGCTGTCGATCGAGGGCTTCGACGTGATCACCGCCTCGACGTCGGGCGATGGAATCGACTCGCTTATCTCCGTTCCTCCCGATCTGGTGCTCCTCGATCCGGGGTGGGGGCGCGACGACGGGCTCCAGTTGGTGGAGCGCATCGTCACCATCTCACCGGTTCCTGTCATCGTGGTCACCTCCGGCACCGCCGAAGGACTGAATCCCGTCCTCACCATCGAGAGGGGGGCGGCCGACCACTTGATCTCCCCGCTTCGGCGAAGGGAGGTGGTGGCGCGCATCCTCGCTGTGCTCCGCCGGGTCGGGTGTGCCGATCGTGGGACCGGGACCGTCCAACTGGGAAAGGAGCGGGGTCTCACCTCCGGATGGCCGTCCTCAGCCGGTCCGGACCGGATCGCCTGATCGGTCTTCCCACCGGGCACCGGCTCGTGGGAGGGGTCACCAGCTGTTCGCCCAACGATCACGTTCTGTTCTCCCGGTCGTTCCAGGACGTTCACCTCTGCCACTTAACGTCCACGTTGGAGGTGACGGTGTGATGGTGGCGGTCGACGGGACCACGCGGGTGCTGATCGTCGAAGATGAGGAGTCTTACCGTGAGGCGCTCACTGCGGGGTTGACGCGGGAGGGGTTCGCCGTTGAGTCGGCGGCGGACGGACCCGAGGCTCTCCGCCGGTTCGCTGACGATCCCCCCGACATCGTCCTTCTGGACCTGTTGCTTCCAGGCATGCACGGGATCGAGGTGTGCCGTCGGATGCTCAGCCTGGCTCCGGTGCCCATTGTCATGGTGAGCGCGGTGGACAGCGAGCTCGACGTGGTCCTCGGCCTCGAGCTGGGTGCCGCGGGCTACGTGACCAAACCGTTCCGTCTGCGCGAGCTGGTGGCCCGCATCCAGGCCATCATGCGCCGGGTGTCACCCCCGGTCATCCCCGGAGATGACGGGCCCGAGCCGGCCCACCGTCCGGAGACGCCGGTGTCCGCCTTCGGGTCGGTGACCATCGACGTGGTGCGTCGCGAGGTGGTGAAGGACGGCGGCGTCGTCCGGCTCTCCCGCCGCGAGTTCGACCTGCTGGCGGTGCTGGTCGACCCGCCCGGCCGGGTCCGCACCAGGGACGAGCTCATCGACAAGCTCTGGCCCGACCGCAATCTGTCCGACACCCGCACCCTCGACACCCATGTGCACCGCCTCCGGTCGAAGCTGGAACCGGACCCCGCCAATCCGCGCTACCTGATCACCGTGCGCGGTGTCGGCTTCCGCATCGACGCAGACGGCACTCCTCCAGCGGCACCTGTGATCGGCGATCTTCCGCGATGATGAAGGCTGGGCGGCGCTCCGAGCACAGGAAAGGCCTTCCGTGCTCGCCCGGAAGCTCTCCCTACCGGCCGGTACCTTCCGAGTAGCGTTCCGCCCGATTGGTGATCAACCGAGCGCCGATCAGCAGGATCAGCACCAGCACCACCAGAATGAGGGCGGCGTCGTTGGCGAGGGTGTGGGCTTCGTTCGACGGATAGTTGTAGAAGGTCCAGACCGGGTAGGTCAGGTAGGCGACCGGCGTGTGAATCAGGTGTGGTTGGGGAAAGGAATTGGTGAAGCCAGCCGTGTAGAGCAGGGGGGCGGTCTCCCCGCTCGAGATGGCCAGGGCGATCAGCAGACCGGTCACGATACCCGGGAGCGCCGTGCGAACGACGATCTTGCGCAGGGCGTACCCCGGCGACATGCCGAGGGCCTCGGCTCCCTCCCGGTAACCGGTCGGCACCTGGGCCAGGGCTGACTCGGTGGATCTGGCGATGTAGGGGATCACCATCACCGACAGAACGACTACCGCGGGGGCGAGTGAGAAGCCCCAGTGGAGGCCGAGCACCAAGGCGATGTACACAACGAACCCGAGGGTGATCGAAGGAACACCCGAGAGCACGTCGGTGGCCAAGCGGAGCACCGAGCTCCCCTGCTTGCCACCCCGGCGGGCCGGTGCCAGCTCGGCCAGGTAGATACCACCCAGAACCCCCAGGGTTCCGGCCACGATCAACACACCGGCCATGAGCACCACCGTGCCGGTGATGGCGTTGGCCAGTCCCCCCGATGCCCCGGTCGTCGGCGTGAACAGCACCGACCACCTCCAGTGGGGAGCGGCCTTTGCCACCACACCGACCAGCAACCAGGCGGCCGGACCGACCACCAGGGCGAGGGCGAGAATCGCACCCAGGCGGAATGCGAGTTCCCACAGTCTGCGGCCACGATTGCGGTCCACGGCTTCATCCACTCCGGCCGACGGGAGCGGTGAGCCGACCCGATCGGCTGATGACCAGGCGGGCGATCAGGTTGACACCGACGGTGATCACCGCAAGCACCAGCGCCGCCTCGGCGAGAGCCGAGATGGCGAAGCCGGTCCCGTCGGTGTACGCGGAATCGAGCTGGGTGACGATGGCGGCGGCGATCGTCCCCATCGTGCCGTAGATGTTCGCTGAGACGGAATTGAGCGCCGCCCCCGAGATCATTGCCACAGCGATGGTCTCACCGAGGGCACGGCCGAGACCGAGCACCGTGGCTCCGACGATGCCGGTCCGCACCCAGGGCACGGTCACCCGGCGGGCCGTCTCGGCGTCGGTCATCCCGAGGGCGGTGGCCCCTTCCTTGGGCAGGGTCGGCACCTGGCGGAAGAGGTCGCGGGTGGTGGCAGTGATGATGGGCACGATCATCAGGGTGAGGACCAGCCCGGAGGTGGCCAGACCCTCACCATGACCGGTCGGACCCCGGAAGTAGCGGAGGACGGGCACGTCGGGAACGTGATCGGCGACAAGCGGATAAACGTGCTGGGCCAGGAATGGTCCGAGGGTGAGCACTCCCCACAGGCCGAGGATCACGCTCGGGATACCGGCCAGGATCTCCACGGCCAGAGAAAGCGGCCGCGACAGCCAGGTGGGCATCCGCTCGGTGAGGGCGAAGGCGGCCCCGATCGAGATCGGGACAGCCAGCACCACGGCGATGGCCGAGGTCTGCAGCGTTCCGACGATCAGCGGCCAGATCCCGTAGGAGGCGCCCAGAGGGTGCTCCACACCGTTGGTCCGGACGGTCGCCCCGTAGGTGCTGCCGGGCTTCCACGCCGATCCCGTCAGGAAGTGCAGCCCGTTCACCCGGATGGACGGTAGGGCCTTCACGGTCAGAATCGTGATGGTTCCCGCGAGGGCGAGAAGGGGAAGCGTGGCGGCCACCCGGGCGGCTCCCCGAAACAGTCCCGACCGGCCAGGGGACCGGCTGGCGTCGTCAGCGCGCCCAGAACCGACGAGCCTCGAGACCGAGTTGGGCGGTGGGGACGCGGACAGGCCGCCCGCGTCCCCACCCACGACGGTCATTACTTGACAGCCGCGATCTGCTTCGTCGACTGGCTGATCACCTGTGGCGGAAGTGGCTGGAAGGCCACCTGGCTCAGGTACTGCGAGCTGTTGCCGTAGGTGGGTGAGATGGCCCATTCGAGAAGGGACCGGATGGCTGTCGCCGTCGAAGCGCTCTGCTGGTGGGAGTTCACGATGGCGTATTCGTAGTTGATGATCGGGTAGCCCCCCGACACCGGACCATTGACCATCGAGATGGTGCCGTTGGCCGGTGTCTTGGCCGTGAAGTAGTTGGCCTCGGCCGCCACCGCGGTCGGGGTGGGCAGCTCGAAGTTACCGTTCCCGTTCTGGAGCTGCCCATAGTTGAGCCCGTCACCCAGCAGCTGCGAGAGGTAGCTGATCCCCACGTAGGCGATGCAGCCGGGGGTGTGCTTACACCCGGACACCATCCCACCGTTGCCATTCTCGGCCAGGGCCCCCGGCACGCTCGGCCACTGGACCGTCGTACCGTAACTGATCGAATTTCCCCAACCGGATGGGTTCTGCTTCGAGAGGTACTGGGTGAAGATGAAGGTGTCACCACTCCCGTCGGACCGGTGCAGGGCCACGATGGGCATTGAGGGCATGGTCACTCCGGGGTTCATTGCGGTGATGGCCGGGTTGTTCCAGTTGGTGATCTTGCCCTGATAGATCTCCGACAGGATGGTGCCGTTGAGCTTCACGTGAGCGGTCATGCCGGGCAGGTTGTAGGCAATGACCTGAACGGAGATGGCCAACGGGATGTTGAGCAGCGTGGGGTCGGAGGACAGTTGCGAGTGCGACAGGTATGCGTCCGACGATCCGATGTCGACAGTCCCGTTGGCCGCGTCCGAGATCCCGGTTCCCGATCCGGTTCCGGCGGTGTTGATCGAGACCTGGGGGAACTTCTGCTGGTAGGCCGGGGCCCAGATGTTCCACAGCGGGTAGAGCAGAGTACTGCCCGTTTCGCTGAGGGTGGCGGCCGGAGGCTTCTCGACGGAGAGCGGCGTGGCCGCCGACGTGCCGCCGCTACCCGTCGTCGAGGTCGAACTCGACGCAGTCGAACTGCCGCAGGCTGCGGCTACCAGTCCGGCGGCCAGAACGAACACGGGCACGAGACGTTTTCCTCGGGTCTTCCGAGTCACAGGTACTTCCTCCTTGGTCGTGTTGCTTGGTTGGTGTGATTGCTGCATGGTGAAACGGACCGTGGGGGTGCAAGGCGGTCGTCCGGATGCTCGTTCCCATCGGTCGGTGCCTCGTCCCCCGAAGAGGTACGAGCCGATGCCGACACACGTGATCGGCTCTGATCACCCCATTCGGCCCGAGACGTAGCGTTCGGTCTGCGGATCGAAGGGGTGCTCGAACAGGGAAGCGGTGGGCCCGTGCTCGACCAGCCGCCCGCCGTAGAGGAACATCGTGTTGTGGGAGATCCGTCGGGCCTGGCCCAAGTTGTGGGTGACCACCACCATCGAGAGAGCAGGGGCCAGTCCTCGGAGCAGGGCCTCGACGAATTCGGTGGAGACCGGGTCCAGAGCCGAAGTGGGCTCGTCGAGCAGTAGGACCTCGGGACCGGTGGCCAGGGCACGTGCCAGGCAGAGGAGCTGCTGCTGTCCGCCCGAGAGGCGGAACGGCGAGTCGTCCAATCGGTCCCTGACCGCTTCCCAAAGCCCGACCTCAATGAGACGCTGCTCGGCCACCACGTCGAGTTGCTTCCCCTTGGCGATACGGTGTGCCTTCACCCCTGCCACCACATTGTCCTTGATGGACATCGGAAACGGGTTGGGTCGCTGAAAGAGCATCCCGACCCGCCGGCGCAGGCTGAGCAGGTTCTGTGCGGACGACCAGATGTCGTCCCCGTTCAGGTGGACAGCTCCTTCGTGGTGGAAGTCTCGGACCTTGTCGTTCATCCGGTTGAGGGTGCGGAGAAACGTCGACTTGCCCGATCCGGTCGGTCCGATGAGCGCGGTGATTGTCCCTCTCTGGAACTTCACGCTCACCTCGGAGAGGATGCGGCTCTGCCCGAAGGAAAGGGACAGACCGCGACACTCAATCACGTGCTTGGGGCGTCCGCTCTCGGGATCCATCGTCTCGAGCAGCGGGTCCTCCAGGTTGGCCAGGGTCACCTCCGGAGGTGCTGCATGCTCCACCGATCTGCCTGGTTCCGCTCCGTACTCGTTCTCCACTTGGTTGCGTTCCCTCCATTGCTTGGCCTCCCCCGTCAGCCGGACGACCGCTGATCGGGTGGTCATCGACTACTGGGATTCGGCGCTCCACGTTCTCCGCTCGCTCGGAGCCAACGTAACCAACGCAGGTGAACGGCTGTCCAACGGCGGGTTAACGTCACACCAAAAGGCTGCGCCATCGGGTGAACTTCTCGGCCGCGCCTGACTTCTCCACCCGGTGGCCATCCGTAGATACGACGCGGCGGCCGCCAGGAGGTTCGCAGGCTCCCCTGTCGTCAGACATCCGCGGGCACCTGGTGCTGCGACCAGGTGGTCCGGGTGCTACCCCAAGAAGCCCTCGAGGATCCGCGCGAGCTCGATCGGCCGGTCGCCCTGGATGCTGTGCCCCGCGCCTTCGACGGTGACGACTCTGTCGCCCGGCCGCCGGTTGCGGAACTCGGCCTCGTCGGCGTCATCCACGACCGGAGACAGCGAGCCTCGGACCAGCAGCACCGGCAAACCGATCCCCCCGAGGTCGTCCCACAGCCGCCCGAAATCGAGCGAGCCGACGGGGAGGCTGCCTGTGCCCGCAGGTCTCCCGAGCTGGTGGCGCCAGGTCCAGGTGCCGTCTTCCCGTTGCACGGCGTTGTGTAGGACACCGCGCCGCAACGACGATCGCGATCGGGTTGGGTTGAACCGGACGGTGCGTTCGAGGATCTCGTCGAAGGAGGCGAAGGACTCGGGCCCGGCCAGAAACGCGGCGATGTCCGAGCTCTTCTCGCGGGTGACTCCCGGGGTGATGTCGACCAGGGCAAGGCGCGCCACCTGTTCGGGGTGGACGGCGGCCAGGGCGATCGCGGTCATGCCGCCAAGAGACATTCCCACCACCATCAGAGAGCGAGGAGCAAGCACCGCGACGACCCGGGACAGGTCGGCTGCCATCGCCCGGGGATCGAGGGCCCGGGCGTCCCCGGGCCAGTCGGAATGCCCGTGTCCGGGCAGGTCGACGGCGATCAACGGCCGGCCCATCGCCAGTGCCACCGTGTCCCAGGTGTGCGCGTTCTGGCCTCCCCCGTGCACGAGGACAAGCTCAGGTGGACGCTCGCCCCATACAAGGGCACTCATCCGCCGGCCGGGCTGCACCTCGACCGTCTCCCGTCGCACGGTCGGCGGGCCGGCATATGGTAGCCCCGCCTCCTCGGCGTTCTCGGCGAAGAAGGCGAACTCGTCATAGGCACCGGGAACCGGGTCGACCGGGTGGCCCTCGGGGGTGTCGGTCATTCCCGTCCTCGCTCCTTCTTCGGTACTCGTCGCCGGCCCCCGTACCGGCATCTCGGCCGGTGGGGTCGTGTCGACCCATTCGGAACCGTACCCGACCTGAAGTAGAGCAGAATCGCCCGCCGGGCTTCCCTCGCGAAATCGTCCAGCTGTCACACTGTCCCCATGACTCCCGTCCGACTGCCGCCGCAGGAAACCACCGCTCTCGTCTGGAGGCCCGACACCCTCGGTTCCGGTGTCGGGCCGGGCAGCCCCGATGTCCCTCCCCCCCTCGGCACCCATCGCGCCTGGGAGAACCTCGTCGTCGCTGCCCACGATGTCCTCCTCCACCGTGGCGTGCGCCACCGGTGCGGCTTCTTTGGCCCGACCGAGCGCATGTTCCGGGCCCAGGGGGTGGACATCGAGCTCGTTCCGGGTGGGTCCCGCCAGTTCGCCCCGTCCCACGCCGCTTCGCGCCCCGAGTGATGCCCACCCGGGAACCGTCCGATCACGCATCGTTCCAGCGCTGCCCGAAGGCTCGGTCGTATCCACCCCTCGTCATCACACCGGCACCGTGATCGCCGAACACGGCAGCGCCGATTCGACCGGGTTCACCGTCGGTGCCGGGGCGGGTGCCCTGGGGAGCTGGCCTGTCCCGACCTGCGCCCCGAACTTGCCGAAGCCGCCACTCGGCTCGGCCTGATCCGGTGAGCTACGAAAG
Organism: Acidimicrobiaceae bacterium; assembly: GCA_027315005.1. GTDB lineage: Bacteria > Actinomycetota > Acidimicrobiia > Acidimicrobiales > RAAP-2 > Bog-756. The sequence goes on along the minus strand of DAHUZT010000008.1, from coordinate 14,449 downwards.
ACGTCCGGACTCTTTGACCCTGGCCACGTTCAACATCCACGCCGGGGTCGACGGGTGGGGACGGCCCTTCGACGTCGTCTCTCCGTGCAGTTCACTCGGGGCGGACGTGATCATCCTCCAGGAGTCGTGGACCCCCGACGGAGGCGCACCGAGCACGGCCGGCCGAATTGCCGAACGGCTCGGCTACCAGTTGGTGGCCGAGTGCACCCTCGCCCGAGGCCTGCTCCTGGCTCCGCCTCCCACCGAGACCCGCTCCTGGGGTCCGCTGTTCAGCCGGGTCGGCAAGGCACTCCTCCTCGACGGCGAGCATCGTCCAGACGAGGCGACTACCCATCGCGGCCGGGCAGTCCGAGGCAGCTGGGGTGTTGCCATGTTGGCTCGCGTGCCCTTCGGGGAGGTTGCCGTCACACCGCTGGGGCAGCTCCGGCGCGATCCTGCCCGCCGGGTGGTCGTTCGGGCCACGGTCCCGATGGTCGGAGGGGACCTCGTCGTGTGCGGCACCCACATGTCCCACATCACCCACGGTTCGCACGCCCAATACCGAGTCCTGTCCGAGAAGCTTCCCCCTGCGACCACACCTGCTCTCCTCGCCGGCGACATGAACCTCTGGGGCCCGCCCACAACCTCGTATCTGCGCGGGTGGCGCCGGGCGGTGAAGGGTCGGAGTTGGCCGGCGCACCGTCCCCACAGCCAGCTCGACCACATCCTCGTCACCCGACCGGTCGCCGTGCTGAACTCGCGGATCTCCGAAGCTGCCGGTTCCGATCACCGCCCAGCGGTGGCCACCGTTTCACTCGCCACCTCGGATCCAGTACTGGAATCCCGGATCAGGAGATAGCCTCTCTGCGATGCCAGACCCCCTCGACGGGTTCGCCTCGGACACCTTCACCTCGGGGGGTGAGACCCGTTCGCTGTTGCGGGCCGGATCGGGTCCGGCGGTCATCGTCCTCTCCGAGATCCCCGGGATCACCCCGGCGGTGACCGCTTTCGGCGAGCGGGTTGCTGCCCGCGGCTTCACCGCGGTCCTCCCCCACCTGTTCGGTGAGGACGGCAGAGCCGTCAGCCCGGGCTATGCCGCATCGTCGTTCGCCCGGGCCTGCATCGCCAAGGAGTTCACCGTGTTGGCCCTGGGACGCACCAGCCCGATCGTGGGTTGGCTTCGGGCGCTCGCCAACGAGGAACACGCCCGGTGCGGGGGCCGCGGAGTCGGGGCGGTCGGCATGTGCTTCACGGGAGGGTTCGCGCTCGGGATGATGGTGGAGGATGCGGTGGCGGCGCCGGTGCTCAGCCAACCGAGCCTTCCGATCGGCATCTCCCGGCGACGGCGGCGAGACCTCGGTCTGTCCGAACAGGACCTCGAACGGGTGAAGGCGCGCGCCGCTGCCGGAGCCTGCGTTCTCGGTCTCCGGTTCTCCGGCGACAGGCTGAGCCCTCCAGAGCGGTTCGCCGAATTGCGCAGGGCGCTGGGTGAGGCCTTCATCGGGATAGAGATCGACTCTTCCTCGGGCAATCCCTACGGCCATCGCTCCGGCGCCCACTCCGTGCTCACCGAGCACCTCGACGACCGCCCAGGTACGCCAACCCGGGCGGCGCTCGAAGAGGTGCTCAACTTCCTCGACCGTCAACTTGCCAGAGAGGAATGACGGCTCGCCCACTCGGAGGGACGCCATCGACCCATGTCCTCTCCCCACCAGCACACGCCCAGACCTTTCTCCAGCTGGTTCTGCTGTGCGAAGGCCGACCCGGTCAGACCCTGGCCATGTTGTCGAATCGGGTGTGGTGGCCGATGAAGGCCAGTCGTTGGACGCCGGTCGGTCCGTTGCGATGCTTGGCCACGATGATCTCCGCCGTCCCCTGGTTCTCGGCCGAGTCCGGGTTGTAGAGCTCATCGCGGTAGATGAACAGGACCACGTCGGCGTCCTGCTCGATGGACCCCGACTCGCGCAGGTCGGCCAGCATCGGGCGCTTGTCCTGGCGCATCTCCAGACCACGGGACAGCTGGGAGAGCGCGACCACGGGAACTTCCAGCTCACGGGCGAGGATCTTGAGGCCGCGGCTGATCTCCGACACTTCGACCTGCCGGTTCTCCGCGTGGTGTCGGCCGGTCATCAGCTGGAGATAGTCGACGACTACCAGGCCGAGGCCTTCGCGGCTCTTCAGACGGCGGGCCCGGGCCCGAATGTCCATGATGGTGAGATTGGCATTGTCGTCGATGAAGATCGGAGCGTCGCTCATCCGACTGATGGCGTTGCCGACCTTGGTCCAGTCCGCCTCCCGGAGATGGCCGGTGCGCATCCGGTCGGCGTCCACCCGGGACTCGGCGCCGAGTAGCCGTTGGGTGAGCTCCATGTGGCTCATCTCGAGAGAGAAGAGAAGCGTCGGCACCCCGAGCCTGATGCCGGCATGAGCGACCATGCCCAGAGCGAAGGAGCTCTTCCCCATGGCCGGACGGGCACCGACGACAACGAGGTTGGAGGGTTGGAGCCCCGACAACATCTCGTCGAGATCGGTGTAACCGGTGGCCAATCCGGTGATGGTGGCACCCTGGTCGTAGAGGCGCTGGAGATGATCGAGGCCTTTGCCCAGCAGATCATGGAGTGAGTTGAGCGAATCGACGACGCGACGCTGGGCGACGTCGAAGACGAGGCTCTCCGCCCGATCGAGGACCGCGCTCACGTTCTCTGGAACGCTGTAACCGAGCTCGGTGATCTCGCCGGCCGCGCCGAGGAGACGGCGCAGTAGAGCATGTTCCTCGATGATCCTCGCGTAGTGATCGGCGTTGCCGATCGACGGTGTGTTGGCCTGGAGGGAGACGAAGACGGACGGATCACCGATCGTCTCGAGGAGCCCGCGGCGCCGTAGCTCCTCGGTCACGGTCACCCAGTCAGCGGGTTCCCCCCGGGAGAACAGCGAGGTGATCGCCGTGAAGATGTGGCCGTGCGAAGACTTGTAGAAATCCTCCGGCTTGCAGAGCTCCGTCGCAGCTGCGATGGCGTCGCGCGACAGCAGCATCGCGCCCAGGAGGGACTCCTCGGCCTCGAGGTTGTGGGGAGGGATGCGTCCAGCCGGCAGGGCCCTTTCCCCCCCGGAAGCAGTCAACCGCCGTGTTCGTGCTTCGTCGAATGCCTGGACCATGACCTGTCAACCCTGGCCGTTCGGACCTGTGGATCGCCAGGGCAACTTCTTGGGGAAATGGGGGCCGCGTGCTGTGGACGCAGGGTGGACAACCGGTCCCGCGCTGCGGACATTCAAGTACATGCCCGCAGTTTCGCTTACGGCTGTGACAGTTTCGCTTACGGCTGTGACAGAGGCCGTGGTGGCGCAACCGCATCCTCTCCTGCCGATCCCTGCCTACCTCGAGAGACATCTGCCTGACGAGGTCGTAGGGTCAGTCTTCGGGGACGACTTCCACCGTGAGCTCGAACACCACGTCGCCGACCAGCTCGACCCGGACGCTGTGCTCGCCGATCGTCTTGATCGGTTCCTCGAGCAGGAGGTGCCGGCGATCGATTACTGCGCCGGTGAGCTCCTCCGTCCGACGAACGATGTCGGCTGAAGTCACCGAACCGAATAGGCGCTCACCCTTCGCCCGAGCCGGAATCGGGATGGTCGTACCCACCAGGGTCCGTGCCACGGTCTCCGACGATTCGCGGTCGTGCGCGTCGCGCAGATCACGGGCCCTGCGCATGGACGCCGCCTGGTTCTCCACTCCAGGCGAAGCTGCGATGGCCTTCCCCGCAGGGAGAAGATGATTGCGGGCGAACCCACGCGACACGTCGATGATGTCACCGCGTTTCCCCACGCCGTCGATGTCGTCGCGCAGGAGGACCTTCATCTCAGGACCCTCCCGGCCCGACCGGCCCCTCGTCCTCGCTCACCGCGGGCGGCGCGGCCGGCGCGGCCGGTACTGAAACCGCCGCATCCGCAGCGGTCGCGGCTGACCCCACCTCGGGACTGGCGGTCGATCGTGGGCGGTTGTTGGCGGATGGCCCAGACGAGCGCTCCTCGTCGCGACGGCCCCGACCCTGACCCCCGAATCCGTCCCTTCCGCGACCGCCGCCTCGGCCACCTGGACGCTCGGTCGTGGTGCGCTGAGTGTACGGGAGCAAAGCCAGCTCGCGGGCCGTCTTGATGGCTATGGCCACGTCGCGCTGATGCTGCGTACAGTTCCCCGATACCCGGCGGGCGCGGATCTTTCCCCGGTCACTCATGTACCTGCGGAGCGTGGTCACGTCCTTGTAGTCGACCCACTCCACCCGGTCCTTGCACAAGGCACAGGGCTTCTTCTTGATGCGGCGGCCGGTGTCCTTCGGGGCGCGGCGGCTGGTTCCTCCACGGTCGTTGTTCCGGGCCATCAGAACGGCTCCTCGCTGTATCCATACCCTCGGGGTTCGGCATCCTGAGGTGCCCCACCCTGGCGCCCGGAGCCCCGCACGGTCCCAGACCCACCATCTGCCGGAGCGCGCCGCTCGTTCTTCGTCACCTGGGCCGTGGCCCATCGGATACTCGGACCGATCTCGTCCGCCACCACCTCGATCTTCGAACGCTTGTCCCCGTCTGGAGTCTCCCAGCTTCGCTGGTCGAGCCGCCCGGTGACGATGACCCTCGACCCTCGGGTCAGGCTCTCGGCCGCGTTCTCGGCCATCTCCCGCCAACACACGACGTCGAAGAAGGACACCGCCTCCTCCCACTCCTGGGTCTGCCGGTTCTGCCAGCGCCGATTGACGGCCAGACCGAAGCTGGCCGTGGCCTGCCCGGTGTTGGTGAACCGGAGCTCCGGATCACGGGTGATGTTCCCCACGAGGGTGACGACGTTCCCGTTGGCCATGATCAGCTCCCCTTGTCCGAAGCGGAGGCGACCCGGCGACCGGCGATCTCGTCGGGCACACGGACCACCTTGTGACGGAGGGCCTCGTCGGCGAGCACCAGGACCCGCTCCATCTCGACGACGGCAGGTGGATCTGCGGAGAACTCGATGACCACGTAGTAGCCCTCGCGCTTGTGCTGGATCTCATAGGCGAGGGTGCGCCGCCCCCAGCGCTCGACACGACCCGTTCGGCCCCCGTTGGCACTGAGTGCGTCGAGCGCCCGATCGAGCACGCCGTTGACCGCTGCCTCGTCGGCGCCGGTATCGAAGATCACCATGGTCTCGTAAGGCCGCAAGGGCGGCTCACCTCCCTCTGGACCGGCCCCATCGGGCCGGGCCCCGCTCTGGGGCAGGTCGGAACAGCGCGGCCTGACTAGCCGCACCACCTCTGACGGCCAGACTCTACCGGCTTCCACCAGCTCTCGCGGCGAGTGTGCCCTCTCGGTCAGTGGTAGGACTCGGCGTCGCCGGGAAAGGCCCCGGACCGAACGTCGGCGGCAAAGGCGGTGACCGCCTCGGTCGCCTCCACCTCCAGGTTGCCGTAGCGCCGCACGAACTTGGGCGCCCACTGGTTCAATCCGAGCAGATCGTGAAGGACGAGAACCTGACCGTCACAACCGGGGCCGGCACCGATCCCGATCGTCGGCACATCCAGCTCGTCGGTGAGCAAAGTGGCCAGGGCGGCAGGGACACCTTCGATGACCAGGGCGAAGCAGCCGGCATCGGCGATCGCCCGGGCATCCTCGACCAGACGCTCGGCGGCAGCGGCTTCACGTCCCTGCACCCGGTGGCCACCCATCACGTTGACAGACTGTGGCGTCAACCCGAGATGGCCCATCACCGGAATTTCGGTGTCGACCAGGGCGGAGATCATCGGCAGCCGCGTACGGCCACCTTCGAGCTTCACCGCTTTGGCACCCGCCCGGATCAGCACCGCCGCATTCCGCACGGTGTCCGCCGGGTCGAGGTGGTAACTCATCCAGGGGAGGTCCGCCACGAGGAGGGCCAGCGGCCGGGTGCGGGCCACCGCCGCGGTGTGATGGGCCATGTCCCCGACCGTCACCTGCAGGGTGTCCTCGTAGCCGAGCACGTTGTTGGCCACCGAGTCGCCCACCAAGATGAGATCGACCCCGGCGGCCTCGGCGATGCGGCCCCCGGGTGCGTCGTAGGCGGTGACCATGACCAGTGGGAGGTGCCCCAGTCTCCGCTTGGCAGCACGCACGGAGGGGACCGTCACCGGGCGCGTCCGGAAGTCGGACATTGGATTCCTCCTGATCGGCCGTCCAGCGCACTCGGCTGCCGGCGGCGTGGCCGGAGGCGACCGCGGATCGCAGGCGCTTCTGCGCCGACAACGCCTCCTCGACCAGCCTACCGCGGAGCCGACTGCGGACGAGGCGAAGGAGCGTGCACCTCAACCCGCGAAGGTCAGCGATCTCTGCCCGAGCGGACCCGGTCACGGTGCAACGACCGCCGCTCCACGGGGACACCGGCCCCGGCAGGATACATGCGGTCGAGATGATTCCACGAGCACTCGGTGCACACTTCGACGACGAAGCAGGCCACAGGGTCCTTCCGCTTCCAGTACCGGTCGAGCTCCGCCTGCGTGCTGACACACCGCCCCCCGGAGGGCAGGCGAGTGCCGAACACGAACGTCACGTAGACCAGGTCCACCCGTTCACAGATCGGGCACGGTTCTCCGGTGGACCTCCCCAGGTTCCGAGCGGCCCGCAGGAGCTCTGGATGGGCGTCGCACACGTCGAGCCGGGACAACCTTCCCTTGTGGAAGTCGCGCACCACCGCGTTGCGGGCCAGGAGGAACTCGACACGCCCGCCCGCCGACGACGTCGGCACGCCTGCGATCGCTCCGGGCCCAAAGGTCACCTGCAAAGGGTAACCCGCCGGCGTCGTCTGCGGTCCTTGACGCAGAGGCACAGGCGCGGGATACCGATGGAGCCCGGATGCCGGGACGAACGCGGGATGGCCAACTACGCCGAAGAGTGTTGCACTGATATATCGGATTGATATATCGTGTGGTCATGACCCGGTTGGATTCCGCCCCGCGGCAGACCCATTTGCCCCCGTCGACCGCGGCCGGCCCGATCCTCTCGGGTGCCACGTTGCCTCAGGTCGCCTGAGAGCGTGCTCGACCTGGCCATCCTCGGCCTCCTCAGCGAGCACGAGCTCCACGGCTATGAGATCCGCCGGCGACTGCGCGACGAGCTGGGTCTGTTCACCAACATCTCGTTCGGTTCGCTCTATCCGGCCCTCTCCCGTCTCGAGCAGTCCGGTGCCGTCACCGTCATCGGATCCGCAGGTTCGGTGAGCACACCGGTGCCCCCGACCGGCTCACTGAGTGGCGACCGTGCCGGCCTCCGGGTCCGACGGGCCTCCGCACCGAGGACCGGCCGCCGATCGCGCAAGGTCTACCGGATCACCGACGCCGGACGGACCCAGTTCGAACAACTCTTCGAGGCGGACGAGCCAGCCGGGACCGACGATGCGCGTAGCTTCGGCCTTCGCCTGGCCTTCGCCCGCCACCTCGCCCCTCCGGCCCGACTCGCGCTCCTCGAACGACGTCGAACCGATCTGAGCCGCCGATTGCTGGTCGATCGGACCCGTTCGTGCGACAGCAGGCTCGACCAGTACACCCGCTCACTGGTCGAGCACAGCGCCGAGGCCACCGAACACGACATCGCTTGGCTCGACCGGTTGATCGACACGGAACGCCAGAAGCAGAGGTCCCCAGCATCACCCGACGGCGAGCCCGAACGAGAGGACGCCTTGACTGCAATGAAGGGAATCGACCCATGAGCACCATCCGAGTGGCCATTGCCGGCATAGGGAACTGCGCCAGCTCGCTCGTCCAGGGCGTCTCCTTCTACCGGGACGCCGACCCCACCGACATCGTCCCTGGCCTGATGCACGTGGAGCTCGCCGGCTACCACGTCCGTGACATCGAATTCGTCGCTGGATTCGACGTGGACTCGACCAAAGTCGGCACCGATCTGGGCAAGGCCATCTTCGCCGGTCAGAACAACACCATCCGGTTCGCCGAAGTGGGCGACCTCGGGATCACGGTGCAACGGGGGCCTACCCTCGACGGGCTGGGGACCTACTACCGGCAGACCATCGATGAATCGCCGGCCGACCCGGTCGATGTGGCCGCAGCTCTGAGGGAGGCCCGCACCGACGTCCTGGTCAGCTATCTCCCGGTCGGTTCCGAGCAGGCGCAACGAACATATGCCCAGGCCTGCCTCGATGCTGGTGTGGCTTTCGTCAACGCCATCCCCGTCTTCATCGCCTCGGACCCCGATTGGGCGCGACGGTTCAGGGACGCCGGACTCCCCATCGTGGGTGACGACATCAAGAGCCAGGTCGGCTCGACCATCGTCCACCGCATCCTCACACGGCTCTTCGAGGACAGGGGGCTTGCTCTCGATCACACCTACCAGCTCAACGTGGGGGGGAACATGGACTTCAAGAACATGCTCGAGCGGTCTCGCCTGGAGTCGAAGAAGGTCTCGAAGACCCAGGCGGTGACCAGTCAGATCGAAAACGAGACCCTGCCGGCCGAGGACGTCCACATCGGGCCATCCGACCACGTGCCGTGGCTGCACGACCGTAAGTGGGCCTACATTCGGATGGAAGGTCGCAACTTCGGTGACGTTCCCCTCAACCTCGAGTTGAAGCTGGAGGTCTGGGATTCGCCCAACTCGGCCGGCGTCATCATCGACGCCCTGCGTTGCGCCAAGCTGGGTCTCGACCGGGGTCTCGGAGGTCCACTGCTCGGTCCATGCGCGTACTTCATGAAATCACCGCCGGTCCAGTACCACGACGACGTCTGCCACGACATGGTCGAGGAGTTCGCCGCCGGTCAGCTGGCGCCGTCCTGGCCCGAGGACTGAGCCGATCGAACGACCGATCGGACCGGCTCCTCGGGAACGTACGCCCTGACCATCAACCCCTGTCCGCCCACCAAGCCACCAGGCGCTCGGTCGCCTCGCTTTCGCCCAGGGGCCCCTCCTCGAGCCGAAGCTCGAGGAGATAGGCCAGCGCACGGCCGACGTCCGGCCCCGGGGACAGGCCGAGGGCCGCCATTACCTGCTCGCCGTCGAGATCGGGCCGAATCGCCTCGAGCTCCTCCTTCTGGCGCAGCTCCTCGATACGGGCCTCGAGCTCGTCCATCCGCCGTCCGAGGGCGCGGGCCTTGTTGGCGTTGCGAGTCGTGCAATCACAGCGGGTCAGCTCGTTGAGCCGCACGAGCAACGGCCCCGCATCACGCACATAGCGGCGAACGGCGCGGTCGGTCCATCCCAGCCGATAGGTGTGGAACCGGAGATGGAGACTCACCAGTTCGGCGACCGTTTCCACGTCCTCGTTCGAATAGTGCAGGGCCTGCATCCGTGTCCGGGTCATACGGGCACCGACCACCTCGTGATGATGGAAGGTCACCCCGCCATCGACGAACGCTCGGGTCCGCGGCTTTCCGACATCGTGGAAAAGTGCAGCAAGGCGCAGCAGACGATCGGGATTCGTCTTGTCGACGACGGCGAACGTGTGGGCCAGAACGTCCTTGTGGCGGTGGATCGGATCCTGTTCGAGGGACAGCGCCGGCAGTTCCGGTAGGAACTCGTCGGCCAGACCCGTACGAACCACGAACCAGAGCGCTCTGGAGGGTGTGGGAACCATGACGATCTTGTCGAGCTCGTCGCGAAGGCGCTCCGCCGAGACGATGGCCAGACGCCCACGTCCTGCCCGTACGGCGGACACCATGTCCGAGTCGGGCTCCAAGTCGAGTTTGGCGATGAATCGAGCAGCTCGCAGCATCCGGAGCGGGTCGTCGTTGAACGAGAGCTCGGGGTCGAGCGGGGTGCGGAGCCGGCGGGCCGAGAGATCGGCCAGACCGTCGAAGGGATCGATCAGCTCGAGCTCGGGGAGGCGTAACGCCATCGCATTGATGGTGAAGTCCCGACGGGCGAGGTCGTCCTCCAGACCGTCCCCGAAAGCCACTTCTGGCTTGCGGGAGTCGGGACGGTAGGCATCGGCCCGGTGGGTGGTGATCTCGAAACGCCGGCCTCTCCTTCGACAACCGATGGTCCCGAAACGCTTCCCTTGGGTCCAGACGGCGTCGGCCCATCCGACGACCACCGCCTCGATCTGGTCAGGGCGAGCGGGCGTGGTGAAGTCCAGGTCCCCTTCGCCGTCCGGAGCGTTCGTGCCGGGCTTCGACAGGATGGCGTCGCGCACCGAGCCGCCAACCAGATAGAGATCGTGACCGGCCCGGCGGAATCGATCCGACAGTTCGGTCGTGGCTTCCACCAGCGGTTGGAGTCGGTCGGGCAACACGCCGCCGAGGGTAGCGCCGCTGGCGTAGGCTACCGACCGAAGTGGATCGGGAACGAGGCAGCCGATGCCCCTGCGGCAGCCATCCCCATGCCGGCTCGCCGCTCGGGGACAGGCCCGCCCCGATCGTCGGGGCGGGGCCGTCGGTCGACCGCCTGCACAGTCCTCGAGAACGTGTGCGTTCGACGACGAGGGACCATCGACCCGGTCAGGGACGGGTGATTGCCCGGACGTTTCGTTTCGCTTCGACCGCATTCGTCGCCTTCGGCCTCTTGGCGCTATCGGGCCGTGCCGCCGGAGCGGCCACGTCTGGAGACGCTGCTCCGACACCTTCACCACCGCTCGAGCTGGTGTCCCAGACCAACTGGGTGACACCCGGCCAACCGTTCGTCCTCGATCTCCGCACCGGGATCGGCACCCCTCCAGCCTCCCAGCTGGGAATCGATGTCACGGTCTACTCCTGCCTGTCGAGCGTCTCGGCGTTCGATCAGACGCTGAGCGCAAGCGGACCGTCTGGTCCGAAGATCTCGGAGACATCGACGCCCCTCTCACTCGACCAGCTCCAGGCGGGTCGTTCCGGATTTGTGCTGTCCATGCCGGTCGAGACGAGCGGCCAGTCCATACCGACAGCGAGCGGATTCACCATCGACCTGACATCATCCAGCCAGCAGTGCGGTGGCTATCCTTCGGGCGTCTATCCCGTGCGACTCCAGCTCGTGGACACCCGGGACGGCCAGAATCTCGGTGGGCTCACTACCCACCTGATCTACACCGGTGTACTGGGCTCCACCCAGAGATTGCGGCTGGCTCTCGTCGTCCCGGTCGCAACGGCCATCAAAGCCGCCCGGTCACCGACGCAAGAGGAACTCGCAGGTCGGCCGGCCTCTGCCCTGGCCAACCCGTCACCCGGAGCGACTACGGCGTTGGCCGCCGAGGTGCGGGCCGTCGTCGACCACCCCTCGATACCACTCACCCTCGCAGTAGACCCCCAGACGGTCGTGTCGCTAGCCGGCACCGGCCACCAGGCCACGGTCGGCCGGCTGGCAGGGCTGGCGACCACACCTGGCGTCCACCAGTTCCTCTCGACCCCCTTCGTCCCGGTCGACGCGGCTCAACTGGTCGGGGCTGGGCTGGATGGTGAGCTCGCCCGGCAGGTCGGTCGCGGCGGCCAGGTGCTCGACGCCGAACTCGGCCGCGCGGTGGTTCCGACCAGCCCACCTCTCGGCCCCTGGTTCACCACCGGGGCCATCTCTACCTCGACGCTCGGGGCCCTCAGGTACATCGGGTACGAGCAGCTCGTGTTGCCCGGAGTGTACGTGGCCGGTTCCCCCACCAACGGATCCTCGGCCCAACCATTCACGATCGGTGGTGGGCACAGTCCGTCGATGACGGCATTCACCACCAACAGCGACCTGGCCGCTCGCCTCAGTGGCACGCCCACAGACCCGGTACTGGAGGTCCATCAGTTCCTGGCCGAGCTGGCACAGATCTACTTCGAGAAGCCCAACGACACCGTGCCTCGAGCGGTGGCCGTCTCCGTTCCACCCACCGGCTCGCAAAGCTCCCCGCTCCTCAACGCCCTGCTCGGATCCCTCGTCGCCGATCCCCTCGTGGAGCCGGTGACCACCAGCGGGTTGTTCGCCACGTTCGGCGGAGAGGCGAACTGCCGCTCCTCCTGCCGGCTGACCGGCTCGGTGGGTACCGGGGGTCTTCCCGCTTCGGCCGTCCGCACCCAACGGACCAGGATCGATCAGCTGGGGGTAGCGGCACCGACCGCCAAAGGCACCCTCGACCAACTCGGCCAGCTCGTCCTGGCCGGTGAGTCGGCGCTGCTGCGCCCCGCACAGCGGGCTGCAGTGCTCGGCAACGCCCGTCGCGCCGTCGACGCTCAACTCGGGCAGTTGACGGTCGGGCAGGGATCGATCACCCTCGCCTCTCAACGAGGTCGGATCCCGGTCGCCATCCAATCCGATGCGCCCTATCCGGTCACCGCCCAGTTGACCCTGACCAGCGACAAACTCCTCTTCGCGAGTGGTACCACCCAGTGGACCACGACGACCACGCTGCTGCCCTCGCACACCAACGTCGTCTACGCCGACGTCACCGCTCGAGCAGCAGGACTGTTCCGGGTGTCGGTCACCCTGCACTCCCCTACCGGCGGACTGCTCCTCTCCAGCGGAGAGGTCACCATCCGTTCGACGGCGTCCTCCGTGGTCGGCGTGGTGCTGTCGATCGGTGCGGTGATCGTGCTGGCCGCGTGGTGGATCCGAACCTCCAGGAAGCGCCGAAGAGAGCGTCGGGTGTCTGGTGCGAACCGGTCGGAGGACGACCAGCCATCAGAGATCGGATCGGTCGGGCCATGACGATGGGCGCTGGTGACGGATCCGATCCTGGGATCGGGATCGGACGGCAGCGTTTGATGGGGGCCACCGCGGCGATGGCCGTGGGAACCACCCTGTCCCGGATCACCGGTCTGGCACGGGTCATCGCACTGGCTGCAGCCCTGGGAAGCCTGGGCTTCGCCGACGCCTACAACCTGGCCAACACCACGCCCAACATCGTCGTGGACCTGGTCCTGACCGGGGTGCTGGCGGCGACCTTCGTCCCCGTCTTCGCCGACCGGATCGCCACCCGAAACCCCGACGAAGCCTGGGAAGCGATCTCAGCTGTGGCCACCGTCACCACCGTTGTGATCGTCGCCGCGACGGCGGCGTTCTTCATACTCACACCCGACATCGTCCATCTCTACACCGTGACCAACCGGAATCCCGACGTACACGAGCAACAGGCGGTCGCCGTCTTCCTGCTCCGCTGGTTCGTCCCTCAGCTCGCTGGCTACGGCCTGATCGCCCTCTTCACCGCCCTGCTCAACACGCGAGGCCGGTTCGCAACCCCGATGTTCGTCCCCGTGGCCAACAATGTCGTGGTCATTTTGGTCCTGGTCTGGTTCCACGTACTCGTCCCGCACCCGGATCTCGCCTCGATCGCCGCCCACCACCGGGGTTTGGTGCTGCTCGGGTTGGGGACGACCCTCGGAGTGGTGGTGCAGGCGGCCCTGCTCGTGCCGTCTCTGCTACGCGCCGATCTGCACCTGCGGTTCCGGTGGAAGCCAAGGCACGAGGCGATGCGTACGATCGCCCGCCTGGGCGGTTGGACGTTCGGATGGGTGGTGGCCAACCAGGTCGCACTGTTCATCATCCTGGCCTTGGCCGATGGAGCCGGACCCGGAACGGTGTCGGCCTACACCTATTCCTACCAATTCTTTCTGCTCCCATATGGGGTCGTCACCGTCTCCATCATGAGTGCAGTGACCCCGGTCCTCTCGGTCCGCTGGGCGCAGCGGGACACCTTCGGGTTCCGCTACCGGATGGCGTACGGACTGCGGGGCATGCTGGCCATCATCATCCCTTCGGCGGTGGGAATGCTGATTCTGGCCCACCCTCTAATTGACCTCGTGCTGGCCCACGGCACGACCACCCGACTCGACGCCCGAGCGACCGCCTCTGCACTGGCCATGCTCAGTCTCGGCCTGCCCGGCTTCTGCATCTTCCTCTACATGATCCGAGTCTTCCAGTCGATGCAGGACACCCGAAGCGCCTTTCGGATCTACGTGGTGGAAAACGCGATCAACGTCGTGGTTGCCGTGGCACTGGTGCGACCGCTCGGAGTTCGAGGCCTGGCCCTCTCCATCTCGATTGCCTACACACTCTCCGCGGTGCTGGCCCTTGTCATCGTCCGCAGGCGGATCGGCGGCCTGGGCGGCGACGAACTGATGACGCCGCTCAAGCGGGTGATCGCCTCGTCGGCCGTCATGGCAGTGGCCACCGTCCTCGCCATCAACGTTTCTGGGGCCAGGTCGGGTCCGTACCTGCTCGGCCGAGTGACCCTCGCCATCGTGATCGGGTTCCTCGCTTACGTCGGCACCGCCTCGTGGCTCGGTGCACGCCACGCCCGACGCCACCCGAAGGCCCGATCGGGCTCAACACCCACCGGCTCGATGAACGGGCCCATCGATGGCGAACCGCGGTGGGGCAAAGGTAGTGGATCCACCGGCCAGCCCGCAGAAGAGCACTTCCATGGAAAACTCGATGCTCGACACGGCACCCTTCCGCACCGACAGCTTCCCCGGCTCTCCGGCCCCCGGGGCGTGGGTGCCAGTCCATTGAAGGTCGAACCCCCACGACACCAGGAGAACAAGACCGATGACCCCAGTACGAGGGGTGACCGATAGTGCCTGTG
>DAHUZT010000006.1 GCA_027315005.1 Acidimicrobiaceae bacterium | reverse complement strand
GGAGCCTGGGCGCCGCCTATCATGGGAATGGCCTTCGCATTTGGCTGGACGCCCTGTATCGGTCCGGTGCTCGGGAGCGTTCTGACGCTGGCCGCCGGCACCGGTGGATCCGCGACCGGGGGGATCGCCCTGTTGGTGGCGTACTCGCTTGGCATCGGTGTCCCGTTCTTCCTCTCCGGACTCGCCTTCAGCCGCATGACCACCCTGGTGTCCCGCATCCGCAACTCCCTGCGGATCATCGATCTGGCCGGCGGAGCTGTGCTCATCGCCTTCGGACTGCTTCTGGTGACCGGGCACGTGTCGGTCGTCTCCGACGTTGTCGCCGGTTGGTTGCGTGATCTCCACCTGGGAAGGCTCGCTACCAGCTGAGGAGGTCCAACCGCGTTGCCGAGGGGGACCGGTTCCAGCGGAGCTCGGCCCGCCTGGCCCGAAACCCACTGGTTCCGTAGCATGGTGCCACGGTCATGGCCTCCCTGTCCCTTCCCCCCCCAGCGATCTCCATTCACGACGCCGTAGCGCTGTCGGGGCGCTTCCCCCTCCTCGCCGGAGTCGATCTGGATGTAGCCGCGGGAGAGTCGGTCCTGATCGAAGGTCCGAACGGGGCGGGGAAGACCAGCCTCTTGCGGGTCTGTGCCGCGCTTGTCCCCCTGGCCTCGGGCTCGGTGACCCTACTCGGGCTCGATCCGGTGCGTCGCCGAACCGAGATCCGCAGGCGGGTAGGGCTCCTGGCCCACGGATCGCACCTCTACGACGACCTGACCGTGCGAGAGAACGTCCGATTCGCAGTTCGGGCCGCGGCCGCCGACCCACGGCGCATAGACGGCGCGCTCGAGATGTGGGATCTCACCGGACGGCTGCTCCGGACCACGGCGTCCCGACTGTCGGCCGGTCAGCGGAGGCGGGTCGCGCTCTGCATCCTCACCGCAAGGTGGCCCGAGTTGTGGTTGCTCGACGAACCGCACGCCGGGCTCGACGCTGCGGCCAGAGACCTCCTCAACCAGGTCGTCAACGAGGCACTCGATTCCGGGGTGACCGTGGTGGTCGCTTCTCACGAGACAGAGCCGGCCGAGGTTTTGGCCGGGCGCGCGGTCACCCTGCAAGGCGGGAGGGTGGTCTCGTCCCGCCGGATCGGACCTCGGTACACCAGAGCGGTCAACCGCCTACCCGGAGAGCGCTTACCCGGAGAGGATGGGGAGGAGGGGAGGGTTCATGTTGCGTGACACGCTGTTGGTGGCCGGGAAGGATCTCCGTATCGAGGCCCGAGCCAGGGTGGCCCTCTCGCAGGTCGTTCCGTTCGGGGTGGTCGCCCTGTTGCTCTTCGCCTTCGCTCTCGGCCCCAATCGGAGTGTGATGGCCCAAGGGGCGCCCGGGCTCTTTTGGCTGGCGGTGCTCTTCTGCACGCTGCTGTCCGTGCAACGGAGCGTGGCGGTCGAGTCGGTCGACGGCACCCGTGACGGTCTGCGCATGTCGGGCCTGGATCCGGCCGGACTGTTCCTGGGCAAGGGGCTTGCCATCGCAGTGCAACTGCTGGTGCTGGAAGTGATACTCGGTGCCGGCGTCATCCTTCTGTACGGGGTGAAGGTTCAAACCGTGTGGCTGCTCATGGTGGCCTGCTTGCTCGGAACGATCGGGCTGTCCGCCACTGGCACGCTGTATGGGGCGCTCTCCTCGGGTCTGAGGGTGAAGGAGACCCTACTGCCGTTCCTGTTCCTCCCGGTGGCGGCTCCGGTGCTGCTCGCCGGAACCCGGGTGTGGCAAGCGGCGCTTGTAGGCGGGACTCCCTCGTACGGGACCCCGTGGCTGCACCTGCTGATCGTGTTCGATGCCGTGTATGTCGCACTCGGCGTCGTGATCTTCGGTCCGGTACTCGAGTCGGCATGAGATGGCTCGGCTTTCCGGGGACGAGCAGAGATGGCTTCAGAACGATGACCACCGGGGCGAGACGACCACAGGGATGAGCACGGATCGATGAGCACAGAGATGAGCACGGATCGGGTGACCGCCACGACTTCTCCGGAGGTGACGGTCGCCGGAACCCTTCCACACCAGACAGAACCGCCACACCGTTCGCTTCCTCCGGTCGCATCGGCGAAATTGCGACGGTGGACCCTGCTGATCGGTGTCCTGGCAGTGGTGAGCATGGCGACTACCGTCTGGCTGGGGTTGTGGGTCACACCGCCCGACCGGGTGCAGGGCAATCTGGTGCGCTTGGTCTACATCCACCCCGGAGTGGCCTGGGTGGCGCTCTATCTGGCCTTCGGCCTGGCCGCACTGTCGAGCCTTCTCTACCTCTGGCCTCGTACGAGGTCCCTGTTCTGGGATCGGCTCGCCGCGGCCGCCGTCGAGGTCGGTGTCGTCTTCCTCGCGCTCACCCTGATATCGGGATCTATCTGGGGTAAGCCGACCTGGGGCGTGTACTGGGCTTGGGACGCTCGACTGACCAGTACGGCAATTCTGCTGGTTCTCTTCCTCGGTTACATGGCGCTGCGCCGCGTACCCGCCGAAGCCGACGTGCGGGCAAAGCGTTGCGCCTTCGCCGCTCTGTTCTCGGCGCTCGACATCCCCATCGTGCACTTCTCCGTGCTGTGGTGGAAGACCCTCCATCAGGGGGCCACGGTGCTCAATCCGAATCTCTCACCCAAGATCCACGGATCCATGGCCTGGACGTTGCTGCTGAGTTTCGTAGCGCTCACCTTGGTCTTCGTGTGGATGACGCTCGTTCGCTACCGGATCGGTGCCATGGAGGACTGGCTCGGAAACAACGAGTTGGACATGGCGTTGCGCGAGCGTCGGTCGGAGGGTGACGCGCTTTCCCGGTCCGAGGCCTCCTGATGGGATATGTCATCGCCGGGTACGTCATCGTGCTGTCCGTGGTCTTCTGTTACGGCACGCAACTCATGTGGCGTCGGCACCGGCTCGAGCGAGCCGTCTCCAAGGTGGTTGCCTCCGATAACGAGGCGGCTGGGCACAGGGATGGGGAACACGCGACGCGCGGTGGTGGCGCCCGATGACCACAGCCCCTCCCGTGCCTCCTCCGGTGCCCGGCTCGACCAGAGCTGGCTCGGAGGAGGGTGGCTCGGTGGTGGGAAGACCTCCTTCGGTCGGCGCCCCACCTTTGGTCGATTCCGCCAGCTCCCTCCAGCGAACTCACCGCCTCCGCTATGTCGTGGTGGCGATGGTGCTGATCGGCGCACTCGGATTCCTACTCTTCAAAGGGATCGGATCTGCACTGAACTTCTACCTGACGGTCAACCAGGCCGTTGCTCAGCGGTCATCACTCGGAAACCGGACGTTCAATCTGGAGGGACTCGTGGAACCCGGATCCATCCACACGACCCGGACCGGGGTGAACTTCACGGTGACGTCCGGTGCGACCAGCGTGGTCGTCCACAACGTCGGGAGCCCTCCGCAGCTGTTCCAACCGGACATCCCGGTGATCGCGGTCGGACACTTCAGCGGCGACCTGTTCGCCTCGGACCAGATCTTGGTCAAGCACTCCTCGACCTACATCGCCGCCCATCCGGGACGGGTGACCGCTCCCAACGGAACGAAGCGGTGACCGGAGGCTCGACGCGCAACCGGCGCTCCTCCGGTGCGACACCGTGAACGGCGCCCTCGGCAACACTGGAGTCCTCGTCAGCTTCGTGGCCGCTGTGATCGGTGTGGTGGTCATCGCCGTCGGTCTTGCCCGCAAGAATCCTGCGACGGTGCGGAGTGGCCAGATATATGCACCCCTCGTGCTGTTCGGAGCCCTCGTTTCCACCGCGGCCATGGAACATGCTCTGTTGACCCACGACTTCTCCTTGACGTTCGTGGCTGACAACAACAGCATCTACACCCCCTTGCTGTACACGATCACCGGTCTTTGGTCGGCGTTGGCAGGTTCGATCCTGTTGTGGGCCCTCATCCTGGCCGGATACGGGACCGTCATGGTCTGGCGGTTCCGGCGACGGGCCGGAGATTCTCTGGTGAGCTGGGCAACGCTGGTTGTCTATGTCGTCACTGCATTCTTCTTCGGACTGATGCTCGGACCAGCCGACCCCTTCAGCCACGTCGCCGGATCGGTGCCGACGAATGGTCTCGGACCCAACGTCCTTCTTCAGGACAACCCCCTGAATGCCCTACATCCACCCCTGCTCTACCTGGGGATGGTCGGTTTCACGCTTCCGTTCGCCTTTGCCGTCGCGTCGTTGATCACCGGTCGGGTGGACGAGGCCTGGCAGCGGGAGACCCGCCGGTGGACACTGTTCTCGTGGGCCTTTCTCACCACCGGTATCCTGGCCGGTGCCTGGTGGTCCTACGAGGTGCTCGGCTGGGGTGGCTTCTGGGCGTGGGATCCGGTGGAGAACGCCGCGCTGCTCCCTTGGCTGGTGGGTACCGCCTATCTCCATTCGGTGATGGTCCAGGAGCGCAGAGGACTGTTGCGCATCTGGAACCTTTCGCTCATCATCTCCGCCTTCAGTCTCACCATTCTCGGAACGTTCTTCACCCGTTCTGGGATCCTCCAGTCTGTCCATGCATTTTCGGCGTCCTCGATCGGGCCGATCCTGCTGATCTTCTTCGGCGTGATCGTCGTAACCGGAGTCGGGCTGATCGCCTGGAGGGGGGACCAGCTCCGCGCACCAGGAGGTATCGATTCACCGGTCAGCCGGGAAGGGGCGTTTCTTGCCAACAACCTGCTCTTCGTAGGCTTCGCCTTCGTAGTCCTGCTCGGCACCGTCTTCCCGCTCTTCTACGAGGCGGTCCGGGGTAACGCTCAGGTCGCGGTGGGTGCTCCTTATTTCAATCGGATGTTCATACCGGTCGGACTCGGCCTCCTCTTCCTCATGGCCGTCGCTCCTGCCCTCCCGTGGCGCAAGACGACCATCGACGTCCTTCGAGGCCGGCTGGTCGTCCCCGCCATCCTGGCCGTCACGACCGTGGTCATCTGCGTGATCGCCGGCATCCATGGGGTCGAGCCACTCTTGGCATTCGGTCTGGGTAGCTTCGCCGCAGCTTCGGCCGGACGGGCCCTCGTGCTCTCGGTCCGTGGAGCCTGGCGGGGCACCCGCTCGACGGGCGCTGGTCCGCTTCGGGCCGGGGTGTCCGCGTGGAGAGGCCTTGTGGGACGTGCCAACGGTGGGATGATCGTGCACATAGGGGTGGTGGTCGTAGCCATCGCACTCACTGCCGCGTCCGGCTTCCGGCAGGACGGTTCGGTGGTGTTGGCCCGCGGGCAGAGCACGGTGTTCGCCGGACACACCATTGAGTTCGTGCGCTCGGAATCGGTGATCTCGACTTCCCACTCCGAGCTGCAGGCTGTACTGCGTGTGGACGGCCGAGGGAGGCTCACCCCCGCCATCAGCGAGTTCGGTGGAACTGCCGATCCTGTGGGAACCCCTGCGATCGACTCGACCTTGACTCGAGACGTGTACCTGACCATCGCCAACATTCCCCAGAACGGCAAGAGATGGACGTTCCAGGTGGTGGTGCAGCCCTTGGTCATCTGGCTGTGGATCGGTGGAGTGATCATCGTGGTGGGATCCGTCCTGTCCGCCATTCCCGGCCGCCGCCGACGCCGGCCCACCGAACCGGTGTCGGCGCCGCTCCCGGCCACCGCCGGCCCGATCGGTTCTGTCGGCAACAACGAGGTGGGAACCGTCGACGCTCCGATGGCGACCAATTCCGGCTATGGACACGACGAGGGTACGTCCCCCGGCGTCTCCGCGGAGGAACGTGACGATGCACCGGTCGGAGCAGGCGACCGACCGTGACCTTCCCGGCACCGTCGGAGCGGCCCAGGCGAGCGCGGCACACGATCCGATGGGTCGCGCTCACCGCGCTCGTGGTCGTTTCCGGACTGATCGCGGTGCTCGCCACACGGCCTCCGGCCACGGTCGTCTCGGTCCAGAGTCCGCTGGTGGGAAGGCGGGTTCCCGCCGTGTCGGGCCCCACCCTGAATGGATCGAGGTACGCACTCGCCCGCCCGCCCGGCCGTTACGTCGTTATCAATTTCTTCGCCAGCTGGTGTGAGCCCTGCCGGAGCGAGGGACCCCAGCTGGTCAAGTTCGCATTCCAGCAACAACAACAGCCGGGTGGCGCTTCGATGGTGAGCGTGGTATTCGACGACACGACCAGCTCGGCGCGGAACTACCAGGCGACCCTCGGGGCCAACTGGCCGACGTTGACCGACCCGGGTGGTTCCATCGCTCTGGCCTTCGGCGTTCGGGCTCCGCCGTCCACGTTCATCATCGCTCCTGACGGCAGGATTGTCGCGTATCTCGTGGCTCCGGTGACTGCCGCCGATCTGGTTCGGATCATCACCCAAGCGAAGACACTTGCTCCATGAGAGAGCGTCGATGAGGTCGCGTCGATGAGGTCGCGTCGATGAAGAAGCGCCGGTTCCCGCTTTGGAGCCTTCTGGGTGCCGTTCTGCTTGGTGCGCTCGTTTTCGGCAGTGGAGCGTTCTCCTCGCCGGCACCGACCGATGCCCAGCGAGCGAACGCCATCGACTCCATCATCCGGTGCCCGAGCTGCGAGGACCTGAACGTTGCCAATTCCACCGCAGAGACGGCGGTGGTCGTCCGCGCGACGGTGAGGCGGATGGTCGATGAAGGGAAGAGCAGTGCGAGCATCGAGCGCTTCCTGGTCCGGCGGTACGGTTCGTCGATCGTGCTCGACCCGCCCGCTCGCGGCCTGACTGCGCTCGTGTGGATCCTGCCGGTCGTCGGGGGACTCATCGCCACGTTCGTGCTGGTTCGGTTCCTCGTCGTCCGGCGCTCCCTGGACGGGCTGGCAGGCGCGGGGGAGTACGAGGTGAATGGACTCGGGACGACCGAGCTGGAGGAGCGCAGGCGTTTCCTCGTCCGCTCGCTGGCCGACGCGGATGAGGAGCATCTGGCCGGCGATCTCTCAGACGACGACTACCTGGCTCTACGGCAGCGTGAACTTCGACGGCTCGGGATCGTCGAGAACCGGCTGGGCCATGTTCGCCGGGAAGCGGTTGCGGCGGCCGGAACGGCCACGGTCACGGTGAGGCGGCCGTGGCGAATCCGGCGAAGCCGGTGGTTCTTGACCGGAGCAGTCGTCTCGTTCGCTGCTGCGGTGATCGTGCTGCTCGTGCTCACGACCGCCCAGCGCCAACCTGGGCAATCGGTGACCGGTGCTGACCCGCTGACCTCCGCTCAACGGGTCGAAGCCGATCTCAATCAGGCGGCGAGCGATCAGAACAGGGGCAAACTCACTCTGGCGGTGGAGCTCTACCAGTCGGTGATCAGCGGCCATCCCGACAACGAGGTGGCACTGGCCCAGCTGGGTTGGCTCGAATTCCAGATCGGGCAGCAGAGCAGAAACACCTCCCTCATCAACGACGCCAAAGTCAAACTGGACCGGGCCGTCTTTCTGAACGGATCGGACTACGCAGCACGGCTCTATCTCGGCACGTTCCTCCTCGAGCAGGATGCCAACTACCGGGGGGCCGTGGCCCAATACCGGCAATTCCTGGCCGACCACCCTCCGAAGTCGGTAGTGACCGAGGCCGCTCCCGTGCTCCGTACCGCATTCGTGCAGGCCGGTCAGCCGCTTCCGTCCCAGTTTCCCGGCGGTTGAGCACGGCGCTCGCACCTGTGCGGCGCACCGGTGCGCTCCTCCGGACGGCCCGACGTCAGGGGACCAGCACCGTCTTGCAGCCGACGGTGCGCCGTACAGGCCGGCCATCACCGAGGCGGCGGCGTCCAGGGGGGCGGTAGAGGAGACTACGGGGGAGGTCACCGGAGCGTGCCGGTTCGGTCCGTTCGCCGCCCACCGGGTCGACCGGCTCCGGCGGTCACACGTTCGATGGGCCCGAGTTCTCGGCAGACGACGGCACGCATACCGGAAACCTATCGTCCGGGTAGGATCACCCGCTTCGTCCGAGCGAACGAAGCCGTTGCACGATCGGGGAGAAGGCGTATTCGAAGGCCTCGATGTCGGCCTGGATGGTCGACCAACCAACGGACAGGCGGAGCGACCGCTCGGAGTCAACCCCCATGGCGGCCAGAACGGGAGAGGGCTCCAGTGACTCCGAGGAGCAGGACGATCCGGAATGGGCGGCGATTCCAGCCTGGTCCAATCCCACCAGCACCGGCTCGGCTTCGACGCCTTCGATGGCGAGGCAGAGGATGTGCGGAAGGCGGTCGACCGGGTTCCCCAGTCGGGTGACGCCGTCGACCGCGAGGGCTGCGCGGGCAAGGCGTTCAGTCCACTCCCAACTCAGCTGCCGCTCGCCGTCGAGGGTGGCCGAACGTGCGAGCACCGTGGCAGCGGCGCCGAATCCACGAGCCAAACCGATCTGTTCGAGTCCCGCTCGACGGGAACGTTCCTGATTGCCACCGACCACGAAAGGTGCGATCCGGAACCCGCGTCGGAGGACGAGGGCACCGATTCCGGCGGGTCCTCCGAACTTGTGGGCCGAAAGGGAGACCAGGTCGGCACCCAGTTCGGTGAGGTCGATCGGAACGTGCCCGACGGCGGCGACCGCGTCGACATGCACTGGTACACCCCGGCTCCGGCAATGCCCGACGACGGCCTGTACCGGATGGACGGTACCGACCTCGTGGTTCCCCCATTGGCAGTGGAGGAGCGCAGGAAGCCGCCCGTACTCGCTCCGGCACCGCTCGAGCGCGTCACCGACCCGATCGAGCTCGATCAGCCCCAGCTGATCTGCGGGGATGGCCACCACCGGACCAGATCGGGACGACGCTTCCCGGACCGCCGAATGCTCCACTAACGACAGAGCCACCGGTCCCGGATGGTCGCGTTGCACCCCCCATACCGCGGCGTTGACAGCCTCGGTCCCCCCGGAGGTGAAGATCACCTGGCGGGATTGCACGCCGAGCAGGTATGCCACCTGGTCCCTCGCCTCCTCCAGGGCGACACGGGCCATGCGGCCTTCGGTGTGGACACGCCCCGGATCGGCGGCCACCCCGTGTTCGTTCCAGTCGGTCATGGCAGCACGAGCCTCGGGCCGAAGCGGTGCGGTCGAAGCGTGGTCCAGGTAGTGACGAGCCATCGACAGCCGGTGGGTCAGACGACAGCGGCGCAGGAATCGTCGCCGCGTGCCCGGGATGAGGACACGACGACCGGAACTGCCCCGGCTGCGTCTCGGCCACACAGTCCGGCCAGCAGGCCTTTGACCATGCCCCGGTCGACGGCGCACAGCACCGGATAACGGGACGCAGCCGCCCCGAAGGGGCAGCGATCCGTCACCACCGCCGTACTCGATCCGTGCTCTTCTGCGTGCGCAGCGAAGCCATGGGCGGTCAAGGAATCGGCGATGGCGTGCATCGCCGTCTTGAGTGAGCGCTGGCTGTCCCCCGGTGACATCTGACCGGCAAGCGTATTCCCATACTCCTCACCCACCCGCTCCGCCATCCTTTCGGCGGTCTCCGGTCCGAGCAACTGGAGCGCCTCCTGCAGGAGCAGGACCAGCAGGTCGTCGCGGCGGGTCAGTAGATCCAGCGTCGGGTCGCCTCCGACCGCTCGGAATCGCTTGGAGGGTCGACCGGCCCCGGTGACCGCCCGCTTCACGTTGACTTCGAGGTAGCCACCGCCGGCCAACCGCTCGAGATGATGTCGGGCAACGTTGGGATGGAGCGAGAACTGGGATGCGACCTCGGTGGCCGTCGAGTCTGGGTTGGACCTGATATAGAGGTAGATCTCTCGCCGGGTGGGGTCCCCGAACGCGGCGGTCACCGCGGTCACCGCCGCGGAGAAATGGCTGTCCGTCTCGCTCCGGATGGCGTTCGGTCCGATCCCGCCGACCGCCTGCGCAACCGAGAACGACTCAGCGACATTCGATCGCGATCGGCCGAGGCCAGCGGCGGTGCCACTGAGGGAATCGGAACCCGGCACGTCCAGCTCATCGGTCACGGCGCCTAGTCTACCGTTGAGATCCACTCGCTCCGAGGAGAGTCCATGTCCATCGATCAGTCTCTGACCGCGGCGACCCTTTCCGGCGTGGTCGATCCGGAGCTGCGTCGCTCCCTCGGCGAGCTGGGGATGCTCTCGTCGGTGCAGGTGAAGCGCAAGCGGATGTCGGTGGGCCTGCTTCTCCCGGTGGTCCAGTACCCGCATCTCAACGAACTGATCGCCCAAGTGAAGCGAGCCGGTTCCGGAGTCGCCGGAGTGGAGGAGGTGGCCGTCACCACCGAGGTGATGGACGAGGAAGCTCGTGCACGGCTCCGGATGCTCCTTCGAGGAGAGCCCGTTCCCTCCGGTACTGGCAACCAGCCCGAGCCGCACGACCACGGTGGAGCACTGGGGCACGAGCAAGGCCGTCCCAACCGGTTCATGGATCCCCGGTCGAAGACGAGGATCCTTGGGATCTCCTCGGGAAAGGGGGGAGTCGGCAAGTCTTCGGTGACCGTCAACCTCGCCGTTGCCTTGGCACAGGCGGGCCATGACGTCGGGATCCTCGATGCCGACGTCTACGGGTTCTCCGCACCAAAGATGCTCGGCGTCACGGACGATCCTCTCATCATCGGCGACCTGGTGGTTCCGCCATCGGCACACGGTGTCCGCTGCCTGTCGATGGGCTACTTCGTACCCGATGAGACACCGGTCATCTGGAGGGGGCCGATGCTCCACAAGGCACTCGAGCAATTTCTGGTGGACGCGTACTGGGGTGAGCCGGACTACCTGTTGATCGACATGCCACCGGGTACCGGGGACGTGACCCTGTCCCTGGGACAGTATCTGTCCAAGACGGAGGTGTACGTGGTCACTACACCGCAGGCGGCCGCCCAACGGGTGGCGCAGCGATCGGCCTATGCAGCGCGAAAGCTGAAGCTCACCGTCCGCGGCGTCGTCGAGAACATGAGTTGGTTCACCGCTGACGACGGGACCAGGTACGAGCTCTTCGGCAGAGGTGGCGGGAGCAAGTTGGCCACAGAACTCGGCGTTCCGCTGCTCGGACAGGTCCCGCTGGTCCCCGCGATCAGAGAGGGTGGGGACATCGGCGTGCCGGTAGCGGCCGGTGCGCCTGGGAGCGAGGTTTCCCGGGCGTTCGCACAGCTTGCCACTTCCGTCATCGAGCTCGGGCCCGCGCGTGTGTACCGCAAGGAGCTCACCATCCACTGAGGGTGGAAACCGCCGTTTCCGGTAATGCATGTGTCCCATGGGCGCGGATGGCATGCTTGCCGATGGTGAAGGTGATCCTGAACATCCTCTGGCTCATATTCGGAGGGCTCTGGCTGGCCATCGGCTACGCCGTGGCCGGCATCGTCATGTGCGTTCTCATCATCACCATCCCCTTCGGTATCGCCGCATTCCGGCTTGCGTTCTACAGCCTCTGGCCTTTCGGTCGCACCACCGTCCCCAAGGCCGATGCCGGTGCGGGCTCGATGATCGGCAATGTCCTGTGGTTCTTACTGGCTGGGCTGTGGATGGCTATCGTCCACATCATCACCGGCCTAGTGCTCTGTTTGACGATCGTCGGAATTCCTCTGGCGGTCGCTGACTTCAAGCTCGCCGCCGTCGCCGTCGCACCTCTCGGCAAGGACATCGTGCGAACCGACGATCCGCGGGCTCTCGAGCGGGTCTGAGGAGTTCCGGCGCGAACGTAGGCATTGGAGCACACGTCCGTTTCGAGCAATCGCCCATTGGCCTTCACCGTCGGGAGCACCGAGTTGGACGGAGACCGAAGATCCCTACGATTGGTTCGAAAGCGATGGCTCCCAGCTCGTTCGACGTGGTCGGGGCGGTGAAGCTGGTCAGGAAGTGGGACCCCGAGCTGCGTGCCACCGCGAAGGCCGTGAGAGCCGCCATCGTCGTCCCTTCGACGTTTGCCGTTGCCCTCGCGTTCGGCAACCAACAGGTCTCCATCTTCGCTCTCTTCGGATCGTTCGCACTGACACTGATGGTCGACCTGGTCGCACCGGAACGCCACCGCCGTCGGGCCTACGTGTCGCTTGTCGTGGCCGGCCTGGTGTTCATCACCATCGGCACGCTGAGTTCGCGCCAACCCGTGCTCGCCTCAGTGGTGATGGGCCTCATTGCGTTCGCATTCCTCTTCAGTTCGCTATCCAGTCCGCTGATGGTCCAGGCGACGTCAGCAGGGTTGCTCACTCTCGTACTCCCGCTGAGTGTGCCTGGTGGGCAAGAGGATGTCGTCCCTCGCCTCATCGGTTTCGGTCTGGCCGCCACCGTCTCGCTTCCCGCGGTGCTGTTCTTGTGGCCGACCCCGTATCGAGCCCGGATCAGATTGGCCCTGGCCGCCTCGGCAGACGCGCTGGAGGCCGGCCTGGCCGGCCTCGTCGACGGACGGATCGATCGTGAACTGATCGAACGCGCTCGCGAGCGAACCGAGGCGCTGGCCAGGCTCTTCGAGGATTCGGCATACCTTCCGATCGGCACCGCCCCCGGCGACGAAGCCGTTTGGAGATTGGTCAGTCGGATGCAGAGGGCGGCGGAGGAGATGGCGATCTCTTGGGGTGTGTCAGGTAATCCCGCGGCAGTGCATCCTGCACGATCGATCAACTATCTCGGTGCACATGTGCTCTCGGAGGCTGCGGGCCTGCTGCGGCGTCAGCCCGGTTCGAGTGTAGTCCGGCTGTCCCAGGCGCTCGAAGCCCTGCGCATCGCAATCGACGAGAGCGCATCCGATGCCATGTACGGGCTTTCCCACCGCCAAGTGTCACCAGCTCCGACTGAGCCTCGCCGGTTCGAATCGCCGGGTTCATCGTTGGGAGCGTCGGAGCAGGACCGCAGCGGCAATCCGTCTGACACGAGTGCCGAAGATCCACCCGGAGCCCTGATCGATTTCATCGACCCAACATTTCGTTCGCGGTCACTCGCGAGGGTGCTCCTCCTCATCGGAGCCGATGTAGCGACGGTCGGGGCGTCGTTCCAACGTGCCTCGGGGACCGTACCGGTCTCACTGTTGTTGAGGGGGATCCGAATGCGGCTGCGTCCCCACCTCGCCCTCGATTCGGTGTGGCTTCACAACAGCCTGCGCGGGGCGCTCGGCCTGGCTTTGGCGGTCCTCATCGCTCACCTCACGGGTGTTCAGCACGGGTTCTGGGTCGTCCTCGGAACGCTTTCCGTCCTGCGATCGAATGCAGCTGGGACGAGCTCGACCGTCCTGCGTGCTGTGCTTGGGACCGTGGTCGGTGTTGCTCTCGGATCGGCTTTGATCTGGTTGTTCGGCGATAGTACGGCTGCGACCTGGGCGGTGCTACCAGTAGCCATCTTCGCTGCGGGCTTTGCGTTTGCCGCCCTACCGTTCGCGGCAGGGCAAGCGGGATTCACCATGACCGTCCTGGTGGCCTTCCGGATCCTTCTTCCAAGCGGGGGCCAGGTCGGGCTGATCCGGGTCGAGGACGTGGCCATCGGCTGTGGGGTGGCACTCGGTGTCGGTTTCCTGTTCTGGCCTCGGGGGGCAAACCGGGTATTGGCGTCGGCCCTCTGCGCGGCGCTGCTCTCCGGTGCCGCATATCTGGCCGCCAGTTGCGATTGGATCCAGGGGTCAGGAGACGATCCCGATGTTCGAATGGCGAGACGTCGGGCAAATGACGCTGTTGAGCGTGCTGACGACTGCTTCCGCGAGTATCTGTTCGAGCGGGGTGCTAAGACGGTGCCGGCCGGCTCGCTCATCACGCTGTTCGTGGGGGCGAACCAGCTGACTGTCGGGGGTGACCTCCTCACGAGCATCCCCGATCGGGCTCGGGAGGACTCCATCGGCGGTCTCCACCTTGTTCATCTGGCCGTGGCCAGACTGCGTGACGATTTTGCGCAAGCACAGGACTGGTACGGCGACGCCGCAAGGATGCTGGAGGGGCGCCACTGCGAACCGCCGATGGTGGCTGACAACGGCCGGATCCGTCGCCGTGTCCTCTGGGACGCCTTCGAGGAGGCGGTCCGGCAGCGTGACGCCGACACCATCCGGGTGGTGGTCAGGATCCTCTGGGCCGACGAAGAATTGGGCGCAGTCGAAGACCTCCAGGTCCAGCTCGTCGCAGCGGTTCGGTCGTTCACTTCTGGGATTCGTCGAGCCCCAGCCCGGCCTGTTGCCAACAGCAAGTCCCAGACGAGCTCCGCCTGATCTGGGCGGACCTCGTCTGGGAGCGTGGTGAAGCGGTGCAGCCATCCGCTGTCATCGGCGGACTGAGATCCCGACACCGGAGGGCAACTTGTCCGGGTCCCAATCGAGGAGGGCGATGGCCTGGTTGAAGGCGAACCGGTCGGTCATACCGGCCACGTACTCCACCGCGGCGCGGATGGCCGGTGGTTCGCCCCCGGACACCCCAGCCAGGTCGACGTCACCTCCTCTGATGAGATTGGGGCGATCTCCGAAGTACTCGACGAGTGCCCGGAGCACTGATATGACCGCTCGACCCTGGTGCATCGAGCTCGGCCTCAGGTAGATGCACTCATAATTGCTGGCGCGGAAATCGGAGAGTGCCTCGGCGATATCGGTCGTCATCGCCACGGTCCCGGTACTGAGCGTCGCCGACACCACCGCTTCGATGAACGTACCGAGTTGCTGTGCCCGGTGGTCACCACACCGTTCCCTGACGACGTTGGGGAGCGCGTGTGGGGTGACGATCCCGCTCTTGAACGCGTCTTCGAAGTCATGGCAGACGTAAGCGATCCGATCAGCCCAGCTCACCACCTCACCTTCAGGAGTGGACGGGGCCGGACGTGACCATGAGTGGTTTCGGATGCCGTCGAGCGTCTGTTCGCAGAGGTTGAGCGATCGGAGCGACACGTCGGCCCCCCAGGGAGCGTGATCGAACCCACTGCTCAGATAGGGGGAGAGGGCGTCCTCGCTGGCATGTCCTCCCGGACCATGTCCGCAGTCGTGACCGAAGGCGATGGCCTCGGTGAGCGCCACATTGAGAGAGCAGGCCCTGGCGATCGAGGTCGCCACTTGTGCAACTTCGAGAGCGTGAGTCAAACGGGTCCGTTGATGGTCGTCCGGAAAGACGAAGACCTGGGTCTTCCCGGCCAGCCTCCGAAATGCGGTCGCGTGCAGGACGCGGTCACGGTCGCGCTCGAAGCAGGTGCGCCAGGGGTCGGGTTCTTCCGAAACGGCCCGATCACCGGACCCCCGGGAACGTGTCGCCCCCGGAGCGAGCATCGCTGACTCCCGTGCCTCGCGGTGTGCCCGATCGAACCCCGACGTTGTGCCCAGCCGGGCGATCCGGTCGCTGGTGCCTGCGTGAGCGAACGTGACGCCCCTGCCGTCGTGACCGGCCATGGTGGATGCCCAAAGGCGGCTCCGACCGCTCTCGGCTCGAACCTGGTCGGCTCCCTCTCGAGGCGGATCCGAAGTCGCTCGCTCATCCATTCTCTCATTCTCCACCACGGGTGTGACCTACAGACACAAGGGCATCACCGCTATGACCTCGATGAGGGCAACATTGGAGACCAGACCCCCGATCCAGGTGGATTCTTCGGGTTTTGTTACTCGACTCTTATGCGGAGATCATGTTCGCGGGCGAGACTGGATGCATGGGAATCATCGGATACATCGTCAGCCTTCTCATCGTCGGTCTGCTGGTAGGTGGACTCGGACGGCTGATCGTGCCGGGTCCGAACCCGATCGGTATCGGCAGAACCCTGGGCATCGGCCTCATCGGCGCGTTCGTGGGTGGCCTGATCGGAGGCTTGCTGGGGATCGGCATTTTCGCCATCGTCCTCGAGGTGGGGATCTCCGCCGGCTTGGTGTACGCGGTCGGCGTGCGGTCCCGCCGGCTGGCTTCGGGGAGTCGATGATGAGGTCGGTGGGCGTTCAGGTGCCATTCGACGCGCAAGGAGCCGGACCGGGATGCAGGAGAGCGGGGTGACGGTCCCCGGCCGATACCGCACCGAGGGATCGATGCTGGTGGGCCTTGCGGGGACAATCCTGTCCGCAGTCGCGTTGGTGGTGATCGCGGTGATCTTCACGATGGTGATGGTGGCAGCACTCGGTGTCACCGTCCTGGGCTTGACGATTCGTGCACTGGTACCGCATTCGAGCCAACCCGATCGAGTCCGAGGAGGCTTGCGACCCGGCGCGGTGATCGACACCACGGCCAGGGTGATCCGGAGCGCGGGTCCGAAGTCGATGCGTTGAGCAGGCGACGGGCCTGCGGGGTGTCGGTGGCGGGCAACTGGTGGGCCGCGTGGATTCACCACGACCGACGGGCCTACGATCGTATGTCGGAACCGGGGGTCGCTGAGGCTGTGAGCGGAGCCCCGGCGCGCGTGCAATAGTCAGCGCGTGCAATAGTCAGCGCGTGTAATAGTCAGGGGGTTCTCGTGTCTCGAGTCGCCTGGATCGCTCATCACCGGCTCTGGACGACGGGAATGGTCGTCGTGGTCGCTTCGCTGCTGGGGGCACTGGCTTTCTGGTATCTGGTGCTCCGCAGTCCTGGGACCCAGATCGGACTGCGCCAGGCGCTCCACCTGTACCGGCGGGGGCAGCCGGCGAGTGCCGCCCGGGGCGGCACCGGCCTACCTGTTGCCGGTGTGTACCGCTACCGGACGACCGGGGGCGAAAAGCTGAGTTTTGGCGCGATCAGCCGTCCATTCCCCCCCACCACCGAGATGATCGTGACCGATGCCACCTGTTCGACGATGAAGTGGGAGCCCCTCGTCCAGCACATGGAAGGGCTGGTGGTGTGCCCGAACGCCGGTGGAGGCACGACACTGTCCGCCGTGCTCTCGCAGGAGACCATCGCCGGGACCCAGACCGCCGAGTCGATACTCTGCCCGAGAGGCACCTTCTTCCTCCCGCCTCATCCGGCCGCCGGTGAGCGGTGGACGGACGTCTGCCAGTCCGATCACCAACGGGTCGACCTTGTCGGCCAGGTCCTCGGGTCGTCGTCAGTCGCGGTCGGAATGCGCCTTCGTCCCGCGCTCCATACGCGGATCGTCCTCACGTTCTCCGGCTCCGAGACGGGGACGAATCCGACCGACTACTGGCTTTCCCCGGGAAGCGGTCTGGTCCTTCGCCAGCGCGAGTCGGTGGACCTCTTCCAAAAGGCTGGTCCGCTCGGAGAGGTCCGCTACACCGAATCGATGGCGATCTCGCTCGACTCGACGACCCCGCTCCAGTGATGCTCAGGCGTCCCGAGCGCCCGAGGCGTCCGCCCGGGCGCGCCACGGAACCACGGTGGGTAGAGCATCCGGCGGACGACGTCGACGTCGGCCGGCTCCGGGCGGAGGTTCATCCGACCGGCTTCAGCTCCACCACCGGGATGACCCTTTCGGTCTTGGACTCGTACTCGGCGAACCCCGGGTATCGCCGAGCCTGTTCGGAGTAGACCCGTGTCCTCTCCGGTTCCATGAGAGCCGAGGCCTCGGCCCGGTAGCTCGCCGTTCCGGCTTCGACGGTCACCTCCGGATGCGCACGGAGGTTGTGGTACCAGTCGGGGCTGGTGTCGGCACCCGCCTTCGAGGCAAAGACGTAGCGGTGACCGTCGAGATCGAGGAACATCATCGGGGTGACCCGCTCGCGCCCCGTACGCGCCCCCGTGGTGTGCAGCAGCAGTACCGGGGCACCCTCGAACTGACCTCCGACCCGACCCTGATTGGCTCGGAACTCCTCGATGATCTTCTGATTCCAGTCGTTGACGTCGCTCACCGCTCACCTCCGGGATTTCGGACTGCGCATGGACGGTCCCGAATCGTCTATCTGGTCCGAGACTACCGGACCGGGACCGGGCTCGACCATGGGGCCCGGCACGCCACCGGTCAGGCTCTCGAGACGACTGGTCATTGCTCGGAGAGGATGGCCTCCAGCTCCGCCATCGGGTCCCGCACGACCGGACCTCTGGTCTCGACGACCGCCCATTCGATACTTCCGTTGAACGCGAACGGCGCCTGATATCCGGTCCCGATCGCCGGGCCCCACTCGTACCCGCAGGTCACGCCCACACCGACACCGTTGAACCCCGACGGCGTGAAGCGCGGGATGGTGCCCTCGGAAACGACCGTTCCGTCGCACCGCAGCACCCCCCCTCCCCCAAGGCCCTCGTCCTTGGTGAAGACGTACTCGATCCGGTGGGGACCGGCCCCGACCCGATCTTGCGCCGCCACCACGTGGCGCTCCTTGCCGTACAAGTTGTGGACGTAACGCGGCCGTCCGTCCAGCAGGTGGAGGGACCAGCCACCGAGAGCCGACCCCAGGGCCAACAGCACCCCGTCGGCCGGCTCGTCCCAGGGAGCGGTGAAGTCGATGATGATCGCGTGACTCCGGTTCCGTACGTCGACCGCCACTACTTCCGGGACCTGCGCACCACCTGGGAAGTACCGGAAACAGTCCCTGGGGCGGCGCCTGTCCGGTTTGGGATGGACCAGGGCCCACAGGACCCGGTTGTCGAGGGGGAGGACCTGGTTGCGCCTGGCTTCGTCCCACCACTTGTCCACCAGGTCGGTCACGATCTCGGGGTGCGCGCCGGCCAGGTCATGGGTCTCCGACAGGTCATCGGCCACTCGGTACAGCTCCCACACGTCGTCGTCGAAGGGAGCGTTGGGTTCGAGTCCGTCGCCGTAGAGGGGTCCGACCGGGTGGAAGGTGACCACCTTCCACCCCTCGTGGTACAGGGCGCGGGAGCCGAACATCTCGAAGTGCTGGGTGAGGTGGCGCCCATGGCGGTGGGCTCCTTCCGCATCGAGCAGGTAGCTGAACGAGGTGCCGTCGATCGATGACTGGGGGACCGATTCGATCTCCCCGGGAGGCTCCACGCCCACCAGCTCGAGCACGGTGGGGAGGACGTCGATGGCGTGGGCGAACTGATGGCGCACCGCGCCACGCTCGACCCCGCCGCCCGGCCAGTGGACGATGCAGGGGTCGGCCACTCCACCTTCGTGGACCTCGCGTTTCCATCGTTTGAAAGGGGTGTTACCGGCCATGGTCCACCCCCATGGATAGTTGTTGTGGCTGGTCGGCCCGCCGATCTCGTCCAGCCTGGCCGTCAGTTCGTTGATGCCCGCCGGATCCAGGTTCGTCAACCGAACGTCGTTGATGGAGCCTTCCGATCCTCCTTCGGCACTGGCCCCGTTGTCCGAGACCAGAACGATGACGGTGTCGTCGAGCTCGCCCAGTCCATCGATGAAGTCGACCACCCGACCGATCTGGGCGTCGGTGTGGGACAGGAAAGCGGCAAAGCACTCCATGAACCGGGCCGCCACCGCCTGTTCGTCGGCTTCGAGGTCGGCCCACGGGCGGACCCATCTGGGCCGTGGGCTGAGCTCGGTTCCTTCCGGGAGGATGCCGAGTTCGAGCTGGCGGGCGAAGGTCCGTGCGCGCCAGGCGTCCCAGCCGCAGTCGAAGCGTCCCCGGTACGCGTCGATCCACGACCGCGGTGCCTGATGGGGCGAGTGGCATGCCCCGGTGGCCAGGTAGAGGAAGAACGGACGGTCCTCGTCGACGGCACGCAGGTCCCCGACGATCTCGATAGCCCGGTCGGCGAGATCGGCGCTCAGATGGTATCCGTCCTCGATCGACGCGGGCGGGCGCACCGAGTGGCTGTCGTGGTAGAGGGCGGGCACGAACTGGCTGGTTTCACCGCCGTGGAAGCCGTACCAGCGGTCGAAACCCCGA
>DAHUZT010000130.1 GCA_027315005.1 Acidimicrobiaceae bacterium | reverse complement strand
GGGAGGAACGGAGCAGCCCATGACCACCACCAGACGCCGAAACCAAGGGACGCCCCCGGCTGCCACCTTGGGGGCCGTGGGCGGGGTCACCCGGGTCGCCTGCTACCTGCGCATCTCCACCGACGAGGAGCACCAGCCCTTCTCCCTCGGCGCCCAAGAAACCCGCCTCGGTGCGTTCATCGCCAGCCAGCCCGGCTGGGAGCACGCCAAGACCTACACCGACCAGTTCTCCGGCGCCTACGCCGAGCGGCCCGCATTGGACCAGGCGCTGCGCGACGCCCGCCTCGGCCGCTACGACATCCTCCTCGTCTACCGCGTCGACCGCTTCGCCCGCTCCTTGAAGGTCCTCGTCGGGCTGTTGGAGGAGCTGGAGCAGGCCGGCGTGGCCTTCCGTTCGGCCACCGAGCCCATCGACACCTCGACGCCCACCGGGCGGATGCTCGTCCAGCTCCTCGGCGTGTTCGCCGAGTTCGAACGGGCCACCATCATCGACCGCGTCGTCGCCGGCATGGAGCGAAAAGCCGCCCGCGGCGGCTGGCCCGGCGGCGCCGTCCCCTACGGGCTGCGCCTCGACGACGACAAGCACCTCGCCATCGAAGCTTCCGAGTTCCCCCTCGTCGAACGCATCTTCACCCGCTACGGCATCGACCACGCCGGGGCCGCCACCATCGCCGCAGAGCTCAACGCCGATGCCTGCCGAACCAGAAGCGGCCGGCGCTGGTCATCTCAAGCCGTGCTGTTCATCCTCCGCAACCGCAGCTACCTGGGCGAGGTCACCTTCCGCGACGTCTGCCACCAACCCGACCAGCCCCTCATCGACCCCCACCTCTTCGAAAAGGCGCGGGCGTTGCTCGCCGAGCGCGGCGAGAGCTACGACCGGCGCATGACCCACGCCCACCCCGACTACCTCCTCACCGGGCTCATCACCTGCAGCCGGTGCGGACGCAACTACGTCGGTGTCGCAGCAGCCGGGCGAGGCCACCGCTACCGCTACTACGCCTGCTTCACCCGCCAGCGCTACGGCAAAGACGCCTGCGACAGCGAACGCATCCGCGCCGACGTCCTCGAAGCCGCCGTCCTCGACGCCCTGATCACCTTCTACGCCGACCCCGACCTCATCGCACGCGCCATCGCCGTCAAGACCCAACAGGTCGCCACCACCACCCGCCGACACCGCGACGAGATCGACGCCACCACCGCCGAGCTGAAGAAGACCGAAGCCGCCATCGAGCGCTACATCCTCGCCTTCGAGGCCGGCACCATCAGCGACGACATGTTCGGACCGCGCGTCCGCGACCTCGGCGACCGAGCCCGCACCCTCAAAGCACGCCGCGACGAGCTCGAAGCCGCCTACATCGCCACCATGGACCCACCCGGCCAAGCCGACCTCGACACCCTCCGCGGCGAGCTCGAAGACATCATCACCCACGGCTCCGACGCCCGACGCAAGGCAGCCGCCCAAGCCTTCGTCCACCGCCTCGTCGTCATCGAGCCCGGCGTCATCCAACCCACCTACCTCATACGAGGCGGCCTCCCCACCGACCCGGCCGACAACCCCAGCCAAACCGCCCCCAAGTCGGCGTCTCGCGCCGTGACAGATTTGGTGGGCGCTAGAGGACTCGAACCTCCGACCTCAGCCGTGTGAAGGCTGCGCTCTAACCAACTGAGCTAAACGCCCACGACCGAACGACCACGTTCTGTCGTTCGGATCGACCTTTATGCTAGCCCCCACCCTGCACCCTCTTCGTAGAAGCCGAGGCCGTCGACAGGCCTCGGGGGAAGGGCCGCGGCAGGACGTTGACGGCTGGGCGACCTGATCGACTGGGTCAGCCGGCAGACAATGGCGGTGATGTGTCAAATCCGATCGCCTGCTCGAGCGCTGCCGCCGATCGCAGAACAACCAGGTCACCATGCTGGGGTCCGATGAGTTGCAGCCCCACCGGAATCCCAGTCCCGGTGAGTCCGGCACAGACCGTGGCCGCCGGTGAACGGGTCATGTTGAACGGATAGGTGAATTTGACCCAGTTGATGTCCTCAGCGCCATTGATCAGGCCGGCACCGTCGAGCGATCTGACGGGCGCAGCCGCCGCCGTAGTCGGCGTCAACAGCAGGCGGACATCCCGAAACAGGTCGAACAGCCGGTAGTTCAGCGCGTAGCTCAAGTCCTCTGCTTCCACCAACTCGATCGCAGAGGTCGATTGGGCCTGATCGATGATCATCCTGAGCACTGGGTCGGACAATTCGTAGGCCGGAGTGGTACGGACGTCGGCGTAGGTCCTGGCGTTGTAGACCCCCGATAGTGTGAGCCACTCGTCGACCGGATCCTGGTCGAACACCGTGTCGACCTCGACGATCTCCGCGCCCAGCGACGACATGAGCTCCACCGCCCGTTGGCAGATGGACAGCACCTCTTTGTCCACCTCGGCGTAGCCGAGGGTCGGAGACCAAGCCACCCGTTGGGGTGGCCGGGCGTCCTCGAGAGCATCTGTCCATGACGCCTCGGGACGAGGCAGCGAACGGAGGTCGGTGGGATCGGGCCCCACTACTACGGACAGCGCCGCCGCCACATCCGATATCCGCCGGGCGATCGGACCCTTGGTGGACAGCTCATGCCAATCCGGAGCTGACCGCCCACCGCTCGGTACTCGACCGAGCGACGGCTTCATTCCCGAAAGACCGCAGCACGCCGACGGTATCCTGATCGACCCCCCGCCGTCCGAACCAGTAGCCAAGGGCACCATCCCAGCACTCACTGCGGCGGCGCTTCCGCCGGACGAACCGCCAGGCGTGTGCCCGAGGTTCCACGGATTGCAGGTGGACCCGAAGACCGGATTGTCGGTGGCCGCCTTCCAGCCCAACTCGGGGGTGTTGGTCTTCCCGACCACCACGCAGCCGGCAGCCACGAGGCGGGCCACCAGAGCAGACTCCTCGGTCGCCGGCTCCCGCCCGGCAAAGGCCGGAGAGCCATGGGTCGTCACGAACCCGGAGGCGTCCTCCAGATCCTTCACACCGAGGGGGATTCCTGCAAGGGGACCGGGGTCGCGTCCGGCCGACACTGCTTCGTCCACCGCCGCCGCCCCCGCCCGAGCCCGCGCCTCGTCCAGCGCCACGAACGCGTTGATGGACGGGTTGAGCACAGCGATGCGCTGCAGGGCATGGTCCATGACCTCGGCCGCCGCCGCCACCTCGCCCTGGCGAACCTGCTGCGCGAGTCCCACCACCGATTCGCTGAGAAAGTCCATCATCGGAACGGTACCGGGCACCGCCCGCAACCACAACCGGCCCCTTTTCGGGTCTTCGGTCGCCCATCGTTTCGACAATCCGGCATATTGGCGAACACAATCTGTGGTCATGAGCGCTACAGGGGAGAACCGATGACCGGCCGTTCACTCGATGGCGTCGCGCTCGACCACGTCGCCCACGCCGTTGACACGTGGCAGGACGCGTGGGGTCTCTACGCCGGCGATCTCGGGGCCGAATGGGCTTCCGGGGGGGAAGGCCGTGGGTTCGCACCCGCCCAGCTGCGATGGGCGAACGGCGCCCGTACGGAGCTGCTCATGCCTTGGGACACCGCGGAGAACGACTTCCTCATCCGCTTCCTCCACCGCAGCGGTCCGGGGCCGCATCATTTGACCTTCAAGGTGCCGGACATCCGAGTGGCGATCGAGCAGGCCCGAACCTTCGGATTCGAGCCCATCGGGATCGATCTGAGCCAGCCCGAGTGGATGGAGGCTTTCCTCCATCCGTCCCAGGCAACCGGCATTGTCGTCCAGCTGGCCGAAGCCCCCGAATCGTGGGGCAACGAACCGCCGGAGGACTACCCGGCCGACCGGAGGATCCGTCAGGACGGGGGTGGCACCGTGCCACCCGCCTCGCTGCTCCGGGTGGTACACGCCGCCAGCCGGCTCGACGAGGCGCTCCGGCTTTTCGAGGGCCTGCTGGGCGGACGCCGCTCGGCGGAGGGAGCCACCGATACCGTCTTTTGGGTCGACCTCACCTGGGACGGACCACTCACCATTCGCCTCATCGCCCCCGAACCTTTATCGGAGGGAACATTCGGTGAGCCGGCCCTCACGTCCCTACTCTCCCCTCTCGACCGGTGGATCGGGGGCCGGAGCGGCCGTCTCCACCATCTCGAGTTCCGGGTCGCCGAGCCGGAGACCGTCTCTCGGACGCAGCCGGTTCCTCCCGAGTCATTCGCCCTCCTCGCCGGTGAGGAGGGGAACCCGACGCCGGTCCGGATGGTCGAACCGCCTGATAACCATGGGCTCGGCCTGGTGCTGCGTGGTGTCGACCATGAGAGGCATCCTGTGCCGCGATCCGGGGCACCCCAACCGGCCCGGTAGCCTCTCAGCGATGGCACAACCACCGGTCGGCGACCGCCCGGATGACCACGACTCTGGTCGCGGGTTCGACGATGTGGAAAGCACCGCCACCGGGTCATCGCGTCCTCAGAAGTGGTGGCGCGCCGTGCGGAGTGCCACCCGGCCAGAACCGCCCCGCACCGCCGCCGAAGCCCTGTCAGACAATCCCGCTGCCACGATCCGGTCGGTCAAATGGGCGGTCGACCGCCTCGATGCACGCGAGCGGCGCTACACCTTCGTGGCCGCCGCCGCCGCCGCCCTGTTCGGGGTGCTCATCTATGTGACCGAGACGGACAACAAGAAGTTCCGCCTGGCCAAGGGCCAGCTCACCCCCCAGACCGTTCTCGTGATCGGCGTGGTCGCCGGTCTGGCACTCCTCGGAGCCGGTCTGCTCGGACGCCGGGCCCCGGTCGGGTTCATGGCTTTCCTCACCGGCCTGGCCTTCAGCGGTTCGAATTTCATCGTGAGTCTTCCCTTCCTCGGTCTCGGGGTCTGGGTCTTCGTCCACTCCTACCGGACTCAGCGTGAGGCGACTGAGGTCCTGAGAACCGCTCGTGCCCGGGCGACCGCCAACAACTCCGGTCGGGACCGGGGCGCTCGTTCCCGATCCCCGGCCGAACCGGCAGCTGGAGGTCGAAGCCGTACCCGCTCATCCGGACCGGCTGGCCCGGTGGCCAACAAGCGTTACACCCCGAAGAAGCCGACTCCTCCTGCCGCCAAGCCGTCGAGGAGAGCGCGCAGGGCTGCTGCCGGCGATTGATCGTCCAGCCTGATCGCCAGCCCGATACTCGGGCGGTCGTGGCCCAGGCGCGAACCAGGCACCGCCCGGACGCTACTGCGGCTGGGTCATGAGAGCGGCCCGCAACAGCGCAAGTATCTGGGTGCGCCGGCGGACCAGTGACCGCGTGGTCGGTTCCTCGCCGAAGGCTCGGAGGACCTCGACCTCGGTGACCATTCCGATCACCGTCGAATACAGAGCGAGCAGGAGGAGATGGGGTTCGTGCCGCTTCATGGCCCCGGCCTCCATCTCCGCCTCCAGGAACTCGGATGCTCTGGTGACGAGCGGCTCCAGCGCAGCGATCATCCGATTGGTGGCCGCCATGCCCAAGCGGTTCGTCTCCCGGACCAACCCGAGGAGCTCGGGCCGACGGGCTGCCAGACGGAAAACGGATCTCACCACCGCCTCCACCCTCTCCCAGCCGGTCCCCGCGTCGGAGAGCGCCTCTTCGAAGGTCTCGGACAACTCGTGGGCGCTCCGGTCGATGACCGCCTCGAGCAGGTGCTCCTTCGACGTGAACCAGTAGAGGATGGTCTGCTTGCGCAGACCGAGTCGATCGGCCAGCACATCGAGCGACGAAGCGTCGTAACCGCGAGTTCCGAAGGAGATGAGGGCGGCTTCGATGATCCGTTCCGGCGTACTGGCAGGTTCATCGAGCTGGAGCGCCGTCGACACCTGAGAAACCGGCGTCGCGAAGGACCCGCGGGACGGAGCAGACGGCGGGGAGATCGATGGTACCGCTACGCCACCCATGCTCGACCGCTTCACTTACCATATGGTAGACAACCGGGGTGACCCGTGTGCGCCAGGCACTCGCCGGCAAGCAGCTCTTCGTCACCGGAGCCACCGGATTCCTCGGGACTGCCCTCGTCGAGCGGTTGCTCCGCGCGGTGCCCGACAGCAGGGTGGTGCTGCTCATCCGTCCGGGGCGGCGATCGGACGCCTCGCAACGGGCCTCGAGGGAGATCCTGAGGAACGACTGCTTCGACCGGTTGCGCGCCATCCACGGCGACCGATTCGACGCCGAGGTGTCGGCACGGGTCACGGCCATCGCGGGCGACGTCACCCTCGACGGGCTGGGGCTCGACGCCATGGGCATGCAATTGCTGTCCGAGTGTGATCTCGTCGTCCATTCGGCGGCGGCGGTGGCCTTCGACTCCCCCCTCGACGCGGCGGTCGAGATCAACCTGCTCGGCCCCAGCCGTGTCGCGGCGGCCGTCGTCGCAGCCAGATCCCTGGCCCGCTCCCAAGGGCGCCGCGGACCGGTCCACTACCTTCCGGTGTCCACCGCGTATGTCGCCGGCACCCACCAGGGGGAGGCGGCAGAGCGCGTCCTCGGCCACGACCGTTTCACCATCGACGTCGACTGGCGGTCCGAAGTCGACGCCGCACGGCGCAGCCGCAGTGACGCAGATGCGGAATCGCGGCGCCCCAAGGCACTCGCCGGCTTCACCAGCGAGGCCCGAAGGGAGCTGGGCCCGGCGGGAATTCACCTGCTGGCCGGACGCGCCGAGAGACTTCGCGAGGAATGGGTGAGGAAGCAGATGGTGACCGCCGGCCAGTCGCGGGCCCAATCCCTCGGTTGGCCTGACGCCTACCCCTATACCAAGGCGGTGGGCGAGCGAGCCCTGGTCAGCGAGTTCGCGCCTACGGTGCCGATGACCATCATCAGGCCTTCGATCATCGAATCGGCACTGGCGGAACCTCGCCCCGGCTGGATCCGCGGCTTCCGGATGGCGGAGCCGATCATCGTTTCCTACGCCAAGGGACTGCTCCGCGAGTTCCCCGGGGTACCCGAGGGCGTGATCGACGTGATCCCCGTCGACCTCGTCGCCGCCGCCATCCTGGCCGTGGGGGCAGAAGAACTGTTGAACGCCGTCGACCCTGCCGCCGTCGACCCTGCCGCCGGCCGCCGCGCCGCCTCCGCAGCCGACCCTGCTCCGCCCTCTGACGATCCGGCGCCCATTGAACCGAGCGTGTACCACGTCGCCTCCGGGGTACGGAACCCGCTGCACTACGGACGTCTGGTCGAGCTCGTCCAGACCTGGTTCACCGATCATCCGATCTACGACGGTGACGGTCAGCCCATTGTGGTGCCTGCGTGGTCATTTCCGGGGCGGGGACGGGTACAACGTCAGTTGACCCGTGCCAACCAGGCGATGGGAGCGGCCGAACGGATCTTCGGCTCGCTTCCCCTGCGTGGGCGGCGGGCGGCGTGGATCGCCGCCCTCGAAGAGCGTCACCTTCTGGTCGAACGGGCGCTCGGGTACGTCGAGCTCTATGGCGCCTATACCGAGACCGAGGCCCGTTACCGGGTCGACCGCTTGATGGGGCTGTGGGACCGGATGGATGGCGACGACCGGGCAACCCTCTGTCTCGATCCGGCCAGTGTCGATTGGGATCGCTACGTCACCGACATCCACCTGCCATCCGTCGTCGAGCACGCCCGGGTGAAGATGACGCCGGGGAGATCGGCGCAGCCTGGCCGTACCGCCCGCAGCCGCTCGGCCGTCCTCTCCCCCGAACGCCAGCTGGCCGCCTTCGATCTCGAGAACACGCTCGTGGCCTCAAACGTCGTGGACTCCTTCGCCTGGCTCGCCTCCCGGCACCTGCCACCGGCCGAACGGATCACCTTTGTGAGCGAACTGGTCCGCCAGGCGCCCACGTTGCTCCTGCTCGACCGGAGGGACCGGGGTGACTTCCTCCGGTCGTTCTACCGGCGCTACGAAGGGGCACCGGCGAATCGCCTGCGCGACGACGCCTGGGAGCTCTTCAACGACCTGTTGCTCGCCAAGTCCTTTCCTGCCGGGATCGCCAGAGTCCGTAAGCACCGGGCTCTCGGTCACCGGACCGTATTGATCACCGGCGCCCTCGACCTGGTCGTCGAACCACTGCGTCCCCTGTTCGACGATGTCGTCTGCGCCCGGCTCTCCGAGGCCGAAGGGCGGTTCACCGGCCGCCTCGGCGAGCTCCCCCCGATCGGCGAGGCCCGGGCGCTCCTGCTCGCCGAGTACGCCCGGGCCGAGGGGTTACGCCTCGAACAGTCGATGGCCTACGCCGACTCCTCCAGCGACCTTCCCATGCTCGAGGTGGTCGGCTATCCCGTCGCGGTCAACCCCGAAGCCAAGTTGGCCGCCATCGCCCGGCGAAGGGGATGGCTCGTCGAGCACTGGGACAAGGCGCCCGGTGGTTCGCGACCGCTGCTCCCACTCGGGCCGTTCGATCGCAGAAGGCACCGCTCACCTGCGGCGCCAACCGCGACGACGTCACTGTCCGCGGCCGCCCTGTCGGCATCGGCCCGGCGCACCGCCCACGTGCAAAGACCGTGAAAGCCCTCGTCTTCGAGCGCAACCTGACCCGCTTCGCCGCCTCCCGGGCGGCCTCGCTCCTCGGATCGGGCCGGGGAGCCGCCGTCGGACCCCTCCGGCTCCTCGACGTCAGTGCTCCGGTGCCACCCGGGGAGGACTGGCACCGTCTCCGTCCACTCCTGTCGGGCATCTGTGGGTCCGACCTCGCCACCGTCGACGGACGGAGTTCACGCTACTTCGCTGACCTGGTCAGCTTTCCGTTCGTGCCCGGCCACGAGGTGGTGGGGATCCTCGACGACGGTGGCGTGGACCACCGGGGCGAGGCCCTCGCACCGGGCTCGCGGGTCGTGATCGAGCCGGTCCTCGGCTGTCTGCCGAGGAACATCGAACCGCCGTGTCCCCGGTGCGAAGCCGGGCACACCGGAGGGTGCGGGAACGTCGCCATCGGCTCGCTCGGGCCCGGCCTCCAGACCGGGTACTGCGCAGATACCGGAGGCGGATGGTCGAGCGCCGGATTGGTGGCACACGCATCGCAGATCCACCGGGTTCCCGAATCCTTCTCCGACGAGGAGGCGGTGATCGTCGAGCCGGCTGCCTGCGGGGTCCACGCCGCACTCGCGGCCGGAGTTGGAACCGGTGACCTGGTGGTGGTCGTCGGTGCCGGGACTCTCGGATTGACCACCGTGGCCGCCCTCCACCACCTGGTCCGGCCGACCACATCGTGCACCATCCTGGTCGGGGCGAAGTACGACCACCAGCGCCGGCACGCGCAGGCGCTCGGCGCCGACATCGTCGTCCCCTCCGACCAGCTGGCCCGAAGCGTCCGTCGTCGCACCGGCTCGCTGGTGGTCGGGGGCCGGCTCACCGAGGGTGCCGGCGTCGTGTTCGACTGCGTGGGATCGTCCCGTTCGATCGCCGATGCACTCGCCGTCACTGGTCCCCGGGGCACCGTCGTGCTGGTGGGAATGCCGGCTGAGGTCTCGCTCGATCTCGCTCCACTCTGGCACCGAGAGCTCCGCCTGATGGGATCCTACGCCTACGGCGTCGAGCCGAGTGCTCCTGCGCCGGCACCGCGACGATCGTTCGATCTCGCCCTCGACCTCGTCCACCCGGCTGGGCTCGG
The DNA here is from genome assembly GCA_027315005.1 of Acidimicrobiaceae bacterium. Taxonomy (GTDB): domain Bacteria; phylum Actinomycetota; class Acidimicrobiia; order Acidimicrobiales; family RAAP-2; genus Bog-756. The sequence goes on along the minus strand of DAHUZT010000130.1, from coordinate 13,357 downwards.
CTCCCTCGTGTCAGCGGCATACCCCCTCGAGCGGTTCGAGGACGCGCTGACCCACGCCGGGTCTGCCGGCCGGCGCGGTGCGACCAAAGTGGTCTTCGATCTCGCAAATCGGAAAGGAAGCAGCCGATGAGCCCCAGGCCCGGATTCGTCCTCGAAGTCGATGGATCGAGCCCGCCCACCCTCTTCTGGCATGGTGAGCGGCTCAGTCTCGAGCAGCTGCCCCCTGGGAGCCGGGTGATCTACCCGCCCGAACCCATCGACCCCCTACAGGACCCGGTGACCGCCATCCGGGCTGCATTGACCCACCCGGTCGGCGACCGGGACCCGTTGCCCGCCCTCCTCGTCCCGGGGATGAAGCTCACCATCGCCTTCGACGACATCTCTCTACCTCTTCCCCCGATGGAGCGTCCCGATATTCGCCAGCTGGTCATCGAGGAGGTTCTCGACCTGGCCGCCGGAGCCGGGGTGGACGACGTGGCCCTCGTCGCGGCACTGGCCTTGCACCGTCGGATGACCGAGCCGGAGCTCCGTCACGCCCTGGGCGATCGGATCTACGACGCCTTCGCCCCCTTCGGCCTTCTGTCCCAGCACGATGCCGAGGATCCCACCAACCTCGTCCATCTCGGCTGTACCAGCCGCGGAGAGGACGTGGAGATCAACCGACGTGCGGCCGAGAGCGACCTGCTCGTGTACGTCAACATCAACCTGGTGACCATGGACGGCGGTCACAAGAGTGTCGCCACCGGACTGGCCAGCTACAAGAGCCTCCGCCACCATCACAACCCGGCAACGATGCAAGCCAGCCGGTCGTTCATGGACCAGCACCGCTCCGAACTGCACTCGTCCAACTGGCGGATGGGTCGCCTCATCGCGGAAAGCGGCATCACGGTGTTCCAGATCGAGACCACCCTCAACAACGACACCTTCCCCGGTGCCTTCCGGTTCCTTCAGAAGCGCGAGTGGGAGTGGCGGGGGAAGGACAGGCTGGGCTATCTGGCCGCGTCGAAAGCGCTCGATGGGACTCCACCCCGGCTGGCCCGCCGGATCTTCCACTCCGTTCGGGCACCCCACCGGCTGACCTCTGTCCAGGCCGGAGAAGTCGAGTCGGTCCACGAGCTGACCACCGCCCAGGTCTGGCGGCAGCAGGGCGTGGTCGTGGAGGGTCAGACCGACATCCTGACCATGGGACTTCCCTACATCAGTCCGTACAACGTCAACTCGATCCTCAACCCGATCCTCGTGGCCTGTCTCGGTCTCGGGTACCTGTTCAACCTGTACCGCAACAAGCCGTTGGTGCGCGAGGGAGGCGTCGTGATCATGACCCACCCGACGCCGTGGGCATTCGATCCGGTGCACCACCCGAGCTACATCGACTTCTTCGAGGAGGTGCTGAGCGAGACCACCGACCCCACCCTGGTTGCCGAGCGATTCGAGGAGTCCTACGCCACCGACCCGTGGTACATCCATCTCTACCGCACCGGACACGCCTATCACGGTGTCCATCCCTTCTACATGTGGTATTGGTGCGCGCACGCCCTCTCCCACCTCGGAGGAGTGATCGTCGTCGGCGGTGACCCAAAGGCCGTGCGCAGGCTCGGATTTCGGCCCGCCTCGGCCCTCGAGGATGCTTTGGAGATGGCAAAGGACGTGGTCGGTCCCACACCGACGCTCACCCATCTACATGCCCCTCCGCTCCTGATGGCGGACGTCCAGTGACAGACCGCGCCCGATCGCGCCACCTTGCGCGGAATTTCGGGGAGACTCCGACGTCCGCTCCGCTCAGGTCCCGGCAAGCGGTCGACCGGGACGCCGCGCTGGGGAGCTGTGGTGGTCACCCGCTGAAGCCTCGACCGGGCTCCACCAGGGACCTCCTCTTCGGCACGACCGCCCGCCTGGTGGGCCGCGTAGGCCGGGCCCGGTTCCCCGTGTCCGCTCCGGAGTGGCCCCGATCCCTTCCCCGTGAGGTCCCGGAACCGACCCTCGGTGTCCACTACGACACTGCGTGGTCGCGCCGTTATCCGGCCCGCCTGGCCCGGGCCCTCATCCTCGACACCATCACCCGTCCCGTTGTCCGCTTGGTGGCCGCGCCGATCGTGGGTGGAACGGAACGGCTCGACGGTCTCGACCCGCCGGTGATCTTCGCCGCCAATCACGTCAGCCATGCCGACACCCCCCTGCTGGTCGCCTGCCTGCCGCTGCCATTCCGCCATCGGACGGTCGTGGCCGCGGCCGCCGACTACTTCTTCGATCGGAGGTGGAAGGCCGGCCTCTGGTCCTTTCTGCTTGCCGCCGTCCCCATCGAGCGGTCCCGGGTCAACCGCCGGTCGGCCGACCTCGCCGCGGAGCTCGTGGCAGGCCGGTGGAACCTGGTCATCTTCCCCGAAGGTGGCCGTTCGCCCGACGGATGGGGGCAACCCTTCAGGGGTGGAGCGGCATACCTCGCTGCCCGCACCGGTTGTCCGGTGGTGCCGGTCCATCTGGACGGTACCCGGCACCTACTCCCCAAGGGTGGTGGGGGTCTCCGCAGGAGCCCGACCGCCGTCACCTTCGGTCCACCGCTGCGGCCCCGGGACGGTGAGGACGCCCGCCGATTCTCCTCCCGTATCGAGGCGGCGGTCACCCTGCTTGCCGACGAGGTCAACTCCGACTGGTGGACGGCCCGGCTCCGGGCCGCCACCGGGGCGAGCCCCGACCGAACCGGGCCGGAGGCTTCCCCGTGGCGGAGGACGTGGCTGCTCGATCGACCGTCGGAGGGCACGAGACCGTCCGGTCGAGGTCCGAGGACCGGCTGGCCCTGGTCGTCCACCGGTGGAGCCCGGAACTGATCGATCGGCGCCGGGCGGTCTGAATCGACCTTCAGATCTGCCGGAAACCCGGCAGGAACCGGCGAGCACCCCAGGTGAGCGGCCGGGTGCCGAACGATGGTTCCGCGGCCGACAGGCGCTCCTCGCGCAGCGCCCCCTCGGGAGCGTCGTCGAGCGGATCGAGCTCGACGGTGCCGCCGTCGACGCGCCCGAGCGCCCAGCTCAACAACAGATCCGCAAGCACGGGATTGCGAGCCAGCAAGGGACCGTGCAGGTAGCTGCCGATCACCCGTCCAGCCCAAGCGCCCTCCGTGCGCTCGTCGTCCCCGTTCCCCACTCCGACGACCACCCGGGCAAGAGGGCAGGCCCCACGACCAACCGTTGTCAACCCTGAGTGGTTCTCGAATCCGGTGAGCGTCGGCAACGGCAAGCTGTGGTACCGCCCCGGTTCACTCCGATCGCAGGTGGCGACCACCTCACCGACGGCTCGGCGGTCCCGGCCCTTGCGCGTGGTCACGTCGAGGAGACCGAGGCCCGGACATGGTCGGCCCCGCCCGTCGGGAAAGGTCCGACCGAGCAGTTGGTATCCGGCGCAGACGGCAAGGACCACCGCACCCGAGGCGACCTCCCGGGCAAGGGTGCCGTCGCTGCGCAACGACTCCGCCGCCCGCACCTGGGGGCCGTCCTCGCCCCCACCGAGGCAGTACAGGTCGGCCTTGGGTAGCGGCCGATCGGACACCGCGTCGACCAGGTCTACCTCGAACCCTCGCCAGGCGGCCCGCTTGACCAAGACGGTCCCGTTTCCCCCGTCGCCGTAGGTGCCGAGCAGATCCGGGTAGACGACGGCGATGGTCAAGGCCGGTCCCGTGCGCGGGACGCTCACAGCCGACTCCGCAGTTCGGCGAACGCGGTGGAGTTGGCGATGCAGTCGACGGGCGAGGAGAGGGCCCGTCCTGGCTGCGCCGGTGCTCCCCCGTCATCACGGTCGAGGGACCGGTGAAGAGCCAGTTCGATCCCTCGATCGAGGGCAGAGAGGGGATCGTCCACGACGACGTGCTCGACGCCGGCATACCGGAGCCGGACGGCCAGATCGAGCCGGCGGTCTCCGGTGACGACGGCCGCGCGGTCGACGAGGCGCTCGAAGGCAACGTCCCACAACCAGCTGGTGTCGAGACCGTCGGCCATTCGCGAGTTCACGGCCAGGACCACCGGTGCCGGAGCCGACCGGGACTCGTCCAGCAGATCGAGGACGGCCGTCCATCCGGCCGGGTTCTTGGCCAGGACGAGCCGCACCGTCCCCCCGGGCCGGCGCGCGGTGGAGAAGCGACCCGCGACCTGCTCGACCCGCTCGATGCGGCCGAGCGCCTCCTCCAGGCTCGTCTCGGCGAGCTCGACCGCGGCCACGGCGGCCACGACTGCGTTGGCCCGGTTGAACCGGCCGGGAAGGAGCAGGTGGCAGGGCAGGCGCTCGCCCGACGCGGTGACCACGGTCTCCTCCTCGAACCAAACGTCGGGTTGCGGCCGGGCAAGGTCACACCGGTCGCACCCCCACGTGCCGTCCGACGCGTAGCTGATCTGATCCCCGCATGCGGGGCATCCGACCGCGTCCAACCGCCACACCTGCCCGGCTCCGACCCACCTCACCTCCGGAGCGGTGCGCGCTGCGTGGACGACCAACGGATCGTCGGCGTTGGCCACCACCATGGGGAGCTCGAGCGACCCCCCTGCCCCTCCGGACGGGGCTAGCGCTCTCCGCCAGCCTTCCGCCAGCATGCGGACCTCCGAGATCCGGTCGAGCTGATCGCGCGACAGGTTCAGGAGCACCACGACACGTGGTCTCGTCTCGATGATCAGCTGCTCGAGATACCCTTCGTCCACCTCGAGCACGGCGAGCTGCGCCTCAGGTGCCTCGGCCAGTGCCGACACGTGGCCGGCAGGCATGTTGGCTCCGGTGGTGTTGGAGGCCACCGGGCCGCACTCGCCGGATACTGCAGCGGCCAATAGCGCGGTGGTGGTCGTCTTGCCGTTCGTCCCGCTCACCAGGGCCATCCGTCTCCCGGCCGCAAGTTCCCCGAGGAGCCCGGGGTCGAGGGCCAGGCCCACCCTGCCACCGGCCACCGTCCCCTGCCCACGTCCGAGGGCGCGAGAGAGGTGGTTCGAGAGCCGCAGGGCTCCCGACGCCATCGCGGCACGCGGAGGCAACGGGACCGAAGTGCGGTGGCTGATCGTCACGCCGGAGGCTCGGTGCGGGCCAGCTCCTCGGGGGTGGGGACGTGAACCCGACGGGCCTCGGGCGGCAGCAACCCGCCGATCGACGACATCAGTGCATCCGTGTCGGCGACGGCGTCCTCGAGCCCGAGCGGAACCGGTCGCCCGATTGTCACGGTCACCCGGGGAGGTCGGGCCAGCGCGGTCATCACCGGGGTCCGGGAAGATCTCGGCCAGACCCTCTCGGTGCCCCACAGCCCGATGGGAACGACTGGTGCTCCGGTCGCGGCGGCGAGGCGCGCCGTTCCGGTCCGGCCTCTCAGCATCGGATCGAAGAAGTCGGGACCACGGGGAATCGTCCCTTGGGGTAGGACGATGACGACCTCGCCGGCCCGCAATGCGGCCGTGGCCGCCGCCATCGGATCGGACGACCGGCCATCACGGTCGACGGGGATCCCGCCGAGGGCCCGGGCCGCCATGCCGACGAGCGGGGCGTCGAACACCTCCCTCTTGGCCAGGAATCGGACAGGCCGGTGCAGCCGGGCGGCCACCATTCCGAGGGCGGCGACGTCGAAGTAGCTCCGGTGGTTCGCCGCGAGCAGTACCGGGCCCGCCTTCGGTACGTGGTCGAGACCCTCGATCGAGAAGCGGGCATAGGGAAAAGCCTCCGGCCGGAAGCAGATCCGGGCCAGGTGGTAAGGCTCCAATCCGATCAGGGAGGGAACCCCCGGTGCCCGGTCCCAGTATTCGACGGGCCAGCGCGCGGCGAAGCAGACGGCCAGCAACCGGGGGTCGGCGTTCACGGCGTGGGGATGGCCCACCAGGCTGAGCAGGGGCAGGTCGAACACGCTGTCGGTGTAGGCGTGGGATCGAGGAAGGGATACGCTCCGTTCCGCCGCCCACCGGCCGACGGAGGCCTGCTTCCCAAGTCCCCAGACGAATTCTCCTTCGAGCCGGCCGGTGTAGCGACCATCGACCACGCCATAGCGGGTGGCGATGACGTCGTCGAAGTCGAGAGACTCGGCGAGCGACCGGACCAGGTCCATCGGGGACGTGGTGGCGAGAACCAGCGGCCGTCCGGCGGCTCGATGTTCGGTCAGCACCTGCGGTGCCCAAGGCTGCACCAGTTCGACGAGTGGCTCGACCGCCCGCGTGGCCGCCCGCTTCGTGGCCTCAACCGATCGACCCGCCATGAAGCGCGCGGTGGCCCTGGCCAGGCCGATCGAGGGCAGTGACTCTCCCAAGCGGTTGTAGAGCCCGTAGAGCAGCCGTTCGCCGGGCAGATGCCGTCCGGGTGCAACGACTCCTTCCGCCTCCATGGCTTCGTGGAAGACCGGACCGCTGGCCGAGCGGATGAGCGTTCGGTCGAGGTCGATGAAGACGGCACCACGAGGCTCGGTCATGGCTTCACGCTACTTCCGACCGGGTTCTCACGAGCCACCTCGACCGGCCCGGACGCGGCAAAGGGACCGCCAGGGGGGAAGGCGATCCCTTTGCTCTGACACAACAAGGATAGGAGGGGGATTCCTGTTTCTTGTGGTCGTATGTCAGTGTAGAACAGCCGCGAGCAATCAGTCAAGCAGTTTGTGTAGATACGCACTATCATGATGAGCGATGGAACTCCGACACCTCCAGGCCCTGACCGCGGTCAAGGACCATGGGACCTTCTCAGCAGCGGCGGCCCATCTCAACACCGTTCAGTCGAACATCTCCGCTCACGTGGCCCGGCTCGAGCGGGAGCTCGGGGTGCCCCTGGTCGATCGGGCTGACGGGAGCCTCACCGAGGAGGGCGCGGTAGTCGTCTCCCGTGCCCGGCGGATCCTGGCCGAACTCGAGGCGCTCATGGCCGACGTCGTCGCCTGCAGCGACGAGGTGGCCGGTACCGTGCGGGTCGGGATGATCGGCACCACAGCCCGATGGTTGGTCCCCCGCCTGATGGACCTCGCCCGCAAGCAACATCCCAAACTCCGCCTGGTCGTGGTGGAAGGCACGACCATGAGTTTGGAGGCCCAGCTGGCCAACGGCCAGCTCGACGTGGCCGTCCTGCATCTCCCCCTCGGGGGCCGTGATCTCATCGGGCGGCTCCTGTTCAAAGAGGACCTGGTCCTCGTTGTGCCCGACGGGCATCCACTGGCATTCGTCGACCACCCGGTTTCCCTGGAGGCGCTGTCCGAACTGGAGCTCCTGTTGCCCCTACCGGGAACGGTGTTCCGGGAAGAACTCGATGCCGCCACCCGCCCGCTCGGTATCACCCTGCACCCGAGCGCCGAGATCGACGGACTGAGACTCATCGCCACGCTCACGTTCGAGGGATACGGCCCGGCCATCCTCCCCGCCACCGCCGTCCCATCCTTCCTGCGCAACCAGTTCCTCGCCATACCCATCGCAGGTCTGCCGAAGAGACGGGTCGGCGTGGCCCAACGCAGCCGCGGGCTTCCGTCGGCACCCACCAGAGCCCTGTGCGAACTCCTGGTCGATGTGGTCGATCCCCCCCACGATCGGCCCTCGGGCGTCCACGTCGATCCCTGAACGAGCCGAGCGCCGGGCGCGCCCGGTCCTCCCGCGGTGCGACAGTTCACGAATCGGGCTGGCGGGGCTCTCGCCACATACGCCACATCGTCGGCGCGCCGCCGGGGCCGTGGACCTCGTCGATGACCTCGAAGCCGAACCGGGCATAGAAGGGGACGTTTCGTTCCTTCGAGGACTCTAGGTAGGCCGGCATCGCCTCGCCGTCCACCCGAGCCAGCACGTGTTCCATCAACGCCGACCCGACGCCCTGCCCCTGGCGGTCGGGCTCGGTGCCGAGCGTGGCCAGGTACCAGTGGGGCTCCTTCGGATGGAGCGAATCGACGAGGAAGACGAGTTGCAGGGCACGATGGAACCGCGGGCTGACCAGATAGGGAGCCGTGGGGAGGAGCTGGACGATCTCCAGCACCGGGTGCCGCACACGGTCGGCCGGGGCCCACACGGCAGCACCGCTGTGGTCATCGGCGGTGTGGACCTGACCACCGGGAAGATACTGCCTGGCCACCTGGGTGGTGAAGAACGATCGCAGGCCACGCGTGCGGCGGCCGGGTCCGTCGAACAGGAAATTGGCGACCGGATCGTCGTCGAAGGCTCGCACCAGCATGTCGACGATGCTCGGTACTTCTCCCGAGGTTGCGACTCGAACCGTGGGCCGATCGGGGTGGGGACGCACGGCGGCATCGTAACCACGATCAACGTCAATTGTGAGCAGGATCGATTGGAAAGCCGGACACCAGGGCGATTGCACCCCCTTGGCGACGAAGCACCCGGCGCCACAGTCCCTCCGGATCGGTGGAGATGGGATCGTCGGCTTCGGCGGGCAGCACGTACCACGAATCCTCGCCGATCTCGGTTTCGAGCTGGCCCGCCCCCCAGCCGGCGTAGCCTGCGAAGAGCCGAGCCGCCACGATCCGATCGGCATGAGGCTCCGCTTCGACGGTCAGGTCGACCGTTCCGACCGGCCGGTCCCCGGCGACGAGGAGATGCCAGCCCGGCAACCATGCCGTGGATCCGGCCGCACTTCCGCCGTCCCCGGTCAGGCGGACCAGGCCGATCAGGGCGTTCTGGGCCACCGGACCCCCTCGGTGCACCACCGAGGGAGCGGTCGCGACCACGTCCCAGTGCGGAAGGACCTCGGCGACCGGCACGACGCCGGGTCGGTCGATGACCACACCGAGAGCGCCGTGTGCTCCGTGGTCGAGCACCAGTACCACCCGCCGGAAGAAGGTGGCGTCGGTCAACCCCGGGGTGGCGACGAGGAGGAACCCGGAAAGGGAGTCCGGCTCGGAGCCGCCCCCATAGGGCTCGAAAGGGCCGAATGGCGCAATGGGCACTGTCCGATGATGGCGCAGCCGCCGCTGTCCGTGGGGTGATCGAACCCGAAGCGGTGGACCCAAGGCCGACCGCGCCGTCCATCCTGGCTGTAAGGATGGTGCCACTGTCCGGTCCGGCGAGCGACGGAGGCACCACCGAGATGGCCAGAGCCCGCAGAAGGAAGGACCGCGAGAGCGATCGCAGGCACGATACGACGCCCGGCCCTGTCCGGGAGCACTGGAGGTCCGACGGCCAGGCCAAACGGCGGTTCCCCTCGGCCGAAGACGCCAACCGGTCCTCGCTCCGGCTGCGCCTCGAGGAAGGTGCCGACCTGCAGCCGTACCGCTGTCGCTTCTGCGGGGGCTGGCACCTCGGGAACCGGACCGGCCGATGAGCAACCGCATCATCGAGGGGTTCGACGCCTGCCGCTATCCGGTGACGGCGACCTCGCTGTCTCGGACCGCTCCTCTCTCCGAGGCCTCGGCTCGTCTGGTCCGGACCCTCGCCACCGCCGTCCTGCTGCAGTGGCTGGGCGCGACGGCAATCGTACCCATGCTCCCCGTCTACATCAGACGTCTCGGGGGCACCGACGCTCTCGCCGGCCTGGTCATGGCGTCCTTCTACGCGTCAGGAGTGGTCTCCCAGTACCCGATCGGCAGGCTGGCCGATCGGATCGGACACCGGCAGGTGCTGGTCGCCGGCCTCGTCATGTACGGCGTGGCCAGCTTCTCGTTCCTCCTCCCGATCGGCGCGGTCGACACGGTGGTCCTCCGGTCGACCCAGGGCGTCGGGGCGGGTGCGTCCACGGTTGCAGCGTTGGCCATGATCTCGCGGTCGGTGCCTGCCGAGCGCCGCGGGCGGGCCTTCGCCACGATCTACAGCGCTGAGTTGACCGGCATGGCCATCGGACCCCTGGTCGGAAGCGTCCTCGGCGTTCACATGATGTGGGTGCTGTTCCTCGCCGCCGGAACTCTCTCGCTCCTGGCCTGCCTCCCCGCCCTGTTCGTCCGAGAGCCGATGACGATCAACCCCCCTGCCAGATCCGCCGACGGACTGCAGCACAAACCGACGCCGGTCATCCCCGGAGCTCACCCCGGTGGATGGCTCAAGATGGAGGCCTCCGCCGCCGGTGCCCTCATCTGTGCCGGGATCCTCGGGCTGACCACCGGCATCTACGACATCTGCTGGACGCTACTTCTGCTGGATCGCGGTGCCTCGGGCTTCGCCATCGGGATCTCGTGGACGCTCTTCGCCGCTCCCTTCGTCCTGGCGGCGAGACCGAGCGGCTGGCTCGCCGACCACCTCGATCGGAGGGTACTGGCCATCGCCGGCCTGAGCCTGTCCACGGTGCTGTGCGCCACCTACCCGTTCCTCCACAGCGTGCCGCTCCTCGTCGCACTGGGCGGATCGGAGGCACTCGGGTTCGCAGCCGCCCTTCCGGCCATACAGTCGATGCTGACCGAGGGCATCGCACCCTCGGCAGCCGGACGGATCCAGGGAGTGTTCGGAACGGTGCAGACCGCCTTCACCGCCGGTTCGGCCGCCTTCGCCGGAGCCGCCTTCGCCCTCGCCATCTGGTTGCCATTCGTGTCGGTGAGTGCCACCGTCGCCGTTGCCCTTTTCGCCGTCGGGCTGGTCTGGCGAACAGCGTCCGGGCTGGTCCACACTCGAGGACCGGCCCAGTCGTCCACCGCCGGGGCCCTCACCGGTCCGGTGCTGACCCAGACGCCAGAGGTCGTAGCCACAGGCGCCACTGAACCGTTCCATGACCTCTGACGGGTCTCCGTGTCGCGACTCCTCGATCAACCGTCGGGGTCGGTCGAGTACGGTGGACCGAGCCCACGTCCGGTACCGGCAGGTGGGCTCGAGCGGCGCACACGAGAGGAGCGGTCGTGAAGGGGTTCAAGAACTTTCTGATGCAGGGTGAGCTGGTCGTCATTGCGGTCGGTCTGGTCGTCGCCCTGGCCTTCAGCACTCTCATCAAGTCCTTCACCGACAGCATCATCACCCCGCTGGTCAACGCAGCCGAGGGAGGGGGAAGGCACTCGAGCGGCCTCGGCTGGACGATCAACAACCAGCGCGTCGACATGGGCGCGTTCATCTCCGCAATCGTCTACTTCGTCATCTTCATGACCGTCATCTACTTCGTGCTGGTGGTCCCCTATCGCCTGTACATGAAGCGCCAGGGCAAGGAGGTCTTCGGGGATCCGGCGCCGACCAAGACCTGCCCGAACTGCCTGTCCGGCGACCTCCCGGTTGCCGCCAGCAGGTGCCGACACTGCACGAGCGAGCTCTCCTCCTCCTGACCGCCTTCCGCCCGCCGGCCCGGATCAACCAGCCCCGGCATGGATGGCAGCCCGCCAGGTTCCCGTCGACGGAACGGCACAGGTTGCGCTGGCCGCTGCGAGCAACCACCGCATCACTTCGGCGTTGTCGGCGTCGGCCGGTACCGTCACCACCAGTCCGCGCTTGGGGTGGTCCTGGGTGACACGCCATCCAGAGGGAACTGGAAGGCCGAGGTCACGAAGCTTCCACGCGATCCGAGGTCCGGCGGCGTGTTGCAGTCCGAGGGTGGTCGGCTTGACCGAGCCGTCGACGAGCCGGCGCCCTGGCATCCAGGTGGCCACGGGCACTCGATGAATCGAGCCACCGAGGAAGGCGAACGGGCCGGGCTCGGGAGGTTGGTGTTCCTCCTCCACTATGGGCTCGACATTGACCCACCCGGCTCCTGCTGTCTGGCACCCGAGCATGCGCTCGAGCAGCTCCGGGTCGTCGGGCTCGGTGAACTCGAGCTCGTCGGGCCGCCGACGGGTCACGTCTGAAGATCCGCCACCGCGTCGGCCAGCGAGAGGAGTTCGGTGAACCACGAAAGGGGCTCCTCCAAGGGCCGCACGACGAACTTCGAGAATCCCACGGCGATGAACCGCTCGACCAGCGACCGGAGCCGTTCGGGTCCGATCGGTACCACCTGGTCCAGATCACCGATCCGATGTCTTCTCTCGAGGTACCGGCGCTGGGTAGCGCCGAGGGGGGCGGCGGCATAGGCCAGCGACACTCCGAAGTGCTCGGGGCTGATCGTCCGACAGGCCTCAGCGGCCGCCTCCTCGATCACCTTCCGACCCACCTCTGCCTCACCGGGAGTACAACCCGAAGGAAGCCATCCATCAGCTAAGCGACCGCAGCGACGCAGGGCGCCGGGAGCCGTGCCTCCCGTCCACAGCTCCAGGGGCGCTTGGACGGGTGACGGCGACAGGGTCACGTCATCGAAATGGCCGAAGCGACCATGGTGAGTGACCTTCTCCCCGCTCCACAGCGAGCGCAGGACTGGCATCGCCTCTTCCATCATCACCCCGCGGTCGGGAGCGGCAATCCCCACCGCGTCGGCCTCGCCTCGACGGATGAGCCCGGGAACGAAGGTGGTGAGCAGGCGCCCATTCGAGAGGACATCGAGCGTGGCCAGCTCCTTGGCCGTTCGGACGATGTTGCGGCCAGGCAGAACCAGTGTGCATCCGAGCTTGAGGTGGGCGTTGTGGGCTGCAGCATGGGCCAGTGCGGTGACAGGATCGAGGGTCGGAGCGGTGAGCACTTCCGGCAGCCACAGCGAGTCGAATCCGAGCTCGTCGATCCGGTCCACGACATCGAGGAACGGACGGCTACCAGAAGGGCGGGACTCGCCCATCCCCACTCCGATTCGGACCTTCATCCCCGCTCGAGTGGCAGACCGTCGAAGCGATCGACCGTGGTGAAGGTCTCGACGGGTTGTCGGGTCAGCCTGGTGGGTTGGTGTACCGGGTGCCCGAGAGCGAGCAGGCCCGCCAGAGCGACGGATTCGGGCACGGCGAGCAGCTGACGCACGGCGGACTCGTTGCGCACCAGCATGGTGGTCATGACGCCGGCCAGACCCTCGGCGCGGGCCGCCAGCAGGATGCTCCACGCGAAAGGGTAGATGGATGCGCCCCCGACCATCGAGTATCCGTCGTGGTCCCGGTCCACGGTGGCGAGCGCGGTCATGTCGGCCAAGAGCACCAGCATCACCGGGACGTCATCGAGGTGCTCAGCGAAACCGCCCGGACCCTCTGACGCCGATCGGGCCAGCGCAGGTGCCGTCGCCAGGGCCCGAACCTCGAGCTCACGGTCGGACACGACCGCCCACGGCGTGAGTCCTGCGGCCGCCTGGGCCAGGTAGTCGTACCACCCGGGCAGGTAGAGATCGCGAAGCGAGCGCCGGACGGTCGGGTCCTTGATCAGGATCACTCGCCATGCCTGGCGGTTACCGCCGTTGGGAGCGAACCTGGCCGTGTCCAGCAGGCGCACGACGGTGGCGTCGTCGACGGCGTCGTCGGTGAAGTCCCGGACGGCACCGGTCGATCGCAGCGCATCTATCAGGTCCATTGGTAGTCAGGGGCGCGGTGCTCTCGCGAGCCCGGTTCCCCATCCCCCTTTCAAGTGAGTGGCGGGAGGGAGCCTCCCCCTCCCGCTCTCGCAGAACCGTACGTGACACTCTC
>DAHUZT010000129.1 GCA_027315005.1 Acidimicrobiaceae bacterium | reverse complement strand
TCGGCATAACAGCAACAACCGGATCTGCATACCTGCCTGATCGGCCATGTCCGAGGGCTCAAGGCAGACGCCGGTTTTCCGCTGGGCGCCCTGTCGGACACCCAGCGAGGCTGTTGTGACAGCCGCGAGCCATACTGCCAGTAGTGCAACGATGAGTTTTGTCGTTGCAGGGGGGTCACTTTTGTCGGTGACCCATGGAGCGGACGACGGGATTCGAACCCGCGACCCTCACCTTGGATAGGTGATGCTCTACCAAATGAGCCACGTCCTCGCGCGTCTGCAACCCTAGCAGTTGAGCAGACCAGCCCACCTGAGCGCGGCCGTCGCCACCTCAGCCCATTCCGGGCCGGCACACCTTCACCGGTCGGTGCTACGGCTCGTCTCAGCGTCACCGGTCGTGCCCATCGTCGCAGCTGCCGCACGCAGGTGCTCTTCAGCCTCCGGAGAACCCCCGGATGCCTCGAGGGCCAGCAGTGCCGCTCCCAGAACGGGTGGAGCGGCGAGCCGGTCCAACTCCGCCTTCGGCGCGACCTCCTGCACCTTCCGTTGGACCCGGTCGACGAAACCCTCGTAGGCGGTGTCGAAGACCCCTCCACCGAGGACGACCTCGACCGTGCGGTCGGCGACCCCGAGGCGGCCGATCATCGCAGTCACCATGAGCCCCACCTCATCTGCCAGGATGCCAACCGCCTCGGCCGACGCCTCGTCACCTTGTCCAGCAGCGTCCATGCAGACCCTGGCCAGCTCGAAGAGGCGCCCGTACCCGATTGCGCCCGTGTACACCGACTCGAGTACAGACTCTGGATCGGCCAGACCGAAATGCGCCGGGACCAGTTCCGCCAAGGAGGTCGCACCTCCCCGGCCGTCACGGGACCGCAGAGCCAGGCCCAGGGCCCGGACTCCCAACCACGACCCTCCCGGAGCGAAGTCGCCGGAGAGCTCGGCCAGCGAGGGAAACCGCTCGACCGAGCCGTCGGGGCCGAGTCCGGCGCAGTTGATACCGGATCCGCAGACCACCCCGACTCCCCAACCAGAACGAGCACCGGCTCGCAGAACGGCCAGGGTGTCATTTTGGACGATGTCGTTGGCGCACCAACCCCGGGCGGCGATCGCCCGCCCGAGACGCTCCTCGTCGAGGGCGAAGTCCACCCCAGCCAGACAGAAAGCGCCGGTGTCGGCCACGGGCAGAGCACCGCCGGCACGTCCGGCAGCGGCACATGCCGAGGCGATCGCCGCGTCCAGAGCGTCCATGGCTGCATCCATCCCGGAGAACTGGTGGTTGCACCCCTCTCCCCGGGCCGACCCGATCAGCGAGCCCTCCCCGTCCACCAGCCATACATCGGTCTTCGAGGCGCCGCCGTCCACTCCGAGCGTCAGCCGCCCCTGATCCGGATGACGAGGGTTCACCGGGCTCCTCTGCACGTGGTCACGATCGATGATGTTACGTTCGATGGATGGGCACCAAGGTCACCGTGGTCGGCGGCGGCAGTACCTATACGCCCGAGCTGGTCGACAGTCTCTGCGACCACCAGGACCGGATCTCCGTCGACGAGCTCGTCCTCCTCGACCCGGACACCGATCGCCTGGAAGCCGTGGGCGGCCTTACCGACCGCATCCTGCGGGCCAAGGGTTGGACCGGCACCTTGACCACGACCTCAGATCGTCATCGGGCGATCGATGGTGCCGACTTCGTGGTCGTGCAGCTCCGGGTGGGTGGCCAGTCCGCGCGACATTCGGACGAAACCGTGCCTGGTGGATACGGCTGCCTCGGCCAGGAGACCACCGGGCCGGGGGGACTGGCCAAGGCCCTGCGCACCGTTCCCCTCGTACTGGAGATCGCCGAAGAGACCGCCGAGCGGGCAGCGCCGGCCGCCTGGCTGGTGGACTTCACCAACCCGGTGGGGATCGTGACCCAGGCGCTGCTCGACGAAGGTCACCGTGCCGTCGGTCTGTGCAACGTGGCCATGCTGGTCCAGCGCCGGATCGGGCACTACCTCGGCCTCGATCCGGATCGGGTCGAGCTCGAGCACGTCGGTCTCAACCATTTGACCTGGGCCCGATCCGCGACCGTCGACGGTGTGAACCGGATGCCCGAACTGCTCGAGCGTTACCGTGCCGAGTTCGAGCTGGAGACTGGGATTCCGGCCGGTCTGCTCCGTCTCCTCGGTGCACTTCCTTCCTATTACCTGCACTACTACTACTGCCTCGACCACAACGTCGCCGAACAGGCAGCTCCGGGATGGCGAACCCGGGCCGAGGTGGTGGCCGAACTCGAGTGCGAACTGCTCGACGAGTACCGAGATCCGAACCTGATCACCCGACCGGAGAAGCTCTCCTTCCGGGGTGGCGCCTTCTACTCCGAGGCGGCCGTCCGCCTGATGGCGTCACTCGGTGCCGGGACCGGTGACATCCAGGTCGTCGACGTGCGCAACGATGGTGCCCTGGCGGAGTTGTCCGACGATGCCGTGGTCGAGGTCCCCTGCAAGGTCGATGCCACCGGAGCCCACCCACTGCCCCAGCGTGCCCTTCCACCGGACATGGCCGGGTTGGTGGCCCACTGCAAGGCATACGAACGGTTGGCTGTGGAAGCGGCGATCACCGGCAGCCGTGACACGATGATCCGAGCCTTGGTGGCCAATCCGCTGGTCGGTCAGTACCCACGAGCGGAGCAGCTGGCCGACGCCCTGCTCGCCGCCAACCGCCACTGGTTGCCGCGATTCTTCCCCGGCGAGCGCTGAGTGCCGAGGCCCGAGATCGTGGGCTACGCAGGTAGCTCGGCGTGCCACCAGGGGACCGGCCGATTCGAACGGTCGACGGCACCGAGCAGCTCGGAGAGGGCATCCGTCATCCCGGTGGCGACGGCGTGAACGTCGGGGACCAGGTCCCAGCAGCCGAGTACACCGACGAAGATCGAGGAGCCGTAGGAGAAGACGGTGATGTTGAGCCCGACTCCCTCGACGATGGGGCCGAAGGGATACAGGGCGACAAGGCGGGCGCCGGCCAGATACAGCGGGACGTCCGGACCGCGCACGTACGAGACGATCACGTTGAACGGTGGAGGAAGGTGATCGAACAGGTGGGAACGGGACACGAGGCGACTCAGGTGGGTGGCGAAAGACGGGATGACGGCATCGGCCCAGCCGGCCACCATCTGCGAGACCACCGGCGGGGTTCGGTCCCGGGCCGACCGGGCGCCCTTCCGGACCTGATGGTACCGGGCCACGGGATCGGCGACCCCGGTGGCCAGCGTCACCAGCATGGCCGAGACCTTGTTGCCGAAGGTGCCCCGTTCTTCATCGGTCCGGACCGAGACGGGGACCATCGCCACCAGGGAGGTGGCCGGCGACTCGTTCCTGGCAGCGAAGAACGACCGCAGAGCGCCGGAGACGACGGAGAGGACCACATCGTTCACGGTGCCACCGAGCGCCTGGCGGACCCGATCGATCTGTGCCATGGGAAGTTCGGCAATCGCCGCCCGGCGGTGGCCCGACACGGACCGGTTGATCGAGGTCGGTGGGGACGCGAACGGCAGTGGGGGAAGTGGTCCGTCCGAGAACCCGTCCTGCGACCGCCAGGATCTGACCGTCCGGACCGTCATGACGGCCGTGCGGGCGAGCTCATCGGTGCGGCGAGCGAGATCTGCGAGCAGAGACCCCCCGGCGGCCACGGCACCAGGGATCGGCCCCAGCGTGCTTCGCCCATCGTCCGAGGACACGTCGTCCGGAGCGCCCTGGCCGGAGCGGCATCCGCCCGGAACGAGCAGAGCGTTCCCACCGTCGGCGGGGGATGTGGATGGTGCTGGTCCGAAGAGCATGCGAGGCGAGGGATCGGCCGAGAGGTCGAACAGCTCGCCCAGCACTTCGGCTGCCGAGACGCCGTCGAGGATTGCGTGGTGCACCTTGGCCACCACGGCCCGCGATCCGTCGGCCATTGCGTCCACGACGTGCAGCTCCCACAGCGGCCGGTGACGGTCGAGAGGTAGCGAGGCCAGCTCGGCGACGAACCGGAGCAGCTGGTCGGTGCACCCAGGGGACGGGATCGCGGCCGCACGCACGTGGTACTCGAGGTCCACATCGGCCTCCTCGACGAGCATCGGGCTCCCGAAACCGAGCGGGCCCGGGACCACCCTCCGGCCGAAGGGTGGAATGCGATGCAGGCGATCGGCGATGAGGCGGCGCACCTGCCACACATCGAAGGCCCCGTCGACTCCGGTCGGATCGAGGATCATCGCTCCCAAGACGTGCAGCGGTACCGTGTCGGTCTCCAGGGAGAGGAATGCCCCGTCGATTCCGGTCAGCCGATCCATGGCTACCGTCCGGTCGAGCCGAAGCCATTCTGGCCCCGCTCACTTTGAAGCAGCGTCGCGACCTCCGAGAAGGTGACGGTTGCCACTGGTTGGACGACCAGCTGGGCAATCCGGTCGCCACGACGAACCTCGTAGGGTTCGGACGGATCGGTGTTGACGAGCAGGACCGCCAACTCGTCGCGGTATCCGGAATCGATCAGGCCGGGGGTGTTGAGACAGGTGACCCCGTGGCGAAGGGCGAGGCCACTGCGAGGCTGGATGAATCCGGCCCAGCCGGTCGGGATGGCAAGAGCGATGCCGGTGGGCACGAGGGCCCGCCCTCCCCCGGCGGACAGCGTGGCTCCGATCCGGGCGACCAGATCCAGCCCGGCGTCCCCCGGCCGGGCATACCTCGGAAGGCGAAGATCGGGATCGATCCGCACCGCCGGTACGACTATCGGATCCGTGGAGTCCGGAGAGGCCGCCCATGCCGGTGCGTCTCCAGCCGGCGCTATCACATCGACCTCCACGCCGTCATCCGCTTCGCGCATCACCGACCGACTCTCCGACCGCCCTCGCCGTCCGGACGCTAGCGCCGCCGAGTAGCAAGGACCAGGCCGGTGGCGAATGGCCTCCGACCAGGCGCCGGTCCGAGCGGAGTGCGCCCCTTTTACCGCCGGGCGTCCACCCGGTAGCCTCACCGCGTGCTGGTGTGGATGGACCTCGAGATGACCGGACTCGATCCGGCTCGCCACGTCATCGTCGAAATCGCCAGTCTGGTGACCGACGATGACCTGACTGTCGTGGGCGAGGGACCTGACCTCGTGGTGAGCGCCCTGGCGGGGCAGCTCGATCTCATGGATGACGTCGTCCGTACCATGCATCAGAAGAGCGGCCTGCTCGAGGCGATCGCCGCCTCGACCGTATCCCTGGAAGAAGCGGGATCGGTGACCCTCGACTTCATACGGACCCATGTGGCCAAGCCGAGAACGGTTCCGTTGGCCGGTAACTCGATCGGGACCGACCGGCGGTTTCTGGCGGCACACCTGCCGGCGATCGAGGACTACCTCCACTACCGTTCGGTCGACGTCTCGACGATCAAGGAACTGGCGACCCGCTGGTACCCGTCCGCTGTGGCACAGGCTCCCTCCAAGGCCGGTGGCCATCGCGCCATGGACGACATCAAGGAAAGCGTCGCGGAGCTGGCGTACTACCGGAGCACCATCTTCAAGGACGCGGGCGCCGAGGTGGGGGCCGCCGGCGGATGAGGATCCCTCGAGAGGAGCATCATGGACAAGAAAAGCACCCATGCGACCGCCGACGCTCCGAGCACCGATACCGTCCCCACCCTGGCAGAGGTCACCGCCCAGCTCACCGCACCCGGGCAGCCCTTCGAAATCGAGGTGGTCCCGATCCGCGGGATCGACACCCGAACATGGAAGTCGGCACCGGCCACCTTACGGACCGTCCTCGAGGCGTCAGCCGCCCACGGCGAACAAGACTTCCTCGTCTACGAGGACGAACGGATCACCTACTCGGAGCATCTCCGGATGGTCGTCGGCCTGGCACGAGCTCTCGTCGAACGGTGCGGGGTCAAGAAGGGCGATCGGGTGGCGGTTGCCATGCGCAACCTGCCGGAATGGATCGTGACCTTCTGGGCCGCAGTCGCGGTGGGTGCTGTCGTCGTTCCCTTGAATGCCTGGTGGACCGGACCCGAGCTGGCATACGGACTTTCCGACTCGGGTTCGACCGTCGCGTTCGTCGACGAGGAGCGGAGGGGCCGGATCATGTCCCACGTGGATGAGCTCTGCAACCTCGAGACGATGGTGCTCTGCAGCGAAGAACCAGATCGCGCGGGCCGGCGGCGGAAGGCAAAGGGAGGGAGCCTGGACCGTACCGGTGGTCATCCGCTGCCGGTGATCCCGTTCCACGAGCTGACCGCCGAGCCGCTCCTCGAACCGAACCTGCCCGATGTGGCGATCGAAGCCGATGACGATGCCACCATCTTCTACACCTCGGGAACGACCGGCAAACCGAAGGGCGCTGTCGGCACACATCGCAATAGCACTTCGAACCTGATGAACCTCTTCTTCGTCTCGACGGTCGGTTCGATCCGGCGGAGTGGGCCATTGGTCGACGTGACATCTTCCCCCCGCAACGCCAACCTCTTGTCCGTACCGCTGTTCCATGCCACCGGTTGCCATGCCGTGCTCGTCACCAACACACTTGCTGGGGGCAAGTTGGTGATGATGCACCACTTCGACCCCGAGCGGGCACTGGAGTTGATCGAGCGCGAGCACATCACCATCTTCGGTGGGGTACCCGCCATGGTCATGCAAGTGATCGATTCACCTGAGTTCGCCCGTCGGGACACCTCTTCGGTCAGGTCCATCTCATATGGCGGGGCACCATGTCCTCCGGACCTGGTCAGAAGGATCAAGGAGTTCTTCCCTTCCGGTGCACCGGGCAACGGCTACGGTCTCACCGAGACGTCGGCGATGACCACGATGAACACCGGCGACGACTACGTACGCAAGCCGGACAGTGTCGGCCCACCCGCACCGGTTTGCCAGGTGGCTGTCGTGGCTGAAGACCATGAGGGTGATGAACCCCCGGATGCGCCTCTCGATCCCGAACGGATCGGCGAGCTCTGGATCAAGGGCCCGAACGTGGTCCGCGGCTACTGGAACCGGCCCGAGGAGACTGCGGCAACCTTCACTAGGGGATGGCTCCATACCGGTGACGTGGCCCGAATCGACGAGGAGGGTTTCGTGTTCATCGTCGATCGGTCGAAGGACATGATCATCCGTGGCGGCGAGAACGTGTATTGCGCCGAGGTCGAAGCCGCCCTCTACGAGCACCCGTCGGTGGCGGACTGTGCCGTCATCGGCATTCCCCATCCGGTGCTGGGCGAAGAGGTGGGGGGAGTCGTGGTGCTGCGCCCGGGATCAGAGGTGTCCGCGGAAGAGCTCGGAAGATTCGCCTCCGAGCGTCTCGCCGCGTTCAGCGTTCCCACCCGGTTCTGGTTCCGGCCTGAACCCCTTCCCCGTAATCCGGCCGGCAAGGTACTCAAGCGGCAGCTCCGGAGCGAGCTCCAGGGCGGTTCCGCCTCGGTCTGAACCCAGCCGGGTCACCGCGCGAACCGAAGCCGAGCCCTGCCCCCCCGGCGGGATCTGAGCGTCGTCAGCCGAGGGCGGAGCGGGAGGCGATCACATCCCGTTCCATCTGGGCGACCAACGCCTCGGGCGAGTCGAAACGGAATTCGTCCCGCAAGCGAGCGACGAAGCACACCCGGGCCTCTTCACCGTAGAGCTCCCCGGAGAAGTCCAGCAGGTGGGCCTCGACCAGAAGCTCTGCCTGGTCCCGGTAGAAGGTCGGGCGCCGGCCCACGGAGATGGCGGAAGCAAAGCGCGATCCGTCGGGCCGCTCGTACCACCCTGCATAGATCCCGCACGCCGGCAAGCAGATGCCTCCTCCGACGGCGACATTGGCCGTCGGAAAGCCGAGCTCGGAACCGCCCCTCCGGTCGCCGGTCACCACAGGACCGCGTACCTGGTGGGGTCGATCCAGCAGTACGGCCGCATCCTCCACCCGTCCCTCGCTCACCAGCGCTCGAATTCTCGTCGACGAGATAGCAGGTCCGGCCGTGCCACCGTCTCCGCGGAGCGAGATCCCTGCAACGTCGAAGCCCGAGGTGGCGCCGAGCTCCCGGAGAAGGGCGACGTTTCCCTTCCGCCCGTGGCCGAAATGGAAGTCCTCCCCCACCACGATCAAACGTGAACGCAGTCCGCGTACGAGCACGGACTCGACGAAGTCCTCTGCGGTCTCGTTGGCCCGATCGGTGTCGAACGGGACAACCACGGTACGGTCCACCCCGGCCTCACCGAGCAACTCGAGCTTCTGATCGAGGTCACAGAGGAACTGCGGAGCAGACTCCGGGCGTACCACCGAGGCGGGATGCCGATCGAAGGTCACCACCACCGTGGTCAATCCGGCATCAGCGGCTCGTGCGGACAGCTCGGTCAGCAGGGCCCGATGTCCGAGGTGGACCCCGTCATAGGCGCCGATGGTCACCGCACTGCCGCCCGGCGGTGGTGGCACGTCCGCCGGGAGTGTCACGATCTCCATCATCGACGAAGGATACCGCCGGGTCGTCCGGCTTCTGTCCATCCGGGCGTGCTCGGCGATTGGCAGTCGCCCTTCACCTCTCCCTGCCGCCTCGACGACGACCGCCGGTCGGATTCGATCCGTCTCGGTGGCTTCGTAGACGGCCAAGAGATGGTGGCCCTCGTCGACCAGCCCCCACGGACCGTGGCCGACCACGCCGAGGGGTACCCGGTCGAGGGCGAGACCACAGGCGACATTGCGTTGCACGTCGGGAGTGACGACGACCTGCTCCAGATCCCTCATGGCCTGGGCGGGAGTCAGCACCACTGCCGGCGTCAGCTCGTCGACCAGACGCGCCTCGTCCAGGGAGAACGACCCGACACGCGTCCTCCGAAGGTTCCGGAGATGGGCCCCCCCACCGAGCGCGGCTCCGAGATCTGCCACAAGGGTCCGCACATAGGTGCCGGCCGAGCACTCCACGATGATTCGGAACACCCCGGGAGTGAGACCTGGATCGACCTCCAATCGGTAGATGACGACCGGTCGCGGCTCACGCTCGACCTCCATCCCTTGACGGGCCAGGGCATGCAGGCGGCGTCCGCCTACCTTCACTGCGGAGACCATCGGTGGGACCTGCTCGATCGGGCCGGTGAACGACTCCGCTGCCCTCCGCACATCGGCCAGGCTCACACGTCCCATGTCGAAGGTTCCGGTCACCTCGCCCGATGCGTCGAGGGTGGACGTCGTGGTACCGAGCACCGCCTCCGCCTCGTAGGTCTTGGGCAGTGCCGTGAGGAAGCGCAGGAGACGCGTGGCCCGGCCGAGCCCGACGAGGAGCACCCCGGTCGCATCCGGATCGAGCGTCCCAGCGTGCCCGACCCGGCGCTGGCCGAAGGCCCTCCGGCATCGGGCCACCACGTCATGGGAGGTCCAACCCGCCTCCTTGTCAACGACCACCAGCCCGCTGGTCTGGTCCTCGGGCGCCGCCATCACTCAGGGTCCGGGTCGGACGCACCGACGCCGTTGCCTCCGGTCCACCGCTCCACCCGATCGGTTCCCGGCGCTGACTCGCTCTGTCGGATCCGACGAAGTCTCGACTCGAGCCGCTCGCCGGCTATCACCGCGGGATCGACTGCGAACTCGAGGAGCGGTGTCCGTTTCATCCGAACCTGCCGTCCGACGGCACGTTGCAGCTGGGCGCGGCGTTCACCGAGTGCCTCGGCGGCTTCGGTCCCCATCGAGCTCACGTAGACCGTGGCATGACTGAAATCGGGGGCGGTGTCGACTGCGGTCACCGTGATCAACTCCAACCGGTCTTCGGCGTCGGCCAGCCTCTCGAGTTCCTCGGCGAGCACCTGTCGGAGCACCTGGTTGACCCGCAGGGCTCGCGGGTAGGGCGCTGCGCCCCGATTGTCGTAGCGGCGTGCTGCCACTGCTCCTCCGTTCACGAGACACCGCTTGGACCCCTCGGGTGCCGACCGGGCCAGCCAGATGCCGGTGATGTTGACTGCTACGTACGGGGAATCTCCCGCTCGTCGTAGGTCTCGATGATGTCGCCGTCCTTCAGATCCTGGTAGTCGGAGAGACCGATGCCGCACTCGAATCCGGAAGACACCTCACGTGCGTCATCCTTGAAGCGACGGAGCGAGGTGATGGTGCCCTTCCAGATGACCACGCCTTCCCGCAGGAAGCGGACCTTCGAACCGCGGGTGATGACCCCGTCCCTCACGTAGCAGCCGGCGACGGCGCCCACTCTCGGCACCCTGAACACCTGGCGGACCTCCGCTTCTCCGGTGACGATCTCCTCGAACACCGGCGCAAGAAGTCCGAGCATGGCCGATTCCAGATCCTCCAGAAGCTTGTAGATCACCTCGTAGGTGCGGATCTCCACACCGGCCTTGGCGGCCATCTCCCTCGACCGGCGGTCGGGCCGGACATCGAACCCGATGATGGTGGCGGTGGATGCCTGAGCCAGTTCCACGTCCGACTCGGTGATCCCCCCGACGCCGCGATGGACGAAGCTGAGCTTGACGTCCTCCCGCTCGAGCTTGCGAAGACTCTCGGTGACCGCTTCCAGAGAGCCCCGCACGTCTGCCTTGAGGATCAGATTGAGGGTCGCGGTCTCCCCGCGTTGGATCTGCTCGAAGAGATCTTCGAGCTTCGCCCCACCGAGGGCGGTGGTCGCCGCCGGAACGTGCCCGGCCACTCGGTAACGGTGGGCTCGGGCCTCACCGATGGTGCGGGCCTGTGCGAGCTCCGGCGCCACCCGGAGCTCGTCCCCGGCCTCGGGAGGCTCGGAGAAGCCGAGAACCTGGATCGGGGTGGACGGTGGAGCTTCCTTCACCTGCTCGCCCCGATCGTCCACCAACGCCTTGACCTTTCCCCACGCTGCGCCGGCCACGATGGGATCGCCCACCCGCAAGGTGCCCTGCTCCACGATGACCGAAGCCACCGGACCGCGACCGATCTCGAGTTCGGCCTCGATGACCACGCCGCGGGCCCTCCCCTCGGGCGTGGCCACCAGCTCCTCGACTTCCGCGACGAGGACGATCTGCTCGAGCAGATCGTCGACTCCGAGGTTCTGGAGAGCGGAGACCTCCACGCTGATGGTGTCGCCCCCCCACGCTTCGGGGACCAATCCGTGCTCAGAGAGCTGCTGCAGGACGCGACTCGGGTCGGCTTCCTCCCGATCCACTTTGTTGACGGCCACGATGATCGGGACCTCGGCCGCCCTGGCATGATCGATGGCTTCGACGGTCTGGGGCATCACTCCGTCGTCCGCCGCGACCACGAGGACCACGATGTCGGTGACCTCGGCCCCGCGGGCCCGCATGGCTGTGAAGGCCTCGTGACCAGGTGTATCGATGAAGGTGATCGGATGGCCGTGCCACTCGACCTGATAGGCACCGATGTGTTGCGTGATACCGCCGGCCTCGGCAGCCACGACGTTCGAGGATCGGATCCGATCGAGCAGGAGCGTCTTGCCGTGGTCGACGTGTCCCATGACGGTGACGACGGGCGGACGCGGACGCAGTTCCGACTCATCGACCTCCTCCTCGTCATCGTCGAAGTACTTGGCCATGAGTTCGGCCTCGCGCTCCTCGCCGGGGTCGACCAGCCGCACTTCGGCGCCCAGCTCAGCTGCGAACAGCTCGATCATGTCGTCGGACAGGGACTGGGTGGCGGTCACCATCTCCCCTTGCAACAGAAGGAAGCGGATCACGTCCCCCGCCGAACGGTTGAGCTTCGGCCCGAGGTCTCGAGCCGTCGAACCTCGCTCGACGATCACCTCGGAGTCGGGAACCGGCGCTGTGGAGGGCGCGTAGGCCGTCAGCTGGGTCGGCTCCAGCTCCTCGAGATTGCGTCTCCGGCGACGTGGCCGGCGTTGGTTGGGGCGGCCGCGGCCCATTCCGGGACCGCCGCGTCCGCCGGGTCCACCGGGTCGCCCTGCGAACCCACCGCTCGGGCCACCGCCAGGGCCACCACCGGGACCGCCGCCGGGGCGCCCGGCGAATCCACCACCACCACTTCGCGGCACGCCCCCTCGGACCCCTCCCGGGGTGGATCCACCGGAACGACCGGAATACCCGCCGGCCCCGGCCGGGCGTGAGGCACCTGGCGTCGGGCGACGGCCGCCTGAACCGGGCGGTGGCGGGATGGGCTTCCCACTCAACGACCGCGGTGGACCGCCGGGGGCGGGAGGTACGGGGTCGCCGGGTGCGGTACCCGGTGGAGTCTGGGGCGCCGGAGCCTGGGTGGGGGAACCAGCTGGTGCCATTGCGACAGACCCGCCTGGATCGCCGGTCGATGAAGGCGGCGCCCCGGGCCCGACGTTCGGCGGCGAACCCGACGGCGCGGGCACCTGGGTGGCGGATTCGCCGGAGGCCGCCGGGTCCAGGACCGGCGCGCTCGTCGAAGCTACCGGTGATCCCGGCAGCGGAGATGCGGCGGCCGGAGAGACCGTGCCGGCGGCCGGCGGGGCCGGCTTTGCGGGTGCCCTGGCCGGCGCCGGTGCGGGTGCCCTGGCCGGAGTCGGTGCGGGTGCCCTGGCCGGCGCGGTCGGAGGCGCCGCTGCCCGGGGTGGGGAAGATGGGATGGAGGGGGGGCCGGGCATCTCCGACGAGGGGCGGCTGGTGATCAATCGGGCGCCCGATCGCTTGGTAGGCCGCACGGATCCGGCCCCGTCGGAAGGCACGTCCCCGACCGACCCACGGTCGATGGCGGTTCCAGCCCCTGCCCGGTCGGCGTGCCCACCGGTGGCACCAGGTGAGGTCGAGTCCACGGATGGTGGGGCCACCGACCGTACGGCAGCCGCCTTTTCGGCTGGAGCCTTCCCGACTGAAGCCTTCCCGGCAGTCGCCTTTTCGGCTGAACCCTTCCCGGCGGGAGCCGGCTCCTCGGGCTGCACCGGCCGGCGCAGCCCTTCCCGGTCCGCCTTTCGCCGGGCGCGGTCGGCCTGAGCGTCCTCGATGGATGATGAGTGGCTCTTCACCCCCATGCCCAACGAAAGGCAGAGGTCGAGCGCTTCCTTGTTGGTGAGACCGAGCTCGTGTGCGAGCTCGTAGACACGGATCTTCTTCGGCAACGGCTGCTACTGCCCTTCGTCCAGGTCGCACGCGCTGGCACGCACGCACGACTCTCTATCCTCGCACATCACGGGGATGGTTCCTCCGAGCCCGGCTCGAGCCCACCGGGCCTGCGTCGAGCGGCGAGCAATCCACCGAGCTTGGCCAGCCCTTCTGTTCCGACCCGCGTCCGCAAGGCCCGGTCGAAAGCCTTCCGCCTCACCGCCCGATCGAAGCAGTCGAGCGTATCCAGGCACAACCAGGCGCCCCGGCCCGGACCGTGCCGGGAGGGCTCCAGTCCCCGAGGCCCGGCCGTGATCCGAACCAGCTCGTCGCAAGAACGTCTCCTCCGGCATCCGACGCAGGTCCGAACAGGGACTATGCCGTACCCTTCCCCGCGGCCTCGCTTCCAGCCGGCTCGATGACCCCGGCCGGCACCGCATCGACGTCGGCCACCGGGTCGGAGACGGCGTCCGCGGCGTCCGCTTCGCCACCTCCATTGGACTCCGCTGCCTCGGGCGCGGCTGCCTCGGGCGCGGCGCCCCGTGACCATTCAGCAGCCGATACCGCAGTGCCCCCCTCGGCAGGCTGCCAGACCATCTCGCCCGCTTCGTTCTGGATCCATTCCCCTTCGGCCCATTCCTCCCCTGCATAGCCGGACTCTTCCTCGGCCAGCTGCGACTCGCTCTTGATATCGATTCGCCAGCCGGTGAGCCGTGCGGCCAGGCGCGCGTTCTGCCCTTCCTTCCCAATGGCCAGGGAGAGCTGATAGTCGCTCACCACGACCGTGGCCGTTCCGGTCTCGTCATCGAGGCGGACTTCACGCACTCGGGCCGGAGCAAGGGCGGATTGGATAAGCTCGACCGGATCGTCGGAGAAGGGGACCACGTCGACACGCTCGCCCCGGAGCTCGTTGGTGACCATCCGGACCCGTGATCCACGTGCGCCGACACAGGCGCCCACCGGATCGACGTTGGGATCGTTGGACCAGACCGCGATCTTTGTCCGGTGCCCGGGCTCCCGGGCGGCCGCCTTGATCTCCACCGCCCCCGAGGAGATCTCGGGCACCTCGAGCTCGAACAGACGCTTGATCAAACCAGGATGGCTCCGGCTCACCACGATCTGGGGACCCTTGGTCGTCTTGCGGACTTCGACGATGTAGGCCTTCAGACGGGCTCCATGATCGTACCGCTCGTAGGAGACCTGTTCCGCCTGGGGAAGCAGGGCCTCGACCTTGCCCAGATCGAGCAAAGTGTACCGGTTGTCGGTCTGTTGGACGATTCCGGTGACGATGTCACCTTCCCGACCTGCGTACTCCTCGTACTTGAGATCGCGCTCGACCTCACGGATCCGCTGCAAAATCACCTGCTTGGCAGTCTGGGCGGCAATACGGCCGAAGTCGTCTGGCGTGTCGTCCCATTCGCGTACGACGTTGCCGTCGTCGTCGAGCTCCTGTCCGTAGACGCGGATCTCGCCGGAGTCGGGGTCGATGGTGACAACGGCTTCCTCGGCGGCATCTGGACGACGCTTATAGGCGGCCACCAGCGCATTGGCCAGGGCATCGAGCAGCGTGTCGACGGAGATGCCCTTGTCACGGGCGATCTGGCCCAACGCGTCGAGAAACTCGAAGTTCGTCTTGCTCATGACGTCGCGACCTGCTTCCTCTCCGCCTGATCCGTGCCGCCCCCCGTCCGGGCATCGCCATCGTGCCCGGTGCGGCCGGCGTTCGCCTTTCCCCGTTCACCCGGGCGCGGGCCCGGACCCCATTCGAACACCGTCCGAACCCGGTCGACATCGGAGTACGCCAGCCGAACCCGGTCAGTGCCGGCTTGGCCGGTCGACAGCTCGAACCCCTCGTCGTCGGCCTCCACAAGGGTCCCCCGAAGCCTCCGCTCTCCGGGGACCTGCGGCCGCGTCTTGACCGAGATCATCTCCCCCATCGCCCGGGTGAAGTGCTCAGGCCGGCGCAGCATCCGCTCCACCCCGGGACTCGAAACCTCCAAGGTGTATCTCCGCTCGAACAGCCCGACCTCGTCGAAGGCGACCGTCACCGCCCTGTCGGCACGGACCAGCGATTCGAGATCCACGCCACCTGGACGATCGACCGTCACCAACACCACTCCGGAACGCTGTTCGACGTCCACCAACTCCAGCTCGAGAGCAGACACCACT
The DNA here is from genome assembly GCA_027315005.1 of Acidimicrobiaceae bacterium. Lineage (GTDB taxonomy): Bacteria > Actinomycetota > Acidimicrobiia > Acidimicrobiales > RAAP-2 > Bog-756. Next base: position 17,420 of record DAHUZT010000129.1, on the reverse strand, counting down.
GGCTCGACCATGCCGTAGAGGTCGTCGGTCATCTGTGTTGCCTCCTTCCGATGCCACTGGCGATCTGTGTCGTGTCCCGTGCTGGTGAACTGCGGTCCTACACCTCCGTTGCCGACCGAGGTCAGGCCAAAACAAAAGCGTGGGCTGTCCGCCCACGCTCCATCAGCGCCACTTGAGTCCAACCGAACGGCAGGCACGAAAGTATAGCAGTGGCCTGTGCCGCTGTAAACGGCGTGACGTGCAGGTTCGCGACGGAAAGGGAGCTCAGTACGACCGTGCCACCACCGCTACCAGCGACGCCCGGTCGGACCGATCTTCCCGGTCGGACCGAACGGCGGCCTCGAGGTCGCCAGCCGGGTGAAGGCACCGGACGCTCATCGCGTGGGCCGCCAACGCATCTTCTCCCTGCTCCCCGAGCTCCGACCACCGAAGAAGAGCGAACCCACCGGCTGCGGCTTCGGCGGCTTCTGGCACCGTGCTCACCTCAACCGTACGGGCCCTTCGGGCAGCCAATGCCTCCCTGTAGAGCTCCTCTCCGACCCCGGCCAGGACCTCGGACACCATCCCAGCGGCCCGCTCGATCCCTACCGTCGCCTTCGAGCGGGTGTGACGGGTGACGACGGTCACCTTGCCATCGGCCAGATCTCGAGGCCCGATCTCGACCCGGACCGGTACACCCTTCAGCTCCCAGTCGACCGACCGTCGGCCGAACGAGGTATCCGTCCGGTCATCGAGCCGCACCCGGTGCCCTCCGTCGCGAAGGCGGGATGCGAGCGTGTCGGCCGCACTCCGGACATCCGATGAATCCCTGACCAGGAGCACCACCACCTCGATCGGAGCCAGAGCCGGAGGCAGTCGCAGGCCGGCGTCGTCGCCGTGGGCCATGATCAGCGCGCCGATCAACCGGGTGGACACCCCCCAGGAGGTCTGCCATGCGTACTCCAGTCGTCCCTCCTCGCTGGTGAACTGGATACCGAAGGCCCGCGCGAAGTTCTGGCCGAGCTCGTGACTGGTCCCCATCTGCAGCGCCTTGCCGTCCCCCATCATCCCTTCGCAAGTCCAGGTGCGGGTGGCGCCGGCGAACCGCTCGCGCTCCGTCTTCTCCCCGGTGAGCACGGGGATTCGCGCCACCTCGGTCATCGTCTCGACGTAGACGTCGTTCAGGATCCTGAGGGCGAAGGCGTAGGCGTCGGTCTCGGTGGCGTGTGCGGTGTGGCCCTCCTGCCACAGGAACTCGCTGGTGCGCAGGAACAACCGGGGACGAAGCTCCCACCGGACCACGTTGGCCCACTGGTTGATGAGCAGGGGGAGGTCGCGATGGCTCTGGACCCACCGGGCGAAGTAGCTGTTGACCACTGTCTCACTGGTGGGACGCACGACCACTGGCTCCTCGAGCCGTCGACCTCCGCCATGGGTCACCACCGCCAGCTCGGGGCTGAAACCCTCCACGTGCTCTGCCTCGAGCCGGAGATACGACTCCGGTATGAAGAGCGGGAAATAGGCGTTCTCCACGCCGGCCGCCTTGATCCGAAGGTCGAGAGCACTCTGGAGTCGTTCCCAGATGGCGTATCCCCAGGGACGGATGACCATCGTCCCCCGCACCGGCCCGTTCTCTGCCAGCTCGGCCCTCGCCACTACTTCCTGGTACCAACGCGGGAAGTCCTCGCTCCGGGAGGTGAGGGCAGCCTTGGCCCCGACCGTGGCGGCAGCGGCCGGGGCGTCGGGAGTGGGAAGCATTGGCCGCTACGTTATCGGGGGGCGACCAGGTGATCGGCGGTCAATCGGCTCCGAACTTCTTGCGGATGAGCTCGACCCTGGTCTCCGACGCATTCGCATCGGCCCCCTTGTCATCGAGGAGTGCCAGGCGGTCGGCTTCGGCCGCGGCCTCGGCGCCGGCATCGGCGGCTGCCAGCCGAGCCTCTGCCCCCTGGACGACCAGCTGCTCGGCCTCGTTGACCAACGCGTCGACCATTTCGTCCTCGGGCACCACCCGGACGATCTTCCCTTTGATGAACAGGTGGCCCCGGTGGCGACCTGCGGCGATCCCCAGATCAGCACTGCGAGCCTCTCCCGGACCATTCACCACACATCCCATCACCGCGACCTGGATGGGGAGGTTCCGACCCTCGAGCGCCTTCTGCGCGGCCTGGGCCACCGCGATCACGTCGATCTCCGCACGACCGCAGCTCGGACAGGCTATGAGATCGAGGTCGCGCCGCTCGCGGAGACCGAGCGCTTCGAGCAATTGGCGACCCGCCTTCGCCTCTTCCACCGGGTCGGCGGTCAGCGAATATCGGATGGTGTCGCCGATGCCCTCGGAGAGAAGGGTAGCGATGCCCGCTGTACCCTTCAGCAGCCCGGCCGGAGGTGGACCGGCCTCGGTCACCCCGAGGTGGAGTGGATGATCGAAGGTCTCCGACGCGAGGCGGTAGGCATCGATCATGCGCGGCACGGACGACGCCTTTACCGAGATCTTCCCGTCATCGAAACCGACCTCGGCGAAGTATTCCAGCTCCATGCGGGCCGATTCCACGAGAGCTTCGGCCGTCGCCCCACCAAACCGCTTGAACAGGTCCGGGTGGAGCGAACCGGCATTGACCCCGATGCGGATCGGGACGCCGCGGTCCCTCGCCTCTGCGGCCACCTGCTTGATCTCCACCTCCTTGCGCAGATTGCCCGGGTTGAGCCGAAGGCCCTTCACCCCAGCCTCCAGTGCAGCCAGGGCCATCTCGTGGTGGAAGTGGATGTCGGCGATGATCGGAACCGGTGACCGGGGGACGATTCGGGCCAGCCCCTCGGCCGCCGCCTCCTCATTGCACGTACACCGGACAAGATCGCAACCGGCGGCCGCCAGCGCGTAGATCTGGGCCAAGGTTGCCTCGGCATCGGCCGTCTTGGAGGTCGTCATCGACTGCACCGTCACCGGTGCACCCCCGCCCACCGCTACGTCTCCCACGTGGATCTGCCGCGTAGGGCGCCGCTCGGCGAGGTCCCAGCCGGTTCGTGCCATGCCTCCATGGTAGGGCTGGTGTGCTCGCGATGAGATCAACGGAACGGGTTGGCCATCGGATGGAGGATGTCGGTGACCAGTGCCGTGGCGAACAGCACTCCTATGAAGAGCAACATCAACCAGGTGAACGGCATCAGTTTGGCCGCGTCGGCGTGATAGGCGATCCGGTGCCTGCCGGTCCGGATCTTCTCGTAGACGGCAATGGCCACGTGCCCGCCGTCGAGCGGCAGCATCGGAAAGAGGTTGAAGACGCCGAGGAAGAGGTTGAGGGAGACCAAGATGGCGAGGAAAGCTCCGATGCCGGCTTGGGCCGCCTGGGTGGCCGTGCGGACCGCCCCCACCACCGATTCGACCCGGGTACCGTTCGCCGCGGCCCGGTTGGCGGCCTTGGCGCTCACCGCCTGATGGAAGCGGGAGACCACGCCGCCAGGGGAGAAGAGATGGGCGACCCCAGCCACGGTCGCCCCGGTGTACCGGACCAGTCCGGTGACCGTCGAGCCGAACGCCTGCAGTGGTGGGGTACGCTGCGTGGGTTCACCGAGGCTCACCCCGATGACGCCGTAGGGTGCCAAGCCGGACGGTGCCACCACCCCGGGTTCGTGATCGGTTCGGCCGTTGGCGGGGACGACGACGAGGGAGTGTCGCACCCCCCCGCGCTCGACCACCATGGTGACCGGCTGGTCGGGGTGATCGTGCAACAGCGCGGTCAGCAGCCCGACGTCACCCCCGACCGCCCTGCCGTCGACCGAATCGATGATGTCCCCGACCTTGACCCCCGCCGTCTGGGCCGGACCCGGCCGACCGGCCACCTCTTGGAGCGCCTGGACCTGCACGTGGTTCGGGTTCCCCGTGCCGACGAAGGCGAGGAGGGACCAGAGCAGCACGAAGGCCATCAGGAAGTGCATGCCCGAGCCGGCCACCGCCACGAGCAACCGGTACCGAAACGGTTGTTGACGGTAGCTGCGGGCCTCGTCGGCCGGATCGACATCCTCCAGATTGGTCATCCCGGGGATCTTCACGTAGCCGCCCAGTGGAAACGCCTTCACCCCGTACTCGGTCTCCCCCCGCCGGATCGACCACAGGCGCGGTCCGAACCCGAGGAAGTACTCGGTGACCTTCATGCCACCGCGCTTGGCCGCCAGGAGGTGGCCGAGCTCGTGCAGCATGACGATGGCCACGACCGCGGCGATCACGATCAGCAGATCGGTGGCCCCGGTCGAAACCGCCAGGGCCACGATCGCCACCACCGCAACCACCAGCTGGATCGCCGGCCGTCGGGCTGGTCCGACCTGATCGCTCGGCCCGTCCTCGGGCCCGACGTCTCGAGAGTCGGACCGGGGCTCCCGACCCCGGCCCCGGTCGGCCACGGTCACGCTGCCTCCTTGCCGCGTACCGCCTTGGCCGCCCACTGCCGTGAACGGGCGTCGGCTTCGAGCACGTCGTCGACCGTACGTCCCGTAGCCGACGGGCTCGGTGGATCGTAGCGATCGAGTGTGGTTCCGACCACCTCGGAAATGGCGCTCCATGAGATCCGTCGCCCCAGGAACGCCTCCACTGCCACCTCGTTGGCCGCGCTCAGCCAGGCCGGCGCCAGGTCGCCGGTCCGGCCGGCCTGATAGGCCAGGTTTAGGCACGGGAATCGGACACGATCCGGCTCCTCGAACGACAGCCCGCCGAGGACCGCCCAGTCGATGGAACCGAACGGAACCGGCAGCCGGTCGGGATGGCCGAGGGCGTAGCCGATCGGCAGGCGCATGTCGGGCAGGGAGAGCTGGGCAATCGTGGCCCCGTCGCAGAACTCGACCATCGAATGGACGACCGACTGGGGGTGGACCAGGACGTCGATGGCATCGACCTCGAGCCCGAAGAGCTCGTGTGCCTCGATGACCTCGAGGCCCTTGTTCATCAAGGTGGAGGAGTCCACGGTGATCTTCGGTCCCATCGTCCAGGTCGGATGGGAGAGGGCGCCCTCGACGTCGACGGTGGCAAGCTGGTCGTCCGTCCAACCTCGGAAGGGCCCTCCCGAGGCGGTCAGGATCAGGCGACCCACTTCGGAGGCGCCGCCGGAACGCAGGCACTGGTGCAGGGCACAGTGCTCCGAGTCGACGGGGATGATCTCCGCGCCCCCGGTCGTCCTGGCCTGCCGGACGACCGGGCCACCTGCAATGATCGACTCCTTGTTGGCCAGCGCCAACCGGCGACCGGAATTGAGCGCGGCCAGGGTAACCGGCAGTCCGGCGAACCCGACGATCCCATTCACCACCACATCCCCGGTGGTGGCGATCTCGGCCAGAGCGTGTGCCCCGGTGAGCAATTCCGTTCCGCTTGGCAGCATCGAGGCCAGCCGGTCGGCCCGGGTCGGATCAGCCAGTGCCACGACCCGAGGGTGGAATCGCTGGGCCTGTTGGGCGAGACGGTCGATGGAATGGTTCGCTCCGAGCGCGACGACCTCGAACCGGTCGGGACAGGACTCGATCACCTCGATGCACTGCGTACCGATCGATCCGGTCGAACCGAGAAGGCTCACGGCAACGAGACCGTCGGCGCCTGGGACCGATCCGGCCCGCTCCGATGCCTGCACCACCTGCGGCACGGACCGGGTGGCGGCGGTCGGGGAGCCCATCACTCAAGCCTGCCCGAACCTCAGGCGATATGGAGCGCGCGCACCAGGTAGTAGGTGGCGGGCAGCACGAAGAGGAGGGCGTCGACCCGATCCATGACGCCGCCGTGGCCGGGCAGCATGCTGCCCATATCCTTGCGCCTCAGGTCCCGTTTGAGGAGTGATTCGCACAGATCACCGATTGGTGCCACCACCGCCACCACCACACCGAGCAGAGCAGCATGCGAGATGTTCCAGGGATGGATCGCACCCACCACGACAGCCGAGATGACGATGGAAGCCACCGCTCCGCCGAGCAGACCCTCCCAGGTCTTGTTCGGGCTGATACCCGAGGCCAGGGGGTGACGACCGAACCAGCTGCCGATGGCCAGGGCACCCACATCATTGGCAACGGTGGCGATGATCGCGCCGAGCAGCAACGCGATTCCGGTCCGGTCGGGGAACTCCGAGGGTGCAAGGAGCAGCCCAGCGTATGCGCCGAGAACCGACACCCAGCCGAAGGTCAACAGGGTGGCGGCGGCGCCGGCCACCGGCGACCCTCGTTCGATCCCGAACAGGTACCACAGCAGGGTGAAGACGAAGACCAGGACCATGATCAACGGAAAGGCGCCGACGCCCTTCAAGTAGGCCCCGACCACCAGAAGCACGGTCCCGGTGAGACCCATCAGCGTGGCCGGGTGGTAGCCGGCTCGTCGCAGGGCGCCAAAGCACTCGCCGGCAGCGATGGTGACCACCACCACGCTGAGCAGCAGGGAGGTGACCGTTCCCAACTTGAACGCCACCAGGGCGATCACGGCCACGCCCAGCCCGGTTCCCACCCGCACCCCGATCGAGCTATCGGGCCGGCGGTCGGCCTTCGAGGCGGCCAGCATCGCGCCGACCTCGACCCGCTTGGGGTCCGGTGGGCCCCCACTGACGGGCTCGATGCCGGCCGGTGCGCGACCGGGGACCGTCTCTCGCGGAGCTGCCGGCGCGGCCCGGGCGAGGGTGGCCTCTCGGGTTGCCTCAACCGGCGGTTCGTCACCGCCGCCCGGGGGCCGCCGCGCCGCCCGGCGCCACCTACTACCTGCTCGACGCGGGCGCTCCGGCAAGTCCTCGTCCGGCCACGGACCTTCGATCCCGTCACCCTCGAGGGGCACGGACCCCGCTCCGGAGCGCTCGGAGAGACGGTCGGCGGCAGCCAGGTCGGCCAGACCACCGCGGCGCCGACCCGCTCCCGGCACCTCGGTGACCGAGGCACCTGGCGGTTCCGCCGCCAGCGGGGTGTCGATCAGCGCGTCGACATCATCAGGGCGCTTCGCCCGGATGCGCTCCGGCCGCAATCCACTACTCCGGGGCCTGCCCGATCGCGGGACACCGCTCGGACGCGGACGTTCGGTGAACAGCTCCTCATCGGCAGGCAGCTCATCGGCAGGAGCTCCGGGCTCGTCGTCTGGTACCCGAGCAACCGCCGGGGTGACGGAGGTGGGGACCGGTTCACCGGCTGGCTTGCGCGGCCCAGGCCTCTGCGACGTGGAGGAACGACGCTCGGTGCCCTTCGGCCGGTCGCTCCTGTCCACCACCGGTCCCACGATCTCCACCGGCTCGGTAACCGGTTCTTGCACGAGGGTCCGCGGCTCTGTCTCCAGATCGAATTCCCAGGGTCGGCGGTCCGCGTCGGTTCGATTGGTCTCGTCGAGCGAGCCCACCGCAAACTCCTCGTCGGCGAACATACTCGGCTCGAATTCCTCTTCGTGGGCCTCCCAGTCGGCATCCTCCTCTCGCCAGGTCGGCCCGCTGACTCCCTGGCCAACGCCCTCATCTCCACCGTCTCGGGACAGGACGGCAGGCACCTGACCGGTGGGCGGTTCGGTCCAGTGCGGGAGCTCGGTGGACACCGCTGTCGGCGTCGGCACGGCGGTCTGCCCAGGTACGACCGGTTCGACGGCACGACCCTCCGGCACCGGTTCGACAGGCTCATCGATCAGTCGCACCGAGGGTGATCCGCCTTCCGATTCCTCATCCCGGTCCGGAACATCGATCAGCTCAGGGCTCGGCTCCACGGTCCTGTCGGGAGGCTCGGTCCTGTCGGGAGGCTCGGTGCCGAACCATGGGATCTCTTCATCCCACTCGACCGGCTCGGTCGTTCCCGGTCCGGTGCCCTCGCGCTCTGGAGCATCGCGCGGCGAATCGGTACGGACGACCGGAAGCTCGATCGTGCTCTCCCCGGCCGGTTCGGCGCCGACGATGCGCACCCGCTCACTGATCGGGCCCACCGGTTCGGGTCGCGCTGGAGGAGTGCCGGTCTCGGTCACCTCGTCATCCGGCTGGTCTCGGACGTCTTCCACGTCTGCAAATCCCTCCCACCGCCCGGAGTGACTGGCTCCGGGACGGGTTCAGATCTCGAGGAGCTCTTGCTCTTTGTGCACGAGCAGCTTGTCGATCGCCGCCACCTGGTCCTGGGTGCACCGTTCCAGATCCTTCTCCACCCCTTTGAGCTGGTCCGTCGAGATGTCGCCGTCCTTCTGCATGGACTCGAGGTCCTGACGGGCGGCGCGACGCACGTTGCGAACGCTCACTTTCCCCTCCTCGGCCTTGTGCCGGACCATCTTCACGAGCTCCTTGCGACGCTGCTCGGTGGGTACCGGGAAGTTCAAGCGGATGACCGCGCCGTCGTTCGAAGGGGTGATACCCAGATCGGAACTCTGCAGGGCCTTCTCGATGGCGCCCAGTGCACCCTTGTCGTAGGGGGCGACGACCAGCAGCCGGGCCTCCGGCACGCTGAAGCCGGCGATCTGGCGAAGCTCGGTCTCGGTGCCGTAATAGTCGACTTTCACATGCTCGACCAGGGCGGGGGAAGCCCGACCGGTCCGAATCGTTCCGAATTCGGCCCGGGTATGCTCCACGGCTCTGGCCATGTGATCCCGCGCTTCTGACACCACCAGTCCGGTCAGGTCTTCGTCCATCGAACACCCAGCGTAGTCACGAGGCGCCGGCTTCATCCGGTGGAGTGGGCGGACCTGGAGGTTCATCGGACCAGGGTTCCGATGGCATCACCGGCCAGCGCCTTCGCCAGATTGCCGGGACTCATCAGGTCGAAGACCCGGATCGGCAGCCCGTTGTCCATGCAGAAGGTGATGGCGGTCAGATCCATCACCCGGAGGTCCTTCGCGACCACCTCCTTGAAGGAGATCTCGTCGTAGCGGACGGCGTTCCGATCGATCCGGGGGTCAGCCGAGTAGACACCGTCCACTCCGCCATGGGTGCCCTTGCACAGCAGTCCCGCCTCGATCTCCGCTGCACGCAAGGCGGCAGAGGTGTCGGTGGTGAAGTAGGGGTTCCCCATGCCGGCGGCGAACACCACCACCCGGCCCTTCTCCAGATGACGGATCGCCCGGCGACGGATGTACGGTTCGGCCACCTCTGCCATGTGCACAGCCGACAGCACCCGGGTCGGCTGACCATGGTGCTCGAGGGCGTCCTGGAGGGCCAGGGCATTGATGACGGGGGCCAGCATCCCCATCGTGTCCGATGTGGCCCGGTCCATGCCCGCCCCTGCTCCGGTAGTTCCCCGCCAGATGTTTCCACCTCCGACCATGACCGCCAGTTCGAGTCCCAGGTCGGATCGGGTCTCGGCGATCTCCACGGCCAACCGCTCGACCACGATCGCGTCGATGGTCTCGTCCGAGGCCGAAGAGGCCAACGCCTCACCCGACAGCTTCAAGACGATGCGCCGCCCATCGACCACCACTGGTTCAGTCGCCGACGACGACCTGCTCGAACCGGATCACGCGTGCCGGGCCGAGGAGCTTGCCGATGGTCTGCTTCTCATCCTTCACAAACGCCTGATCCACCAAGACCCGCTCCTTGAACCATCCGTTCAGGCGCCCGTCGACGATCTTCGGGAGCGCCGCGTCCGGCTTGCCCTCGTTGCGGGCGATCTTCTCGACGGTCTCCCGCTCGGCCGCTATCTCCTCCTCTGGAACCTCGTCGCGGGTGATGTAGGTGGGACGGGCGAACGCGATGTGAGCGGCGACATCATGGGCCAGCTCGGGGGTGCCCCCGTCCAGAGCCACCACGACGGCGTTCACCCCCCGGCCGGCCTGCAGATGCAGATAGGAATCCACCACACCATCTTCGGGGGCTTCGACACGAACCACGCGACCCAACGAGATGTTCTCCTTGAGGGTGGCATTGAGATCCCCGATCCGGGCTACGTGCCGCTCCACCGCGTCGACTCCCTGATCGGCGACGGTGGCGGCGAGCTCGTTCGTCAGATCCACGAATTCGTCGGACTTCGCCACGAAGTCGGTCTCCGAACGCAACTGCACGATTGCGGCGGCGCGGCCCGACCTGGCCACCGCCACCGTCCCTTCGTACGCGTCACGATCCTCCCGCCTGGCCGAACCGGCCAGTCCCTGCTCGCGGAGCCAGGTCACCGCACGGTTCGTGTCGCCGTCGTTGGCTTCGAGTGCACGCTTGGAGTCGAGCATCCCCACACCTGTCAGCTGGCGAAGATGCTGCACGTCCTTGGCCGAGAACGTGGCCACTACGGAGTCTCCCCGGTGAGGGACGCTTCCGGCTCGGAGGCCACAGGGGCGGTCGGGGCTTCCGGCTCGGAGGCGACAGGGGCGGTCGGGGTCGGGACGACCGATGCGCCCGACGCAGCAGACGCAGCAGACGCAGCAGACGCAGCAGACGCCGCAGCGGCGGTGGCCGCTTCGACCGCCGGGCGCTGGTCGGCCACGAACCGTCCCTCCACGACCGCGTCGGCGATCACTCGGCAGAGCAGGGTCCCCGACCGGATGGCGTCGTCGTTGCCGGGTATCACGAAGTCGATGACATCCGGGTCGCAGTTGGTATCGACGACGGCGACCACCGGCATATGGAGCTTGTTGGCCTCGGTGACCGCGATCTGCTCCTTCTTCGTGTCGATGACGAAGATGGCGTCGGGCAGGTTCTCCAATCCCCGGATGCCTCCCAGATTGCGTTCGAGCTTCTCCAACTCCCGGGTGTGCCGCAGAGCCTCCTTCTTCGGCATGGCGTCGAAGTCACCTGCGTCGCGCATGGCCTCGAATTCCTTCATCCGCTTGACCCGGGTCGAGACGGTCTGGAAATTGGTCAACATCCCACCCAGCCAGCGCTCGTTGACGTACGGCATGCCGCATGCCGCTGCAAAGGTGGCAACAGGGCCCTGGGTCTGCTTCTTCGTACCCACGAACAGGATGGTCCCGCCCCCGGCCACCAGGTCGCGGACGTAGCCGTAAGCCTCCTCGATGCCTTCCATCGTCTGGTGGAGGTCGATCAGATAGATGCCGTTGCGCTCACCCAGGATGAAGCGGCGCATCTTCGGGTTCCAACGGCGGGTCTGGTGTCCGAAGTGGACACCCGCGCCCAGCAGTTGCTTCATGGTAACGACAGCCATGCAACGTCTCCTCGCTACGGTTTTCCATCCCGACCGACGCACCCCGTCTCCAGGGTGACCGTGGACGCGGTCGGTGGCTCGATTGGTGCTGCTCCATTGCCGTACCAGTCCACTGCCGTACCATTCCATTGCCGTACCAGTCCATTGCCGTACCAGTCCATCGAGGTACGGGCGACACGGCCGGTTCATGGTACCGCTCCAGTCGCCCCCGCTCCACTCGACGCAGCCGGTACCCCACCCGGCCCGACCGGCCCGACCGGCCGGAACGGGAACGATCAGGAGGGGATGTGACGGTTCCGACGGCCCACGCCGAGGCTCGGACCCCGCAATCGGCCCCGGTGCTCAGCCGGCCCGAGAGGTGGTCACCCGCTTCGCATCGAGATCGCCCGACGACGTGCGGCGGTTCGACCCCTCGGGACGGTCGGCCAACTTGGCCCGGAGTTGGAGGACCGCTTTGGTATGGATCTGGCACACCCGGCTCTCGGTCACTCCCAGGATGTCGCCTATCTCGGCCAGGGTGAGACCTTCGTAGTAGTACAAGGTGAGCACGGTCTTCTCCCGCTCGGCCATCTGGCTCACCGCACGGACGAGCGCCTCTTTGGTCTCCTTCACCTCAAAGGTGTCCATGGGACCGGCCGTGCTGTCCGGGAGGGTCTCCCCGAGTGTCGAGCGGTCCGACCGGTCAGCCCCCCGGAACACCTCGTCCAGCGCCACGACTCCGACGAACGAGATCTTGCGCAATGTGGTCTGGAACTCCGTGTCGGTCATCTCCAGGTCGGCCGCCACCTCGGCGTCGGTCGGCGTCCGGTGCAACGTCGCCTCGAGGCGGGAGTACGCCTGCTCGACAGCTCGAGCCTTGGATCGCACCGAACGTGGTACCCAGTCGATGGAACGGAGCTCGTCGATGATCGCGCCCTTGATGCGGGGGATGGCGTAGGTCTCGAACTTGATCTTCCGTTCCGGTTCGAACCGTTCGATGGCATCCATGAGCCCGATGATCCCGTAGCTGGCCAGATCGGACTCGTCCACGTGACGCGGCAGGCCCACCGACACCCGGCCGGCCACATATTTCACCACCGGGGCGTAGTGCACGATGAGCTGATCGCGAAGGGCACGCCTGCCGGTGCGTTTGTACTCCGACCACAGCGCCTCGACGCCGTGCCCCGCCATTTCCGAGTTCGTAGGCAATTGTCCCCTTAGGCCCGCGGGTGGGTCCCCGAGTAGACGGCAAGCAACCGCTCCTTGCTCACATGAGTGTAGACCTGTGTCGTCTGAAGGCTGGAGTGCCCGAGCAGCTCCTGCACCACTCGAAGGTCCGCTCCTCCATCGAGGAGGTGAGTGGCGAAGCTGTGGCGAAGCGCATGTGGGTGAGTCGGGACCGGAGATCTCCGATCGACGATCCGGCGGACATCACGGGGTCCCAGTCGATGTCCGCGCCGATTGAGGAAGAGCGCCGAAGCCGGGCTCTCGCCGGTCGTCATCGCCGGCCGGCCCCGGTCACGCCAGGTGCGCACCGCATTGGCACAACGTTGGTGCATCACCACCTGGCGTTGCTTGGATCCCTTTCCCATCACGGTCAGCGTCAATCGTTCGCAGTCGACGTCGCGCAGGTCCAGGCCGCAGAGCTCACCCACCCGGAGACCGCTCCCGTAGAGAAGCTCGAGCGCGGCGTCGTCGCGGAGATCGACAGGTTCACGGCCACGATCGGCAATGACACCACCCTGCGCCGTCTCGGGGACCCGGTCCCGATCCTCTTCGAGACCGTTGCGCCGCTCATCATCGGGATCGAGGAGCGATTCGAGCTCGGAGTGGGCCAGCACCCGGGGCAGCCGGGAACGGGCCGACGGAGCGGAGAGTCGGGCCGAGGGATCTCCAGCGACGAGACCGCGCCGGGCGCACCATTGGAAGTAGGAGCGCAACGATGCCGCCGTCCGGGCGATGCTCGAGCGGGCGTAGCGTCGAGTCGAGAGTGAGGCGAGGTACCGGCGCAAGACCAGGCGGTCGCAGTCAGAGGGGCCCGCGGCTCCGCCCCGGGCCGCCCAGTCGGCGAACCGTCGGACGTCGGACACGTAGACCCGCACGGTCGACTGCGCCAGGCCACCGATGGACCGCTCGAACCCGTCGATCTCCCAGGCCATGGAGTGAACAGTACCGGGAACGTGGGTCCTCGCCGGTCATCTCCCGTCCCGGCGGGGTGACCGGCGCCGCCGCGACCAGGTGGCGAACCCCGCGTTCGAGCGCCGAGGCCCGATTCTCCCGGGGGGCCCTGCCGGGTGGCAGGCTGTGGGGCGTCAGGTCGGCTCCCCTGGCTGCGGGCAAGCCCGCCTCCGGGGAGCGTCGGACTCGACCGCCCGCCGGGATCCGGCTGCGCGAGCTGCGAGAGGAAGGAATGGTCGATGCCTGTGACCGACGGCGCAATCTCCGAGTTCGATCATCATTCGGAGGAATTCTTCGACCACCGGCACGAAGAGTGGATGAGGCAGCGCCGTTGCCCGGTCGCCCACAACCCCCACTACGGGGGTTTCTGGGTGGTGAGCGGTTACGACGAGGTCGCCGCGGTATCCCGGGACGGCGCCACCTTCACCAGCAAGTACGAGGAGAGTTCTCCCGACGGGATCGAATACCTTGGAATCATGGGCATTCCCCGCATGCCCGGGGTGCCCCCGGCACTCATCGCCGAGGTCGAGGGCCCGACCCACGCCGCGCTCCGAAGGCTTCTCAATCCGTTCATGCTCCCCTCGGCGGTCGCCGGCTACCAGCCCTTCATCGAGCAGTGCGCCACGTGGTTCCTCGACCAGATGATCAGCGAGGGACGGATGGACGTGGTGAAGGACTTCGCCAACCCGGTCCCGGCCATCCTCACCATGAAGATGGTCGGACTGCCCTGCGAGAGCTGGTCCTACTACGCCGAGGTCTTCCACTCCATGAACGCCCACGGGGCGGGATCCGAGCAAGCGGCCCACGCCCGGTCGCTCATGGACGCCATGATCGCCGAGCTGTTGCGGGTGGCAGCCGAACGTCGCGTCGAACCGAAAGAGGACATCCTCAGCCGCCTGGTGGCTCTGGAGATCGAGGACGGCCGAAGGTTGCGCGACGACGAGCTGATCGGCGTGCTGTGGAACCTCATCGGCGGAGGGCTCGATACCACCACGTCCCTGACCTCGCTGACCCTCCACCATCTGGACGTCCGTCCCGAGCTACGCCAGAAGCTGATCGACGATCCCGATCTCCTGGTTCCGGCCACCGAAGAGTTCCTGCGTTTCACCTCGGTCAACGAGACGCTCACCAGAACGGTCACCGCCGACATCGAGCTGGGCGGTCAGCAGTTGGAACGGGGAGACTTCGTGCTGTTGAGCTGGTTGTCCGCCAACTTCGACGAGAAGGTGTTCGATCGACCCGAAGAGGTGGTGCTCGACCGATCGCCCAACCCTCACCTGGCCTTCGGCGTCGGGCCGCACCGCTGCATCGGTATGCACATCGCGAGGGCGATGTTCGTGGCGATGATGCGTGAAGTGCTGACCAGGATCCCCGACTACCGGGTCGATCGGGAGGCCACCCGTTTCTATCGGGGGAATCCGGAGCTGGCCGGGGTGGTGACGATGCCGATCGACTTCACTCCCGGACCAACGGTCGGAGTCGAGCGGCCCTTCTGAGTCGGCCCTGCTGAGCCGGCTGTGCTGAGGCAGGCGTAGCGAGGCCGACGAAGCCGGACCGGCTCAACCGACCTGACCGGCTGAAGGTTCAGTCCGGCTGAAGGTTCAATAGGATCTGCAAGCGTCCACGACCGGTGGGCGTGGATGAGATCGGAGGCACGATGTTGTTGGACGAAAGGGTTGCCGTCGTGACCGGAGCGGGGAGGGGCATCGGCCGCGAATTCGCCCTGGCGCTTGCGGCGGAAGGTGCAGCGGTGGTGGTCAACGACATCGGCGTCGGTCTCCGCGGCGACGAAACCGGGGAGGACCCGGCCGCCGAGGTCTGCTCCGCCATCACCGCCCGGGGCGGGCGCGCGGTCGTCTCCCATGACTCGGTCGCCGACTTCGAAGCGGCCGGACGCATCATCGGGACCGCGCTCGACCATTTCGGCCGCATCGACATCCTGGTCAACAACGCCGGTATCGTGCGCGACCGGACACTGGTGAAGTTGGAGCCGGACGACTTCGACGCGGTCATCTCCACCCACCTGAAGGGGACCTTCAACTGCACCCGGCATGCGGTCGACCCGATGAGGAAAGTCGGCTACGGGCGCGTCATCAACATCACCTCATCGGCAGGGCTCCGCGGTAACTTCGGCCAGACGAACTACGCGGCTGCCAAGGCCGGCATCATGGGGATGACCTTCGTGTGGGCACTGGAGCTCGGTCGGTCGGGGATCACCGTGAACGCGGTGGCACCGGCCGGCGCCACCCGGATGACCGCCTCGCTGTACGCCGGGGGGGAAGCACCTCCTTCCACCCTGGACCCGGCGCTCAACACCCCGATCGTCGTCTACCTGGCCTCGGAGCGCGCAGAGGGGGTCAATGGTCAGCTGTTCGGACGTTCCGACTGGGCCTTCACCCTGTTCCAGCATCCACGCCCGATCGCCTGGATGCATCGTGAAGGCGGATGGGACGCGGGCGCGCTGGCGGGTGAGTTCGACTCGATGCTCGGTCAGCACCTCCAGCCGGTCGGCATGGTCATGCCTGGCGGTCTCAGCCAGGACGCAGCCCGAACATGACCCGGACCACCGGTTCGGTGTCGTTCAACTGGGTCGGAGTGACCGTCACCGACCTCGTACGGAGCAGGCGGTTCTACGAGGAGCTCCTGGGCTTCTCCTACCAACGCCAGCTCACGCCACCGGATCGAGGTACCTCCACGATCTGCCGTGTCGCCTCACCCACCAACCTCACCGCCGTGTATCTGACGCTCGACGGGTTCGTCCTCGAGCTCCTGCACTGGGACAGGGACGGCAACCCCGAAGCCCGGGACCACCCGATGAACCAGCCCGGGCTCACCCATCTCTCGTTGACCGTCACCGCACGCGATTCACTCGTCGGACGGGTGCCGGACTTCGGCGGCACCGTGCTCGGCGAAACCGACGTCGGTGCCGCCGTGTGCATCACCGACCCCGACGGACAGATCATCGAGCTGCTGACCGGCTGACCGGTGCCGACCGGGCCAGAACCGGACCGACCGACCCGTTCAGAACAGGTCGGTCCCGGAGACCAGCCGGTCGTGGAGGAGGCCAGAGAGTCGCCGGCGATGGTAGGCCCCGTCCCCGAAGCTGCACTGCTCGAACTGGGAGCGCTTCAGGTACAGGTGGAAGTCGTGCTCCCAGGTGAACCCGATCCCCCCATGGACCTGCAATCCCGAAGCCATGACCCGCCTGGATGCGTCGTTGCACCACACCTTTGCCGTCGAGGCGTCGAGGGACCGCCCGGCCTGGTGGTTGGAGAGGGACCACGCCGCGTACCAGGTCGCCGACCGCATGCCCTCAGTGTCCACCACCATGTCCGCGCAGCGGTGCTTGACGGCCTGGAAGCTCCCGATCGGCCGACCGAACTGGATCCGATCCTTGGCGTAGCGGGCGCTGAGCTCGAGGACCCGGCAGGCCCCGCCCAGCAGCTCCGCCGAGGTACCCACCGCACCGAGATCGATCAGGTCGGTGGCCAGCTTCTCCCCCCCGAGCCGGATGGCAGGGACATCTTCGAGGACCAGCCACGACAGTGTCCTCGTGCGGTCCATCGCCGGTTCGCTCGGCGGACGACCGGTGACGGAGAGGTCGACCGCGAAGACTCCATCGGCAACCGCCAGGATCGCCACATCGGCCACAGCCGCCCCCTCGACCAGTCCGAACCGGCCCGTGAGCGCCCAACTCGTTCCGAGCCTCGACGCCACCGAGCCGGCGCGCTCGTTGCTCCATCCGACGCAGCCGAGCCGCTGGCCGGCTGCCAGTTCGGCGATCCACTCGTCCGGCACCGACTCGCCCCCGGACCGCGACCCGGCCAACGCGCTGAGCGCCAGCAGGCTGGGGAGGAACGGGACCGGTGCCGTGTGGCGCCCGAGCTCCTCCAGCAGCACCACCGCCTCCACCCATCCGAGACCGAGGCCGCCTTCGGACTCCTCCAGGGCCACCCCTAGCCAGCCCTGATTCGCCATGGCCTCGAATAGCCGGGCATCGAACGGTGCCCCCGAGACCAGGTGGGAACGGACCGCGTCATGATCGGAGAGATCATCGAGCAGGTCCCGCGCCGCTGCACCGAGGGCCTGCTGATCCTCCGAGAGCTCGAAGTCCATTGGTAGTCAGGGGCGCGGTGCTCTCGCGAGCCCGGTTCCCCATCCCCCTTTCAAGTGAGTGGCGGGAGGGAGCCTCCCCCTCCCGCTCTCGCAGAACCGTACGTGACACTCTC
>DAHUZT010000128.1 GCA_027315005.1 Acidimicrobiaceae bacterium | reverse complement strand
CGAGCAGATGGGCGGCGTCCTCCAAGCGGGACTGTCCGAGCTCCCCGGGGTCACAGCCGTGCGGGGCGCGGGTTTGCTTCTGGCCTGCGTGCTGAGCGGCCGGTTCGCAACGGAGGTGGTCCGCGAGGCGCTGGCGTCCGGCCTGGTCATCAACGCCCCGTGTCCCGACGTGCTCCGCCTGGCACCTTCCCTGTTGGTGTCCTCAGGGGAGATCGAACGGGCGCTCTCCATCCTGGAGGAGGTGTTGGCCGTTGTCTCCGACCGGCAGATAGCCGAAGGGGACACCGCGAATGGGGAGGCGATCGATGGTTGGTGAGGCGGGAACCGGTCGAGTGACCGGTTCCGCGGGATCGGTCCCGACCACCTCGGCGCGCCGGTCGGCCCACCATGTGCTCGAGGTCGACGACCTCGGTCGGGAGGGCCTCGCTCGGGTGATGGGTCTCGCAGAGCGGGACCCCAAGTCGTTGGGGGAGCCGCTCGCGGGAAAGGGGGTGGCACTCCTCTTCGAGAAGCCTTCCAACCGGACCAGGAACAGCTCGGAGATGGCCACGGTGGCGCTCGGCGGACACCCCGTCTACATCCAGGGTCACGAAGTCGGTCTCGGTACCCGCGAGTCGGCCGAGGATGTCGCCCGGTCCTTGGCGTGCTATCACTCCGTGCTGTGTGCCCGGGTCTCCGACCATCGATCGCTGCTGGCGATGGCCGCCGCGTTGGATGACGCCGGAATCGAGGTCCCGGTGGTCAACCTGCTCTCGGATCGTGCACACCCCTGCCAGGCGCTGGCCGACCTCCTGACCCTTCGCGAGATCTTCGGAGCCGACTCGCTCCAGAGCCGGACGCTGGCTTATGTGGGTGACGCCAACAACGTGTGGCGATCGCTTGCTGTCGTCGCGGCCATGTCGGGAATCGCGACTCGGGTGGCTTCGCCTGCCGGTTACGGACCCTCTTCGTCGGACATCGAGTTGGTACGCCGGTTGGGGGGGGACGTGATGGTCACCGACGATGCCACCGATGCGGTCGCGGGCGCGGACGTGCTGTACACGGACGTATGGACGTCGATGGGAGATGAGGACGATTCCGAGAGGCGGAGGGAGGCATTCTCGGGTTACACGGTGGACGAGGACCTGGTGGCCCGGGCGTCGAGGGACGTGGTCGTATTGCACTGTCTGCCGGCGCATCGTGGAGAGGAAATCACGGCCGGCGTCGTCGACGGTCCGAGGAGCGTGGTCTGGCGCCAGGCGGCGAACCGGCTCCCGGCGATGCGCGGCCTCCTCGCCTTCGTCGGAGGATCCGGAGCGCATCCCGGGGGTGCCTCCTCCCGCCCGGAGAAACGCCACCCATGAGCAAGAACCAACGGCAGCACACCATCGTCAAGCTTCTCGAATCCCGAGCGGTGCGCAGCCAGACCGATCTGGTCGACCTGTTGGCCGGCCAGGGGATCGATGCGACCCAGACCACCGTCTCACGTGACCTGGAGGAGTTGGGGGCGATCAAGGTTCGCCTTCCCGGCGGTGAGACCGCGTATGCCCTCCCCGAGCTGCCATCGAGGCAGGTCGCACCCGAGGATCATCTCCGGCGGGCACTCGGCGAATGGGTGGTAGAGGCCAGCCGTTCGGGCAATCTCGTCGTGCTGCGGACGCCACCGGGGTCGGCCCACGTGGTGGGGTCGGCTCTCGATCGCAGTGGCTTCTCGGGGATGATCGGCACGGTGGCAGGCGACGACACGGTGCTGGTGGTGGCCTCGGAGGGAGCGGACGGTCGGGACCTGGCAGAACGCCTGGCCACCGTGGCGGGCATCGACCTCGGCGCTCCCGGGACCACCGGGCCACCCGGGCGTCGGCCACACGGTCGCTCCGAGGAGCCGAGGGACCAAAGCGGTGCCGGTCGGTCGGAGATGGCCGGAGACCGGAACGACGGAGCAACGACCACGATGCAGAAACGGAGCACCTGATGGCAGAAAGAGTGGTACTGGCCTACAGCGGAGGGTTGGACACATCGGTCGCGGTTCGATGGTTGATGGAGCATCGTGGAGTCGATGTCGTCGCGGTGGCCGTCGACGTGGGTCAAGGATCCAGCACGGGTGGTGAGGACTGGGAAGCGATGTCGCAGCGGGCACTTGCCGCCGGAGCGGTCGAGGCCACGGTGGTCGATGCCCGGGCGCAGATGGCCGAGGAGTTCTGCGTTCCGGCCCTGATGGCCAACGCCAGGTACGAGGGGAAGTACCCGCTGGTGTCGGCCCTCTCGCGGCCGGTCATCGTGAAGCACCTGGTCGCCGCCGCCCGCTCCCACGGGGCTAGGGGAGTGGCGCACGGATGCACCGGAAAGGGGAATGATCAAGTCCGTTTCGAGGTGGGGATCCGTGCCCTCGCCCCCGATCTCGAGGTATTCGCACCGGCCCGCGAGTGGGGGTTCTCGCGCCAGGACTCGATCGACTACGCCGCCAAGTGGGAAATCCCCTTGACCGCTTCGAAGGAGAAGCTCTACTCGATCGACGAGAACCTGTGGGGCCGTGCCATCGAGTGCGGGGTGATCGAGGACCCGTGGAACCGTCCGCCGGAGGACGTGTACGCGATGACCATACCGACCGCCACCGAACCGACCGAAGTGACCGTCGGGTTCGAATCGGGGGTCCCGGTGTCGATCGACGGTGAGCGCCTCGATCCGCTTCCACTCATCGCCGGGCTCAACCGTCTCGTCGGGGCATACGGGTTCGGGCGACTGGACATGGTCGAGAATCGC
Source organism: Acidimicrobiaceae bacterium (assembly GCA_027315005.1). GTDB lineage: Bacteria > Actinomycetota > Acidimicrobiia > Acidimicrobiales > RAAP-2 > Bog-756. The sequence continues at coordinate 2,773 of DAHUZT010000128.1, read as the reverse complement.
CGGGTCGGGATCAAGAGCCGTGAGACCTACGAATGTCCCGGAGCTCTGGCGCTGCTTCTCGCCCATGCCGATCTGGAGGATCTCACCCTCGAACGGGATCTCCACCACGAAAAGCTGCGGCTGGAGCCGCGGTGGTCCGAGCTGGTCTATGACGGATTGTGGTTCTCGCCCCTGAAGCAGGCTCTCGACGCCTTCCTGGTCGAATCGCAGCGGTTCGTGACCGGAGAGGTGCGGCTGGCTCTCGACTCCGGACGGTGCTGGGTAGTCGGGCGCAGGAGCCCGGCGAGCCTCTACGACCACGGGTTGGCGACCTACGACGCCACAGACACGTTCCGCCACCAGGATGCCGAGGGCTTCGTCCGTATCTGGGGCCTCGGTGTCGCGAGATGGGCCACCGTCCAGCACAAGGACGGCGGTTCCGCCGACGACGTGGGCCCGACCGGAGGCCTCCGGCCATGACCCTGTGGCACGGGCGATTGGGCGACGGCACCGCGGACGTGGTCATGCGATTCTCCACCAGCCTCGAATTCGACCGGCGTCTGGCCGCCGACGATCTCGATGCTTCCCGGGCGCACGTGCGTGGCCTCAGTCGCAGCGGGCTCCTCACCCAAGACGAGCTGGAGCGGCTCCTAGCCGCGCTCGATCAGGTGGATCGGGAGCTCGTCGACGGTGACTTCGAATTCTCCTCCGAGGATGAGGACATCCACACGGCCGTCGAGCGCCGGGTGACGGAGATCGCCGGCGACACAGGAGGCAAGCTCCACACCGGTAGGAGCCGGAACGATCAGATCGCCACCGACCTGCGCCTGTACTCCAGGCGCGAGCTGACCCGGATCGCCCATCAGGTGCTAGCCTTGCAGGAGGCGTTTCTCGTGAGGGCGGAGGAGGCTGGCGAGGGCTACCTGCCCGGTTACACCCATCTGCAGCGGGCACAGCCGGTGCTGCTCGCCCATCATCTCCTGGCGCACGGGTGGGCGTTGGCGCGTGACATCGACCGCATCCTGGCAACCGTGGAGCGCATGGACGTCTCACCCCTGGGGGCGGGCGCGCTGGCCGGATCGTCGTTGCCACTGGTTCCCGACAGCGTGTCCGAGGAGCTCGGATTCGCCGGGCGCTTCGAGAACTCGCTGGATGCGGTCTCCGACCGCGACTTCGTCGTCGAGGCTCTGTTCGACCTGGCGCTGCTCGGCGTTCACCTGTCCCGCATCGGCGAGGAGATGGTGATCTGGTCCACCGAGGAGTTCGGGTTCGTCGTCCTCGACGACGCCTTTGCTACCGGGAGCTCGATGCTTCCGCAGAAGAAGAACCCCGATGTCGCCGAGCTGGCCCGTGGAAAGTCGGGACGGCTGATCGGCAACCTCACCGGGCTGCTGGCGACGCTGAAGGGCCTGCCACTCTCGTACAACAGGGATCTGCAGGAGGACAAGGAACCCTTGTTCGACTCGATCGAACAGGTCGGCCTCGCCCTTCCGGCGCTCGCCGGGCTGATCTCCACCGCACACTTCGAGGCTGACCGCATGGAGGAGGCGGCCGGGGGAGCGGCGATGGCGGCGGTGGATCTGGCTGAATGGCTGGTCGAGCGCGGCATTCCGTTCCGGCAGGCACACGCGGTCGTCGGTGGATTGGTGCGCGACTCGATCGAACGACGGGTGCCGCTCGAGGAGCTGATTGCCGCACATCCGGCATTGGGTACCGAGGCGGTCGCCTTGCTCGCCCCCGGGGTGGCCGTCACCAGGAGGAGGACACCCGGAAGCGCCGGTCCCGCCCCAGTGCGGAAGCAGATCGAGCGGTTCGTGGCCCGGCTGGATGTCGACCGTTCGAGGATCGCGCGTTGGGACGACCGTGCGGTGGTACCCGGCCCTTCCCCGGACGTGGCGGCGCATTGACAACCGGAACCCACCTGGTTAGAGTGGCTAGTCCTGGTGAACGCCCTGATCGGTGTGACCAGGCGCACAGCGGGAACGACAGCTCCAAATGGCAATTGCCTCAGGCAACTGCCCTGCGGCCGGTGGTCTATCTCGACGTGAACCCCAGCACCTACGCCTCGAGCGCGTGCTCGGTCGCTCTTTGAAAACGGAATAGTGATAGCCAAAAGTCAGTGCGGGTGGGCGCGGGGAAACTCGCGACCACCAGTCAATAAAAGCATTTGACGGACAATGTCTGTCTTTTGCCAGTATTCAGTTGACCGAAGGGACGTAAGTCCCACACGTCAGCTCTTCGATTTCGGTCTGGCCTTCGGGCCCGAGCGAGGTCTCAATGGAGAGTTTGATCCTGGCTCAGGACGAACGCTGGCGGCGTGCCTAATACATGCAAGTCGAACGAGGTCCAATCGGTAGCAATACCGATGAAGATCGAGTGGCGAACGGGTGAGTAGCACGTGAGCAACCTACCCCGAAGACCGGGACAACACCGGGAAACCGGTGCTAATACCGGATACCCCCACGGAACCGCATGGCTTCGTGAGGAAATGCCTGCATCTAATCGTGCAGTACGCTTCGGGAGGGGCTCGCGGCCTATCAGCTTGTTGGTGGGGTAACGGCCTACCAAGGCTTCGACGGGTAGCTGGTCTGAGAGGACGATCAGCCACACTGGGACTGAGACACGGCCCAGACTCCTACGGGAGGCAGCAGTAGGGAATCTTGCACAATGGGCGAAAGCCTGATGCAGCAACGCCGCGTGAGGGACGAAGGCTTTCTGAGTTGTAAACCTCTTTCAGCAGGGACGATTATGACGGTACCTGCAGAAGAAGCCCCGGCCAACTACGTGCCAGCAG
>DAHUZT010000125.1 GCA_027315005.1 Acidimicrobiaceae bacterium | reverse complement strand
GAGATCGACCTGTCCTCGTCCGCACTTGACCGTGCTTTCGATCTCGAGCGCGCTCTCAGCCATGTCCACCTGTTCATCGACGCGATGGAGGATCCTCAACCATGACCGGACCATCCGACCTCCCTCTCCCGCTCATCCAGTCGGGGAAGGTCCGTGAGCTCTACGACGCCGGTGACGACCGGCTCCTTATGGTCGCCTCGGATCGGATCTCGGCCTTCGACGTGATCATGGCGGAGGCCATCCCCGAGAAGGGTCGGGTCCTCACTGCAATGACCGCCCACTGGCTCGCCGATCTGGCTGATCTGGCTCCCAGCCACCTGATCAGCGCCGACGTCGCCGACTTCCCCGAGGCGGCCGCCCTGCTCCCCGGCGGCCTGCCCGGACTTGCCGGCCGATCGATGCTCGTGCGACGGGCCGACATGCTTCCCATCGAGTGCATCGTGCGCGGCTACCTGGCCGGCTCGGCCTACAAGGAGTACGAACGGGACGGAACGGTGCACGGCATGCCCATGCCCCGGGGACTCCGCCACGCAGACCGGCTGCCCGAGCCGCTCTTCACGCCGTCGACCAAGGCCACCGAGGGGCACGACGTGAACATCGGGATGGCCGAGGCCGCCGACCTCGTGGGCAAAGAGCGAGCCGAAGCCGCCCGGGACCTCTGCCTCTCAGCCTATCTGCGAGCAGCGGAACGGGCCGAAGAGGTGGGCATCGTCATCTGTGACACCAAGTTCGAGCTCGGGTACATCGATGGCGCACTTTCACTTTGCGACGAGGTGCTCACGCCCGACTCCTCCCGCTTCTGGGCAGCCACCGACTGTGCCCCGGGAACCAACCCACCGTCGTTCGACAAGCAGCCTCTGCGCGACTGGCTCGAGGAGAGGCCGTGGGACAAGCAACCCCCGCCTCCACCGCTGCCCGACTCGGTGGTGGCCACCACCTCCGCCCGCTACGTCGAGGCCTACGAACGGGTGTGCGGACGCCGGCTGGCCGACTGGTACGGAGCGCCAGGATGATCTCCGCCCGGCAATTCCCGGTCCTTGTCGAGGTGGGGCTACGGCCGGGCATTGCAGACCCGCAGGGAGCGACCATCGAACGAGCCTTGCCCGCTCTGGGCTTCGATGGGGTACGCACCGTGCGGGCCGGCAAGGCGTTCCGGTTGACGGTGGATGCCACCGACCGCGACGATGCGCAGGCTCGGGCCACCGACATTGCCGACCGGCTTCTGGCCAATCCGGTCATCGAAACCTACGAGGTGACCGTATTCGAGGCGGAGTCCCCGAACGCCGCGAGCAGCAGCTAGTGCCACCTCGGGTCGGTGTCGTCGTCTTCCCCGGCTCGAACTGCGAGCACGATGCCGTGTTGGCCGTACGGCGACTGGGCGGCACGGCCGACCTCCTCTGGCACGGGGTCACCACCGTGGCCGGATTCGACGCGCTGGTTCTGCCAGGCGGGTTCGCCCACGGCGACTACCTGCGGCCCGGCGCCCTCGCCCGCTTCTCCCCGGTCATGGAGGCGGTGGCCTCGTTCGCCGAGGAGGGTGGACCGGTGCTCGGCATCTGCAACGGGTTCCAGGTGCTCTGCGAAGCCGGTCTGCTGCCCGGCGCGCTGCAGAAGAACCGAGGGCTCCGCTTCTTGTGTACGACGGTGGGAGTTCGGGTGGATTCCGAGGCATCGATACTGACGAAGGCGGTCCCGTCCGGCACCCGGCTCCGCATCCCGATCAATCATTTCGAGGGAAACTACACCTGCGATCCGTCCACTCTGAGCTGCCTCCAAGACGAGAACAGGATCGTTCTCCGCTATGTGGAGAACCCCAATGGTTCGATCGACGATATCGCCGGTATCTGCAGTTCCGCCGGAAACGTCGTCGGGCTGATGCCCCACCCGGAACGGGCCATCGACGCCCTACTCGGCCCGACGGATGGATCCGTACTGCTCAGGTCGTTCCTCGGCGCTTCCTCCGACCGTGGTTCTGCACGCCCTGGAGTCAGCTCCGGGTGCGCGGGATCTTCGCCTGCTGGAGGACCGGGGCGCTGACCCCGACCGCCCGCCAGGCCGGGTAGGAGATCCCCTTGCGGTCGCCGTAGGACCTGGCCACCTTCACGAACTCCTTCTGAAGGGGTGCGATGTTGACGGTCGAGCCGACTCGTGAGAGCTCATCCTCGAGCCGTTGTTTCTCCTCGTACAGATGAAGCCGGGCGAGGGGGTCGGCATCCGGCAGCTTCACGTCGATCGTGTCCAGGCGCTTCTTGATGGAGTCGGCCGTCCGTTTGCGTCCCCGCTTCGGTCTGGTCGATTCAAGCGCCTGCAGGTAGCGCCGCACGATCCGTCCCTCTTCGCGTCCCTGGGCGAGTGCCGCCTTGTGATCGGCGGACATCGGCTGTTTCCTGCGGGTGGCGGTCGTCTTGGTGGGCATGCCCGTATTGTGACAAATACCCTCGAACAATTCAATTCGGGGTGCCGGGTGAGTTCATTCTCCATTGTGTGTTGATTCCGACGTTGATAGCGATATGCCAAGAGCCCTTCATACGGCTGTATGGACGCGACGGATTTCGATGGAATCCACCGGCGGCGGCATTGCCGGGGAACGACGGCCGGCGCCCGGCACCGTGTGCATCGGTGGAAGCCCGACCGGGCCGCGTCACCGGCCGCACGCGATCCGAGGTGCACGATCGGTGACCGGTACGCTTTGGGCCGTGGACGCGGGCCAAGAACATTCCGAAGGGGACCGATCCCGGTTCGGGGGGGGCGTCCGGGTGGACAGTGGGCCGCCGGGTGTCGATCCGGGCATCCACCGGGCACTCGGTCTCACCGACGGTGAACGCGACGAGATCGAGACGGTGCTGGTCCGGCCCCCGAACCATCTCGAGCTCGCCCTGTTCGCGGTGATGTGGAGCGAGCACTGCTCCTACAAGTCCTCGCGCGTGCATCTGCGGCGGTTGCCCACCGAAGGTCCGCATGTGTTGGTCGGACCCGGTGAGAATGCCGGAGTGGTGGACGCGGGTGGCGGCATCGCCGTGGCCATTCGGATCGAGAGCCACAACCATCCGTCGGCGATCGAGCCCTACCAGGGGGCGGCGACCGGGGTCGGCGGCATCCTCCGGGACATCTTCACCATGGGAGCCCGACCGATCGCCCTGATGGACTCGCTGTTCTTCGGAGATCCGGATGACGTCCGCCAGCAGTGGCTCATCGAGGGCGTGGTCGCCGGCATCTCCGGATACGGCAACTCGGTGGGCGTCCCGACCGTCGGCGGTGAGCTCAGCTTCGATGCCTGCTACAGGCAGAACCCATTGGTCAACGTGCTGTGCCTGGGCGTACTGCCCACCGATCGCTTGGTGCTCGGCCGGGCGTCGGGGGCCGGAAACCTGGCGGTACTGCTCGGTGCTTCGACCGGGCGTGACGGGATCGGTGGGGTGAGCGTGCTGGCTTCGTCCGGTTTCGAAGGGGAGGACTCCGCCGAAGAGATGGCCAAAAGGCCGACCGTGCAGGTGGGCGACCCCTACGAGGAAAAGCGCCTCATCGAGGCGTGTCTGGAATTGCTCGAGGCCAAGCTGGTCGTCGGCATTCAGGACCTCGGAGGTGCGGGTCTGGTGTGCGCCACGAGCGAGACCGCTACCCGGGGGGGAGTAGGAATGGACGTCGACGTTTCCGCGGTGCCGCTACGCGAGCCGGCGATGGAGGCCTATGAGGTCATGCCCTCCGAGAGCCAGGAGCGGATGCTGGCCATCGTGACCCCCGATGACCTGGCGCGGGTGGAGGCGGTGTGCCGCCGCTGGGAGGTGCGGAGCGCGGTGGTCGGTCGGGTGACCGAACCTCCTCCCGGGCAGCCCGGCCGGCTACGGGTGCTCGACGGAATGGACGGTGAGGTCCTCGGCGACGTGCCGGCCGCTGCGCTCAGTGAGGACGCACCTCTCTACCACCGCCCCCTCCGCCGCCCGCTCGATCACGACGCCCGCCTGGATGACGACCCAGGTGCGCTCGTCGCCCCCGACGACTGTTGTGCCGACCTTCTGGCTCTGTTGTCGGACTCGTCGTGGGTCTATCGCCAGTACGACCATCAGCTCTTCCTCAACACGGTCGAGGGGCCGGGAGGTGACGCCGCCGTGCTCCGTCTGGCCGCACCGGGCCTACCGGACTCTGACGCTGGGTTGGCCCTTTCGACCGACTCCAACCCGGCGTGGTGTGCCATCGACCCGAGGGCGGGGACGGCTGCCACCGTGGCCGAGGGAGCCCTCAACGTCGCCTGCACCGGTGCCCGACCCCTGGCCGTGGTCAACTGCCTCAATTTCGGCAGTCCCGAGGATCCCGAAGTGATGTGGCAGCTTGCCGAGGCGGTGGACGGGATGACCGAGGCCTGCCTGGCGCTCGAGCTTCCGGTGATCGGCGGCAACGTGAGCCTGTACAACGAGAGTTTCGGCACCAGTATCGATCCGACTCCGGTGGTGGGCACCCTGGGCCTCATCGAACGGCTGCGGCGGCGGCCGCCGGGCGTGTCCCTCGCCGATGGGTCGACCGTCGTGCTCCTCGATGCCGGCGCGGGATCAACCTCGGCTCGAAGGAGACCCCCCTCGCTCGGCGGATCGCGCTGGGCGGTAGAGCGTCGGGGGCACCGGAACGGTCGCCTACCCGAACTCGACCTTGCCGGGCATCTCCGCTTGGTCCGCCTGGTCACCGGGCTCGTCTCAGAGTCGTGCGGGAGCGGAGCGGACGGGACCGGCCCATCGGATGCCGGGCCACCGCTCGTTGCCGGCATCCACGATGTCTCGGGCGGAGGTCTCGGAGTGACCCTGGCCGAGATGGCCATCCGTTCCGGCGTGGGGGTCCGGGTTGCCGGGATCGCCGATCACCACGAGCTCTTCAGTGAGTCCCCGTCCAGGGTCGTGGTCTGTACGAACCGGTGCAGCGAGCTGGTGGGGCACGCGGCCGGGGCCGGTATCGGCTTCCGTGTCCTGGGCGAGGGCGGCGGGGATCGAATCATTGTCGAGGACCTGGTCGACGTCGCTGTCGAGGAGGCCGCCTCGACCGCACGTCGCCGGCTCGAACAACTGGACAGGCCCGAGGAGAGGGACGTCAGATGAACCGGCCCCTGTTGCGGAGCGCGATCGGTCGTACCCGTCGGTATCTGGTGCCGGTGGTTGCAGCCCTCGCCCTCATCTTGTTGACGGGATCGTTGGCCGCGGGGGTCGGGGGCTGGTCGACCCCCGCTCGGGCCGCCTCGACCCCGAACGTCCCGAACGTCCCGAACTGGATTCCGCACCGGATCGCGACCGGCATCGCCGGGACCGACGGATCAATCGGCCACGACGGCCGGTGGCTGACGGACAGCCAGGGTCGGGTGGTGCTGCTCCACGGGGTCAACCTGGTGGCCAAGGGTACGGCGACCCCGGCCCAGGAGGGGTTCGGGGCCCGGGACGCCAACTGGCTGGTGACCCACGGCTTCGATGTGGTCCGGCTCGGTACCACCGCGTCCGCCCTGATGCCCGAACCCGGGAAGATCGACTACGCCTACCTGCGCTCGTTCGTCTCCACCGTGAACCTCCTGACCGCTCACGGGCTCCTCGTCCTCGTCGACCTCCACCAGGACGGCTGGGGGCCGACGCTGGGCAGTGACGGATTCCCCGGATGGATGACCGAGACCAATGGGGCCGTCGACACCCACACACCCTTTCCCGGGTACTACATCAGCAACCCCGCCATCCAGGCCGCATTCCAGAGCTTCTGGGAGAACGCCAAGGGACCCGGCCGGATACGCCTGCAGCACCGGGTGGCCGAGATCTTCTCGGCCCTCGCCCGCCGAGTGGGGGGGAACCCTGGTGTCATCGGCTACGACCTGCTCAACGAGCCTTGGCCCGGAACGAACTGGACAGGCTGCATCACCAGCCCGGCCGGGTGCCCGCTCGAGGACCGAGGCGAGCTCGACCCCTACTACGCCCGCATGGCCCGGGCCATCCGAAAGGTCGACGCCCGCCACCTGCTCTTCGCCGAACCCTTCGTCCTGTTCAACTTCGGCGAGTCGCAGACCCACATCGCGCTCCCCGGCGGGTCCCCCGACAGCGGCATGAGCTTCCACCTCTATGCAGCGTCACCGGCAAACGAACCGGTGGTGCTTTCCAACGCGGTGGCCTGGTCCTCGTCCACCGGTGGAGCGCTGCTCAACACCGAGTTCGGTGCCACCGGAGATCCGGTGGCGATCAACCGCCAGGTGAATGAGCTCGACGGCGCCCTGATCCCATGGATCTGGTGGTCCTTCAACGGGTACCTGGCAGAGAACCTGAAAAGGGCCCCGTCACCGACCAACTCGATCAGCGCGGTGGTAACCGCGCTCGTGCGTCCCCACCCGGTGCTGGTTGCCGGCACGCCTACCTCGCTCTCCTACGACGAGACGACCCGGACCATGAGGTTCACCTACGACACCACCGGTCCGACCGGAGTCCACTTCGGGCCGCGGGCCCGGACCGAGTTCGACGTGCCGGGGTTCGTGTACCGCTCCGGTTGGCATGCGACGGTCGTGGGCGGATCGGTCGTGGGTAGAACGGGCGGGCGGGTCCTGCAGGTGGCGGCTGATGCCTCATCTGGCAGCGTGACGGTGACCGTCGCCCCGGGTCGGGCCGTACCGGCGACCTCGGCGGCGGGAGCACCGCTGAAAGGGACCGGAAGCGGGCGGTCCCTCGGAGGAGGCGCGGCGACGAGGTCGGGCCCGAGCAGAGAGGCGCTGGACCCGTTGCACCACTAGGCTGATCGGGAGCGATGTGGTCGAGCAGTGACCACGGCGCGATGGAGAACGTGCCCGACGACCCCCGGTGTGTGCGGTGAGCAACCGATGATGGAGGCCAAGGAAGCGTGCGGCGTGTTCGGGGTGTACGCCCCGGCGCGCTCCGTGGCGCACCTCGTCTTCGACGGTCTCTACGCTCTCCAACACCGCGGCCAGGAGTCGGCTGGCATGGCGGTGAGCGACGGAGATGCGATCACCGTGATGAAGGACATGGGGTTGGTCACCACGGTGTTCGACGAGCGCAAGCTTTCCGGGCTGCGGGGCCATCTGGCCATCGGCCACACCCGTTACTCGACGGCCGGCTCGAGCGACTGGGTCCATGCCCAGCCCGCATACCGTGGCGTGGGTCGGGCGGGTTTCGGTCTGGCACACAACGGCAACCTGACCAACACCGCCGCGCTGGTCGAGCGTGCAGGCATGCTTCCCGGCCTCGTGTCCTCGGACAGCGACCTGGTTGCCGAGCTGTTGGCGCAGACCTATCCGCCCGAAGGTGTCACCGACCTTCTTCCGGCCGAAGAAGACCTGGAGCAGGCGCTGCGCTCGGTCCTCCCCGCTCTCGAAGGGGCGTTCTCGCTGGTATTGATGGATGCCGATCGGATCATCGGTGTTCGCGATCCCAACGGCTTCCGCCCGCTGTGCCTTGGGCGCCTGGACGCCACCGACCGGCTCGAGCAGGGGTGGGTGCTCGCCTCGGAGTCACCTGCCTTGGACGTGATCGGTGCCACCTTCATCCGAGAGCTCGAGCCGGGGGAGATGGTGGTCATCGACGCCAAGGAGGTCCGGTCCGAGCGGGTCTTCCCCGAAGAGCGGGTTGACCCGAAGCTCTGCGTCCTCGAGTTCGTCTACTTCGCGCGGCCCGACACCCGGCTGTACGGGACCGAGGTGCACGGTGCCCGACGCCGCATGGGGCAGTTGTTGGCCACCCAGGCCCCGGTGACCGCAGACCTGGTCATGGGCGTGCCCGAATCGGGCGTACCCGCTGCCGAGGGCTATGCCGTGGCCTCGAGCATCCCCTATGGCCAGGGGCTGGTGAAGAACCGGTACATCGGACGGACGTTCATCGCACCGACTCAGGCGGAACGGGCCAACGGCGTCCGGCGCAAGCTGAACCCGCTGCGTGAGAACATCAGGGGCAAGCGGCTGGTCGTGGTGGACGACTCGATCGTCAGAGGGACCACGACCCGCGCCATGGTGACCATGTTGCGTGAAGCGGGCGCCGCCGAGGTGCATCTCCGTATCTCCTCGCCCCCCTTTCGCTGGCCGTGCTTCTACGGCATCGACACCCCGGATCGCAACGAGCTGCTGGCCGCCGACCGGACGATCGGGGAGATCGCAGAGTTCCTCGACGTTGACTCCCTCGAATATCTGACGCTCTGCCACCTCATCGAGGCAATCGACGCGCCCGGGGCCGGCTTCTGTGACGCCTGTCTGACCGGCAGCTACCCGGTCCCGGTCCCGGTCGCGCTGGTCGAGCGGGCCGCACTGTCCGGTGTGGGCCGCGGGCTCGAGGGGTGAACGGGCCCGCCTCCTATGCGTCGTCCGGTGTCGACATCGATGCCGGCGAGCGAGCCGTCGAACTGATCAGACCGCTGGTCGCGGCCACTCGCCGCCCGGAGGTGCTCGGAGGGCTCGGGGGATTCGCCGGACTGTTCGCCCTGGGCGCCGGGAGGTACGTGCAGCCGGTCCTGGTGGCCGGAACAGACGGCGTGGGCACCAAGGCGCTGGTGGCCGAGGCGCTCGGCCGGTTCGACTCCATCGGCATCGATCTGGTGGCCATGTGCGTCGACGACCTGGTTTGCCAGGGGGCAGAGCCGCTGTTCGTCCTCGACTACATCTCGATGGGCACCGTCGACACCTCCCGGATGGTCGAGCTGGTCGGTGGGGTGGCCGAGGGCTGCCGGAGCGTCGGGGCGAGCCTGCTCGGCGGTGAGATGGCCGAGCATCCCGGAGCCATGGAGCCCGGGCGGTTCGACCTTGTCGGCTTCGCCGTCGGGGTAGTGGAACGATCCGAGCTGCTCGGCCCGGATCGGGTCCGTGCCGGGGACGCGCTCATCGGTCTCGTCTCGCCGGGCCTGCGATGCAACGGCTACAGCCTGGCCCGTCACGTACTCCTGGACCGGGGTGGTCGCTCGCTCGACGATCCGGCGTGGGCAGGGGCGCGACGCACCCTCGGCGAGGAGCTGCTCGCACCGTCGGTGCTCTACGCGCCGGCCATGCTGGCGGCCATGTCCGAGGTGCGCATTCACGCCGCCGCCCACATCACCGGTGGCGGGATCGTGGGGAATCTGCCCCGCATGCTCCCCGACGGGGTCCGTGCCGTGCTGGATCGTGACGCATGGGAGGTCCCCCCCATCTTCGGAGAGATCAGGCGGCTCGGAATGGTGACCGATGACGAGATGGCCCGGGTGTTCAACCTCGGCCTCGGAATGGTCGTGGCGGTCCCCGGCGATGACGCCCCTACGGCGCTCGAGGCCCTGTCCTCGTCCGGGGTGGAGGCCCGGGTGGTGGGCCGGATCGAGCCCGGTGAGCGCGGTGTCGAGCTCGTCGGACCCCGGTTCTGGGGTGTGCCGGAAGACCGGAGTGGATTCCCGGAAGAGCTCGGGCAGCGGGGAGGGCCGCCGTGAGCACGATCCACCCCCCGGCCCGGTTCGAGGCGCTTCGCAACCATCTCCTCGACCACTCGGTGCGGCGTGGGGACTTCACGTTGAAGTCGGGCAAGAAGAGCGGTTGGTTCATCGATTCGAAGCAGACGGTCTGCCGGCCGGACGCAATGGTGCTGGTGGCTGAAGGGATCCTTTCGATCCTTCCCGACGAGGTCACTGCGATCGGAGGGCCGACCATGGGTGCCGACCCGGTGGCGTTCGTCACCGCCGGCGTAGCCGCCACCCGGGGGCGCATGCTGAAGGCATTCAGCGTGCGCAAGGAGGCCAAGGGCCACGGTGCCGGTGGTCGGATCGCCGGAGCCCTCGATACCGGTGACCAGGTCGCCATCACTGAGGACACGGTCACCCGGGGAACCTCGCTCCTCGAGGCGGCCCATGCGGTGCAGCAAGCAGGGGGAGTCGTCTCGTGTCTGATCGCGGTGGTCGACCGGGGCGGCACCGTGAGTGCCATGGCCGCCGAATCGGGGCTGTCGTTCCGCGCGCTCGTCACCGCTCCCGAGCTCGGATTCGAGTACGAAGGCGGCTGACCGGGACCGGGTGAGGCGGGGATGACCGGACCGGCTGCGCTTCGTGGCCGGCTGCGCTTCGCTGCCGGCGGGCCGGCAGGGGCGAGGAGATGATCGCGGCTCAGGCTCCCTCGTGCTCGGACCTGGTGCCGCCTGGCTGATCACCCGGTTCGTCCGTACTCCCGTCCGCCAGCACCAGGTAGATCCTGCGCCTGGTGTCGCCCAGGATCTCGCCGACGGTGGCGATCTGCCGGTCGCTGCCGGCGCGCCCCACCTGCATCACTGCGGCTCCGACCTCGAACACGAGGCCGCGCAGGTCGAGCAGGGAGCGGTCCGCACCGCGGGCCGCGGTCTCCCACGGTCTCGGTCCGTCACCGAGCGCCACCACCGCCGATCTTCCCTCGTCGGTGAGATTGAAGATGCGTCGCCCTTCGCTCGTGCCGGCGATCACGAGACCCTGGTCCTCCAGTGCCTGGAGGGTCGGATAGACCGAGCCCGGGCTCGGTCGCCACAGTCCACCGGTCCGTTCCGTCAGCTCGGTGATGATCTGGTAGCCGTTCTTGGGCGCTTCGGCGAGGAGGGCGAGGATGGCCGCCCGCACATCGCCGCGACCCCGCCTGGCTCCCCGGCCGAATCCCGGCGGCCCGAAGGGGAAGCCTCCGCCGAAGCCGCTCCGGCGTCCGGTGACCGGACCGAAGTCCGCCCAGCCACGACCGGCCCCCCGGCGGTGTGAACCGTCACCGAACGGATCGGCCCGACGCCCGCCGGGCCTTCCCCGCTCCGGCCCGGTGCCCGTCCGGTATCCGTCGTGTCGAAATTCGTGCATACCGTGCTCCTCACCTCGGTGGCCCATCAAACCGACCTATCTAGAATATCAACGATATATCGGTAGTCCACTACTGGCCAACCGCCGGTGACGGCCGAGATCCTCGAGTCACAGCGCTGCGCCTCATGCACCCAGAGGAGAGGTTCGTGCTGGGGCACACCGACCTGATCTCCGTGTACGGGGACATCCTGACCGGGGTCGAGAAATCCTTCAGCGTGCTCCGAGGTCATCGGCACAGGTCGGTCCGGCTCGAGATCCCCCTCCCCTGCCGTGACGCTCCGGTGAGGACCGCTCTGGTGGTCGGGCGCGGTATCGATCCGCGGACCTCACGCTTTTCAGGCGCGCGCTCTACCAACTGAGCTACCCGACCTCGCCTCGGCGAACCGAGGTGGCGGACCTGACGGGATTTGAACCCGCGACCTCCGGCTTGACAGGCCGGCGTGCACTCCAAACTGCACCACAGGTCCTCGACCGACGACCCTGCGCAGAGCGCAAGGGCACCCCCAACGGGATTCGAACCCGTGTTACCGCCTTGAAAGGGCGGCGTCCTGGGCCGCTAGACGATGGGGGCTCAAAACCCGATCAGGGCTTGTCGAGACTAGCAGAGGGATCAGAGGATTCCCTCGGGTTGGCCCTCCTCCGGAAGCTCGGACGCAACGATTTCGACCAGGAGATACTGCAGCTGGGACAGCACCTCGTAGATGGAGTACTCGGGTGCGGCCGGGTCCTCGGGGTCAGGTGGTGTCGTGTCCTCGGAGACATCCAGCCTGGTCCCCAGCAGCAGACGGAGCGAGCCGATGGCTGACAGCCAGGCATGTAGTTCGGGTTCGGTCAGCACGTCGAATTGGGCGGTCTCGGCCAGGATGGTGAAGGCCCGGCGATGGTGGTTGACCAGCGCGTCATCGACCAGCTTCCGGTACGCCCTCTCCGCAGCGGCGTCCCCTCCGGCAGGGTAGGCCGGTGGGAACAGGCGGCGTGCCATCGCTTCCCCGGGGATGACGGTCGCCGAAAGCTGGTCGGCCATGGTTGCGAGGAGCGCCCTGACCCCCGGGTCCAGCTTCACGGCGTATCGCCCGTCGCGTTGGCGCCGGAACGGTGCACTCACGTCGACTGTTCCATGGTGGCCCACAACCCGTGCTCGTGCAGCCGGTACACGTCGAGCTCTGCACGGTCGCGGGTGCCCGAGGAGACGACTGCCCGACCTTTGTTGTGGACGTCGAGCATGAGCTTGGTCGCCTTCTCCTTGGAGTAGCCGAACAGCTTCTGGAGCACATAGGTGACGAACGACATCAGATTGACCGGGTCGTTCCAGACGATGACCAGCCATGGCTTGTCGGTTCTGGTCGATTCGCCGATGTCCGTGCGCTCATCCACCGCGGGCTCCGCCTCGATCTGCCGAGCCCTCGTGGACGCCACCGCCGGACCGCCGGTGCCGGTCATCGCACCGGGTCCCGGATGCGCCAGCCCTCCGAGGCCCCTTGGACGGCCTCCGCCGGTGTGCGCGCCGGCTGCTCCGACCGACCGGCCGGATCGGGAGGTCGCTCGCCCCGTTCGATCTCCGGCTCGTGGTCGGACAGCCCGTGCTGGAACCAGAGCACGGTGGACCACACCACGGTGGCCCCCAGCACGTGGAATCCCACCAGGACCGCGGGCAGATGAGTGAAGAACTGGGTGTAGCCGATGATCCCCTGGACGACCATCACGACCAGCAGGGTCCGACCGGCATCCTGGACCCTGGACGGAGCGTTGGACCTCCAGAGCACCCAGAGGAGAACCAGGAGCACCGCACCTGTGGTCAGGACGATTTCGGCGTGGATGCGGGTCATCTCCTCCAGAGCGATGGGAATCCGCTTGGCCCCCTTGCCCCCGGCGTGTGGACCGGCACCGGTCGTGGCCGACCCGGCGGCCAGGATCACGATGGTGAGGGTGACAAGGACACGTGCCAGTCGAATCGCGACCCGGTTGACGATGGGGGTACCGCGCCCACCCATGTGATCGGCTCGGAGGACGAGCTCGACGCCCGCGGCCACCAGCGCCATTCCCACCAGAAAGTGGGTGGCCACGACATAGGCATTGAGCTTCGAGTAGACGACGAGCGCGCCGATGACGGCCTCGGCCAGCACACCGAGGACGAGCCCGAGGGACAGCCAGCGCAGATCGCGTCGCACCGGCCGACGGAGGAAGGCGGCGATCACCGTGGTCGCGCAGGCGACCACCAGGACCACCACGACCATACGGTTGCCGAATTCGATCAGTGCATGGAACCGCAACGGCGGGGTGAGATGTGTCTTCGAGCAGGTCGGCCAGTCCGGACACCCGAGCCCCGAGTCCGAAAGCCGTACCGCCGCCCCGGTCACCACGTTCAGGACGAGGGTGGCCAGGGTGATCCTGCAGAGGATACGGAACGATCGGGGACCGATACGTAGGGACGACACCGTCCGGAGATGCTACCAACGATGATGTTGAGGACATGCCGGCGTCGAATGTCACTTTGGGGGAGTCACCACTACGCTGGGCCCGATGTCGCTCGCCGCCGAGGCTCCGACCCTTCACCGGCCGATCCGTTCGAAGCTCGGCGCCTACGTGGCCCTCACCAAGCCGCGCATCATCGAACTGCTGCTCGTCACCACCCTTCCGACCATGATCGTGGCCCGGCGGGGGCTTCCTTCCCTGGGGCTGATGGCAGCGACTCTCGTCGGCGGGGCCCTGGCAGCCGGCGGTGCCAACGCCATGAACATGGTCGTCGACCGCGATATCGACAAGGTCATGCACCGCACCTCGAACAGGCCGCTCGTCACCGGAGCGGTGACGCCCCGTGCCGCCCTGGTATTCGCGCTGGCCCTCGAAGTGGCCGCCTTCGTCGAGCTGTGGCTGGTGGTGAACCTCCTGTCTGCCTCACTGGCCGTCTCGGCCACCTTGTTCTACGTCTTCGTCTACACGCTCTGGCTCAAGCGGTCGAGCACCCAGAACATCGTGATCGGCGGGGCTGCCGGCGCCGTCCCGGTGCTGGTGGGTTGGTCGGCGGTGACCGGAGGGCTGACCTGGACCCCGGCGGTGCTCTTCGCCATCATCTTCGTGTGGACCCCGCCCCACTTCTGGTCACTGGCCTTCCGCTACAAGGACGACTACCAGGCGGCGAAGGTCCCCATGCTCCCGGCGGTGGCAACGTTCCGGCGTACCGCGAGTGAGATCCTGCTGTACAGCGTGGTACTCGTCGGGGTGAGTCTCGTGCTGGCCGGGGTCGCCTCTCTCGGCACGCTCTACGTGATCTCGGCCTCTGTTCTCGGAGCGATCTTCGTGGCCATGGCCGTCCGCTTGTGGCGCAGGGCCACCCCCAAGGCGGCCATGCAGCTGTTCAGCTATTCCATCACCTACCTCACCTTGCTCTTCGTGGCCATGGCGGTCGACGTCCTGGTCCGCTCGTGACCGAGGGGGGGCCCCCGGGGGAGACTCCTCGAACCCCCCACCCCCTGCGGGCCCTGTCGATCGGCACCGCCATCGCCGTCGTGCTGTCGGTGCTCCTCTTCCTCGGTCTGGCCCGCAGCTCGCCGGTCGGCCCGACGTCGGGCTCCTCGCTCCGACCCGTCCCGAGCACCGGTGGCGTGGTGCCGGTGGGGAGCCCGGCCCCGGACTTCACCCTGCCCGCGCTTTCGGGTGGGTCGCCGGTCAATCTCGACGCCCTGGGCCGGGACCGCCATCGGGCGGTGGTGCTCAACTTCTTCGCGTCGTGGTGCGAACCCTGCCGCCTGGAGACGCCGCTGCTGGCGCACACGGCGGCAGCCGAGCGTGCCAAGGGATCATCGGTGCAGTTCGTCGGCGTCGACGTCCACGATCCAACCGCGCAGGCGCGCCGGTTCGTGTCCCAAGCCGGGGTCGGCTACCCGGTGGCCACCGACCGTACCCTGGCAGTGACCTCGGGCCTCTATGGACTCTCCGGCCAGCCCCAGACGTTCTTCATCAACCGGTCGGGAGTCGTGGTGGGCCACGTCCTCGGGCCACTCGATGCGTCCACTCTCGCGGTCTGGCTCGACCGCCTCTCGGGCCCGGCACCGGCCAGCTGACGGGGATCACCGCGACGGGAAGCACGCGCGGAAACACCGACACGCCAGGCAACATCGATCGGCTGGCCGTACCTCCGAACCGGCACCGTCCGGCTTCTCACTCCCAACGGAACGTCGCCGCCGCGGCCAGTGGCCCTGCGACGGCCCAGACGACGAGCACCGTCCAGTCCTGGGCGGTCACCGAGGCTCCGTTCCCCAACGAACCGTGGAGGGAGCCGGCCAAGGCCGCCGCCGGCAGGACCTTGGACAGTTCCGCCAACCAGGACGGGAGCTTGCTCAACGGGACGAGCATCCCGCCGAGCAGGAGGAGGACCACGAAGAGACCGTTGGCAACGGCCAGGTTCACCAGTGGCTCGAGGGTACCTGCCAGCGTCAAGCCGATGCCCCCGAAGGCCACGGTTCCGAGCACCATCACCGCCACCGCCGCAGCGACCCTCACCCCGGTCCCGGCCAACGCTCCGGGTCGCCACCCGAGTCCGTAGCCGACCCCCACCAGGATTCCGGCCTGGACCAGCTCCACCACGACGACCGAGACGATCTTGGCCGCCAGCAGTCGAGGACGGCCGAGGGGGGTGGACCCGAGGCGCTTGAGCACGCCGTAGCCGCGCTCGAAGCCGGTCCCGATCGACAGCGCAGTCATGGCAGTGGCCATGACTGCCAGGGCCATGATGCCCGGAACGAGGAAGTCGACCGGATGCCGGGTACCGGTCGGCAAGACGTGAACCGAGGAGAAGAAGAGGAGGAAGATCACCGGTATGCCCACGGTGAGCAACACCGTCTCGCCGTTGATGGCCAGAAGGGTGAGCTCGACGCGCAGCTGGGCGAGCAGCGGCTTCACGGTCCCTCTCCCATCATCGTCCATCCCGCTCGACGGCACGTCGCCGACGGCGCCGCCCCCCCGATCGCCCATTTCGGGTGGTGACTGCACCCGAGGCTTCACCGGGTTCGGTTGTCTGCGGCAGTTGATCGACCGGTTGCCGGTGGCCGGCGGTGATCGACAGGTAGGCCTCCTCCAGGGAATGCCCGGTGCGGAGTTCGGAGAGGGACAGGTCCCGGTCGGCCAGCCACCGGGCGAGCACGGCCACCACCGCGGAGGTGGCCGTACCCTGGGGAGGGCGGAGCCGGTACGACCCTGTTCCGTCCCGTTCGACGATGGTGCCGTTTCCGAGGGCCACCGCCAGGGCGTCGAGGTCGAGGTCGGCATCGGTCGAGAAGCGGATGGAACCTTCCGCCGTGCGTGCACGCAGCTCGGCCGGACTGCCTTCGGCCAGCTTGCGGCCGCCGTCGACAATGACGACCTGGTCGGCCAGGCGCTCGGCCTCCGCGAGCTCGTGGGTCGACAGCACCACGCACAGGCCGCGCTGTCGAAGGTCGTCGACGATCGCGCGGATCAGCACACGTCCTTCCGGGTCGACCCCGGAGGTGGGCTCGTCGAGGAAGGCCACCTCCGGCCGGCCGACGAGGGCGAGGGCGAGGGACAGCCGCCGGCGTTCCCCGCCCGAGAGCCGCCGCCACGGGGTGGCTCGCACCGCGGTGAGTCCGACCAGGTCGAGGAGGGCGTCAGGGTCCTCGGCGCCCGGGTAGTAGGAGGCGAAGAGGCGCAGCACCTGGGCCGGCCCGAGCAGGGGGTAGACGCCGTCCTGTTGGAGCATGACCCCGATCCGGGGAACGAGATCGGCGTGCTGACCCTCGGGATCGAGGCCGAGCACCCGCACGGTACCGCTCCGGATCTGGCGGTATCCCTCGATCGCCTCGATCGTGCTCGTCTTTCCTGCTCCGTTGGGTCCGAGCAGGGCAACGATCTGGCCCCGATCGGCGGCGAACGAAAGCCGGTCGACTGCCGTGGTCGCTCCGTAGGCCACGACCAGTTCGTTGCAGGAGACCGCGGACTGCGACTCTGTTGCGTCGGTCTCCTCCACGGAAGGTCACGCTACCGTTGTGTCCGCGATGATCGACATTCGACAGGTGCGAAAGGACAGCGATGCGGTGAAGAGGGCGCTCGCCCGTCGCGGGATCGACCCCTCCGAGGTGGACAGACTGGTCGAGCTCGACAGACGCGCCCGTGCCGCCACCGGCACCCGGGACGAGCTGCGCTCGTCGGTGAAAGCACTCTCCAGGCAGGTTGGCGAGGCCCGTAGGGCGGGGCAGACCGAAGAGGCGCAGGCGCTGAGTGAGCGGAGCCGTGCCCTCGGGGATGAAGAGCGTACCGCCCACCTCCTCGCCGACGAGGCCAGAGACGTGGTCCGACGAACCCTTCTGTACCTTCCAAACCTGCCGGCCGGTGATGCACCGGACGGGCGGGGTCCGGAGGACAACGTGATCACCCGGACCTGGCCCGACAGTCCTCCCTCCTACTCGGCTTCCCAGCGCGTTCCCCACTGGGAGATAGGGATCGCGCTCGGTCTCCTCGACATGGAGCGGGGAGCCAAATTGTCGGGTTCGATGTTCCCGCTCTACCGGGGCTTCGGCGCCCGGCTGCTCAGGGCGCTCACCACCTTCGCCCTCGACCGTCATGCCACTGCCTTCGAAGAGATCCGACCACCGTCGCTGGTGCTCACAGACACCATGGTCTCGACCGGCCATCTGCCGAAATTCGAGGAGGAGGCCTACCATCTGGAACGGGACGACCTGTGGGCCATCCCAACGGCGGAGGTACCCCTCACCTCGATGTGGCGGGGCGACATCCTGGACGAGTCCGAACTGCCGGTTCGGCTCATGGCGGCCACCGCCTGTTTCCGGCGCGAATCCGGCGCCGCGGGTCGCGACACGCGGGGGCTTCTCCGGGTCCACGAGTTCGACAAGGTCGAGCTGTTCGCCTATGTCACGCCCGACCAGGCACCAGAGGTGCTCCACGAGCTGGTGGACCGGGCAGAATCCCTCCTGCGCGAGCTCGGGTTGCAGTACCGGGTCCTCGATCTCTGTGCCGGAGACATGGGGAACGCCGCTGCGCGTACGTTCGATCTCGAGGTCTACGCACCCGGCGCCGATCAATGGCTGGAGGTGTCCTCGGTCAGTTGGTGCAGTGATTACCAGGCCCGTCGGGCCAACATCCGGTACCGGCCTGCCTCTGGCAGCGGTCCGGTGTTCGTCCACACCTTGAACGGCTCGGCGCTGGCCTGGGCCCGCATCTGGGCGGCGCTGGTGGAGACCGGCCGCAGAGCCGACGGGTCGGTGGAATTGCCCGAGGCGCTGGCTCCCTACCTTCGGGGCGAGACCGTCATCCCGGTACCACAGGGCGCGGTCAGACGCGAGGAGCGTTGAAGCGGTAACCGACCCCGCGGATCGTGGTGATCAGCTCGGGAGATGAGGGGTCCTCCTCGATGTGGTTGCGCAGCCTCCTGATGTGTACGTCGAGCGTCTTGGTGTCCCCGAAGTAGTCCGATCCCCAGACCCGGTCGATGAGGACCTCCCGGGTGAGGAGACGCCCGGCGTTCTCCATGAGCAGCCCCAGCAGCTCGAACTCCTTGCGCCGGAGGTGCACGCTCTCACCCCTCACGAAGACCAGGTGCCGATCGGGGTCGACGTGGATACCGCCCACCTCGAGCACTCCGGTGGCCTCGGAGGTAACAGAGTCGTTCGCCGATGGTGAGCGCTCATCCTCGGGGGGGGTCCGGCGCAGGACCGCTCGCATCCGGGCCACCAGTTCGCGGAGCCGGTACGGCTTGGTGACGTAGTCATCGGCGCCGACCTCGAGACCCACCACGGTGTCGATCTCGGTTCCCTTGGCCGTCACCATGATGATGGGCACCCTCGACTTGGTCCGGATCGAACGACAGACGTCGATCCCCGAGAGGCGTGGGAGCATCAGGTCCAGCAGCACCAGGTCGGGATCGCTGGAGGCAAACAGCTTCAGCGCCTCGTTGCCGTCTCGGGCGACGATGACTTCGAAACCCTCGCGACCGAGCCCGATGACCAGGGCGTCGACGAAGGACTCGTCATCCTCGACGAGGAGCACCCGGCTCTGGGAGGTCTCGTCGCCTTCGGGTTGGCCGTTCACGCGGAGTACTCGGGAGGGCTCGGGAGGATGAGCGTGAACGTGGAACCCTCGCCTTCCCTGGAATCGACCTCTACCCTGCCTTGATGGTTGGCCGCCACGTGGCGGACGATCGACAAGCCGAGCCCGGTACCGCCGGACTCGCGGCTGCGGCCGTGGTCGACGCGGTAGAAGCGCTCGAAGATGCGGTCGAGGTCGCGGGCGGGAATTCCCACACCGGTGTCGGTCACCGACAGAGCGACCTCTCCGCCGGCCGCGGTTGCGGCGACCCTGACCGAGCTGCCGTCGTAGGAGAAGGTGACCGCGTTCTCGAGCAGGCTGTGCATGGCTGAGACCAGCTGGCGCCGGTCGCCGACCACATGGATCGGGGGGGTCGGCTCGTCGAGCACGATGCTGATACGGCGTTGCTCTGCCGCTGATCGGACCCGTTCTACGGCCTCGGCCATGACCAGGTTGACGTAGATGGGCTCACGAGGGGGAGCCTCCTCCGACTCGAGGCGGCTCAGGTCGAGCAGGTCGTCGATGACCCGGCTCACCCGGAACGCCTCGGTGTGGATCCGGGACGCCAGTCGCTGCGCGACTTCGGGATCGGACTCGACCGTCAGTGTCTCGGCCAGGAGACCGAGTGCACCGATCGGGGTCTTGAGCTCGTGGCTCACGTTGGCCACGAAGTCACGACGGATGTCCTCCAGGCGGCGCCGGTCCGAGACGTCCTCGATGAGGGCGATGACTCCGAGCGGCCGGCGTCCGTCGTCGATCAGGCGGGTACGGAACGTGAGCGTCTGGCGGGGAGGGCCGTAGAGATCGAGGGTGCGCTCGGCCGAGCCCTCTTGCCAGGCGCTCTCGAGCAGCTCGGTCACCGCCTGCGCGGCCAGGGCGTCCCCATGCCGGTTGTTCATCAAGGTGACAGCTCGCGCGTTCTGGAAGGCGACGTCTCCGTTCTCGTTGCACACCACCACTCCCTCTGGGAGCGCGTCGAGGGCTCGCCGGAGGCGGATCGCGTCCGAGCTGGCTTCGGTCACCGCCTCGGCCGCCTCGCCGGTGACCGTCTCCAGGTGGATGAGGACGGGTTCGACGCCCTTCTCGTCGGGTGCTTCGACCCCGAGGCGGCTGGACAGTGAGGTCAACCGCTGCTGCAGTGCCCGGCGACCACTCCGCCGTCCCAGCCGGGCGGCGATCACCACCGCAATCACCGCGAGGGCCGCCAGCACGAGGTACCCGATCACATACGCGTGCACGGCCCACAGCATGACAGGCCGGGGGCGGTCGCAGGGAAGGCAGCCGCCCGGAGAGAAAATGATGAAAAAACATGAAAAGTATTGTAAAGGTATGGCAGGTTCTCTACGCTGGGGCCATGAACCTCGTGCTGCTGGTCCGGCCCCTTCCGTTTCCGACCTGCGGCCGATCGTGGCCCCCTCACCTGTTGACGATGCCGGTCCGCCTGGTGGGGGTGATGATGACCCCGCAGGTCTCACAGCTCCCCGGCGGCTCCGTCCTCCAGAGGCTGATGAACGGGCTCCAGGGGTGGGCGTTGGCCCTGGCCCTGGTCGGTCTGGTCATCGGGGCGGCGGCCTGGGCACTCGGGTCGCACGGTCAGAACTATCAGCAGACCTTCGTGGGGCGGCGGGCCGTCCTCATCTCCGGGCTGGCTGCTCTGCTGATCGGTGCGGGCCCGGGCATCGTGAATTTCTTCTTCGGTCTCGGGCAGAACGTCCACTGACGTGCCGGTCCTCGGCGGACTCCCATCGATCCCTTCAGCCAGTTGCCCGTCGGCCGCGGCCGCGCTGGCCGCCGGTGGTCTCGGCCCGGCGTGCCAGGTCGCCGCAGGAGTGTCCGGAGCTACCGGATCTGTCGTTTCCCAGGCCGCCGGTTTCGGGGTGAGCACGGTGTTCGACGCCCTCGGCTCATGGGTCGCTCAGGGCGCTACGTGGCTGCTCGACCAGATCGGTGGTGCCGTCGGTGCGTCCTCGAGCGTCGACCTGGGCGCCTCGTGGTTCTCAGCGCACTATGCCGAGATGGCAACCCTGGCCGGGGTGGTGATCGTCCCGATGCTGCTGATGGGGATCGTCCAATCCGTCTACCGCCAGAACGCCTCGATGCTCATGCGATCGGTCCTGGTCAATGTCCCGCTCGCCATCCTGCTCACCGCGGTGGCGGTCAAACTCGTCGAGCTGGGCCTGACCCTGGTCGACGACCTGTCGAATGCTGTGGCTTCGGGAGCCGGACTCGACGGAGGGCACTTCCTCTCGGCCGTGACCCAGCCGCTGTCGGCCGCCGAGGCGGCAACGTCAGGCGGCATCCCCGGATTGCTGGTCTTTCTGGGCGGCATGATCGTCGTCCTCGGTTCCCTCCTCGTTTGGATCGAACTGCTGATCCGGGCGGCGGCCGTCTATGTGGCCGTTCTGTTCTTGCCACTGGCACTGGCCAGCCTGGCCTGGCCCGCCATCTCCCACTGGTGTCGCCGTCTGGTCGACACCCTCGTCGCCCTGGTGCTCTCGAAGTTCGTGATCGTCGCCGTCCTTGGCCTGGCGGCCGGGGCTCTCGCCGGCGGTACGGGATCGAAGCCCTCGGGGACACCACCGGGCACTGTCGGTGCTGGAGGTTTCACTGCGGTCCTCGGAGGCGGAGCACTGCTCCTCTTGGCAGGGTTCTCCCCCTGGGCCGTGCTGCGGCTCTTGCCATTCCTCGAAGCGGGAGCCATCGGGCATCTGGAGGGGGTCGGGCAGCGTGCCCGCCAGGCAGCGGTTTTGCCGGCGCGCATCCTTGCGCTCGACGCCATGAACGTGGCGGCCCGGACGGCACTCGACGGCGCCGGCGGGAAGCTCCTCGGCGGCTCGGCAGCCGCCTCGTTCGGACCCGGATCGACCAGCCGCCCCCTCGGAAACGGGGGGCTCGGCGTCGCTGGGGCGGCTCGAAGCCCCGGGTCTCCGGGACCCGATCCGTCCGGTTCTGGCGATGGTGGACCCGGTGACCCCCCGGGAGGCCTCGAGCCCGAGGTCACCGTGGCCAGCGCCACCGGTGTCGGTTCGATGATCCCTCTCGGTCACGACATCCCACGGTGGGAGACCAACCGCGAGGCCAGTGCGGTCACCTCCCCCGACGAGTGGAGCGGTTCGGACCGGTTGACCGAGGGTTCCTCCGGCTTGATCCCGCTGCCACGGGCCACCGGCACCGACGTGGAGCACTTCCTCGGGCACGATGAGCTCGGCCCGCGACTGATCGCCGGGACCCGGCAGGTCCGGCGGGCCCCGGATCGGGACGGTGACCGTTCCGATCCGCCCACTTGGGACGACCGTGGCTGAACGGGAGGTTGGGCAACGGGTGCGCTACCGGTTCTCCCCTCTCGAGCGGCGCGGAGTGATCGCCGGCTGGCGTGGTGGGCAGATCGGTGTGGTCGCCGGGGGCCTCGTCGTAGCGGTGGCCGCCCTGCGGTCTCGCCCCTCCATCGGGGGTGCGGCCCTGGCCATGGTGGCGGTGACTGCCGGGGTGGCCGGAGCCTTCTGGCCGATCCGTGGTCGGACCGGGGAAGAGTGGCTTCCCCTCGTCACCCGTTGGACGTGGTCGGGTGCCACCCGATCCCGCAGACAACTGGCGGCCGCTCCTGGCTGGGGTCACCGGGTGGCGGTAGAGCGAACGGACGCCGGAGCAGTTGCCCGGGTCAGGCCACCGGCTGGGCACTCCGGAGGTTCGCACTCTGTGTTCAGCGGGATCGCGCTCGAGAGCGTACCCATCGGGCGGACCGATCCGCCGATGCTCGCCGGAGTGCTCATCGACGGTCCGGCCCGTTCTGCCACTGCGGTCGTCGCTGTCCGAGGCCACAACTTCGCCCTCCTCGGCCCTGGTGATCAGGACTCGAGGGTCGCGGGTTGGGCACGGGTGCTGGCAACGATGGCCCGCGAAGGGTCCGAGGTGCACCGGATGCAGTGGATCGAGTCGTCTCTCCCTGATGACGGCAACGGGGTCCGGACCCACCTCGATCGATACGCTGCGGCCGAGAGTTCATCCCCGGCCGGCCGCTCTTACGGGGCCCTGATCGACGAGGCGGCTCCGGTGACCAGGCGGCACCGGGTCCTCATGGCCGTCACCGTGCATACGACCCGATCGAGCAGGGCCATCCGGGCATCGGGAGGCGGCCTCACCGGCATCGGTGCACTGCTCACCCGAGAGATCGACTCGTTGCGAAGGGCGCTCGAGGCAGCGGACGTGACGGTGGACGGCGTGCTCGGCGCCGGCGCACTGGCCGGTGTGATCGCGGAGGCCACCAGCCCGGTCGCTGGGATCGGGGCGCACTCCCGATTCGACGGTTGCGCAGGCGGCCGCCACTCCGGAGGGTACGGAGTCGATGGGGCCGAGGCCGGCTCGCCCTGGCCCTGGCCGATGGCCCTCGAGCCGCGATGGGAGACTGTGCGCACCGACGGAACCTGGCACGTCACCTATTGGATTGCCGAATGGCCGCGGGTCGATGTCACGCCGGACTTCCTCGGGCCACTCCTCTTCGCACCATTGCGGCGCTCCATGTCCCTGATCATGGAGCCGGTCAGCCCGATCAAGGCCGCCCGACAGGTGGCCCAGGCCCGCACGGCCGACCTCGCGGATCGCGAGCTGCGGAATCGTGGGGGGTTCCTCACCACCGCACGGCAGCGGCGCGAACGCGAGAGCGTGGATGACCGCGACGTGGAGCTGGCCGATGGGCACGCGCAGTACCGGTTCACCGGCTATGTCACGGTCACCGCTGAGTCCGAACCGGAGCTCTTGTCGGCCTGCACGGCGATCGAGCAAGCGGCCGGGCAGGCTCGGATCGAGCTGCGGCGTCTGTACGGTGAGCAGGACGTCGCCTTCGTTTGCTCGCTGCCCCTGGGTCGGGGGCTCGCGTGAGCGTCCGCCAGCCGCGGGTTGCCGCGCATGTCGCCACCTCCCGGCATCTTTGTGCCGCCTATCCGCTGGTGAGCGAGGCCGGACTCGGTCAAGCCGGCGTCCTCATCGGTCGTGACGTGCTGGGAGGTTCCTTCGTCTACGACCCGTTCGCCCTCTACCAGCAGGGAGTGGTCACCAACCCGAACATGGTCGTGCTCGGGCAGATCGGACGGGGGAAGAGCTCGTTCGTCAAGACATATCTCTGGCGGCAGGCCGTGTTCGGACGGCGGGCATGGGTGATCGATCCGAAGGGGGAGTACGGGCCCCTCGCCGAGGCCTGGGGGGTCGCTCCGGTCTCCCTCCGTCCCGGAGGCAGCGTTCGGCTCAATCCGCTCGACACCGGCCCCGGTTCTGGTGGAGGGACCGAATCCGGTGTCGTCGGCGTGGCGGGGCAACCGGTGGGGGACGGAGCCGAGCGACGTAGGGTGGTGCTGACCGCCTCTCTCGCCATGGCCTGCCTGGGGCGCGATCTCACGCCACGGGAGCGGGCGGCGATCGACTGTGCCGTCGGGGAGGCCGCGCACCGCAGTGCCGCTTCGGGTGCCTCTCCCACCCTTCCCCAGGTGGTCGAGACCTTGCTCGACCCCGGCACGGACGCCGCCCACGCACTCCGAACCACTCGGGAGGAACTGCTGGAGGACGGGCGCGACGTGGCCCTCGAGCTGCGCCGCCTGGTTCATGGCGATCTGTGTGGCATGTTCGACGGCCCGACGACCCCGGGTCTGCGCCTCGACGCACCCCTCGTCGTCCTCGATCTCTCCGCCGTGTACCATTCGCCGGCGCTCGGGGTGCTCATGGTCTGCGCGGCTGCGTGGCTCCAGAGCGCGGTGCGCTCCGAGGACCGACACCGGATCATCGTGGTGGTAGACGAGGCCTGGGCCATCCTGAGCAATCTCGGTGTGGCCCGCTGGCTCCAGACGTCGTGGAAGCTCTCCCGAGCGCTCGGCGTGGCCAACATGGCGGTCCTGCACCGGCTGTCGGATCTGCGATCGGTGGGACCGTCCGGATCCGAGCAGGTGAACTTGGCCGAAGGGTTGCTCGCCGACTCGGAGACCAGGGTCGTCTACGCTCAGTCCCCGAGTGAGGTGTCGCGCACGAGCGAGTTGCTCGGGCTCACCGAGACCGAAGCCGAGTTGGTCAGTCAGCTGCGCCGGGGGACTGCGCTCTGGAAAGTAGGTCGTCGGTCGTTCCTCGTCGAGCACCGCCTCGCCAGCTCCGAGCACTGGTTGGCCGACACCGACCAGGCCATGGACGGCGAACGCTCGTGAGTGCCCTGGCCTTCACTGCCGGAGCTGCGGGGCTGGCCGTCGCCATCGGCTCCGCTGTGTTCGATCGCGTTCCGCCCGAGGCGATGCGGCCGGAGCGACTCGATCGACGATCTGGTACCCGGCGTTCGGCTCCCCTCCCTCCCCGACGCCGGGTACCGCCCCATCCCGACCGCTGGTGGACGTGGATCCGGCAGGCCAGGTGGCGGGGGTGCGGGCGAGCGCCCCAGGCGATCCGGCCGCCGCGCACCGGGCGCGAGACCGCGAGGTGGGCGACGGTCGCGGACCTCCGCCGACTGACGGTGCGCCCTCGCGGACGGCGCCCCTCTGACCTCAACGGCCGGCTGGTGCTCGGTCGGAGGGGCCGCCGGCTGATATCGGCCGAGCCCGCGCAGTCGGTGATCGTCTTCGGCCCCACCCAGTCGCTCAAGACGTCTGGCTTCGCAGTTCCCGCCATCCTCGAGTGGCAGGGTCCGGTACTCGCCACCAGCATCAAGACCGACCTCATCGAGCACACCCTCGGGCACCGCCGCGCCGTCGGCTCGGTGGCCTGCTTCGATCCCAGCGGGACTACCGGCTTCGCCTCGGTGGGCTGGTCCCCGTTGCCGGCTGCCTGCACCTGGCCGGGTGCACGCCGGACGGCCTCGGCGCTGGTGGAGGTCGTCAAGGCCTCGATCGGCTCGATGAGCGACGGGGACTTCTGGTATGCCACTGCGGCGAAGATGCTGGCCCCGCTCCTCTTCGCCGCAGCCGCCGGGGGTCGGTCGATGGATGACGTCGTGCGCTGGGTCGACACGAGAGAAAGGCGCGAGGTCATGGGGATCCTGGAACTGGCCGGTGTCGACCAGGCGATCCATGCCGCCTGCTCGGCATTCGGGAAGGAGGAACGCCAGCGGAGCTCGATCACGACCACGTTGGAGATGGTGCTCGAGCCTTTCGCGGCAGGGATGGCTTCTCATATCCTCGATGGGCGCGACCGCGAGTGGATCGATCCGGCCCGGCTGATCGAGACGTGCAATACCCTCTACCTGTGCGCCCCTGCCCACGATCAACGCCGGCTGGCCCCACTGTTCTCCGCCGTGGTCCGGTCGGTGCTCGAGCACGCCTACGAAGAGGTGTCCCGCACCCACCGTCCCCTCGATCCCCCGTTGCTGGTCGTGCTCGACGAAGCGGCCAACATCGCTCCGCTGGCCGACCTCGATGGCCTGGCCTCGACCGCTGCAGGCCACGGCATACAGCTCGTGACCATCTGGCACGACCTGGCACAGATATCTGCGCGTTACGGGAACCGGGCCACCACCGTCGTCAACAATCACCGGGCCAAGCTCTTCCTGTCGGGCACCTCGGACCCCCGCACCCTGGATCACGCCAGTCACCTCGTCGGCGAGGAGGAGGTGTGGCAG
>DAHUZT010000124.1 GCA_027315005.1 Acidimicrobiaceae bacterium | reverse complement strand
GGCCAAGACCGCGAAGGCCAACCGCGAGAGGATCCTGGCCGCCATCGAACTGGGACTCTCGAACTCCAAGCTGGAGGGCCTCAACTCCAAGGTGCGGCTGATCAACCATCGCGGCTACGGGCATCATTCCGCCGCCGCGCTCATCGCCATGATCTATCTGTGCTGTGGCGGCGTCACCGTCGAGCTACCGACCGAGCGGGTTCATTCGTTCGCGAAGTGACCCATGGAACCCCGAGGAGAACCTTTTTTCAGACGGGCGCCATCGGGAACTGGGCGCTCCACTCAGTCCCGAAACAAGGCCTGACGAAGGGACGTAGCTGCCTCCTGAATTGCCTCGGCCGCCTGCGGCAACAAGAGATCCATACCGAAGAAAGCATGGATCATGCCGTCATAGCGTGAGACTTTCGCGTCCACACCGGACTCACGTAGGAGATTGGCATACGCCTCGCCCTCGTCTCGAAGAGGATCGAACTCCGCGGTAATCACCAGGGCCGGCGGCAGGCCAGCCAAACTGTCCGCGAACAGCGGAGAGGCATCCGGGTTCTTGAGCTCCGACCCTGGTACGTAGTGTCTTATGAACCAATCCATGGACTCTTTGGTCAGTAGGTAGCCCTGCCCGTTCGCGGCATGACTCGGTAGCGCCCGCGTCAAATCGGTCGCCGGATAGACGAGAAGCTGAAAGCTGATCGGCGGGCCACCAGCATCCCGAGCCTTGATGCTGACCACGGCGGCCAAGTTGCCGCCAGCACTGTCGCCCGCGACGGCCAGGCGGTCGCCGTTGGCGCCGAGCTCCTTTGCGTACTCATGCGCCCAGTTGGTCGCGGCCACACAGTCCTCGACCGCCGCCGGGAAGGGATGCTCGGGAGCGAGGCGGTAGTCAACACTGACGACGACAGCCGGCACCGAGGTCGCCAACTGCTGGCAGACCGAGTCATGGGTGTCGATGTTGCCAATCACCCAACCACCACCGTGCATGAATACGACGACCGGCAGCGGCGTGTCCGAGTTGGGTCGGTAGATCCGTATCGGGATCCCACCACCGGGACCGGGGATCGTCCGGTCCTCGGTTGGAGCTCGTTCGTCGGGGTACTTCCCAAGAGCGGCCAGGTTCGCCATCGTCGCTCTGGCCTCCGCTGGGCCGAGCTCGCTAATAGGTGGCGCGCCTTGTGCTTCCATCTGGTCGAGGATCATCCTGACCTGGGGATCAACGGGCATGGCCAAAACCCTACCGAAGGCGCAGGCAGCGCTCGGGTCACTGACCATTGATGGCGGCCCGAAAGAGAACGCATCGGTGGGCCGCGCCGCGCGCTCCCCGATCCAGACCGAACTATTCGTCGAGCGAGGACCAGAAGGCCCGCAAGGCAGCGCCGCCGACCTCGGGACCTTGCATCATCCACCAATGCCCGAGTCCGGGGAGCACGGCCACTCGGGCCCCGGCCTTGTCCGCCGCCCACCGAGCGCGCTCTTCACCTCCGGTATAGGGATCTTCAGACGAGTCCGGGCCGGCTCGAAGCCTCTCCCAGACGGGCGCCCAGCTGTGCCATGGCTGGTTGAGCGGCAGAGCGGTAGAGAGCGAGAATGGACTTCCCCATCTCCTCGTTCGTGGCCCGTGACACCTCAAGCGCGACCTCCGGGGTCATGCCCAGCGACTCGTACATCTGGGCTCGATCGAACATCGTCCCAGCAAGCATTGCGGCAACAGCTTCCTCCCCGGCCCCACTCGTCTGCCAAATCTGGGCCATGTCATGCCAGACATAATCCGGAGCCATGCACCCTGCGATGTCGGTCACCCATGAGCGGATGAGATCCGGCCGCTCGATGGCTACCCGCACCACGTGTCCTCCACCCCAATCGTGACCAACGAGGTCGACCGGTTGGGGCATCTTCTCGAGCTCATTCACCAGCCACGCCAAATAGTCATCGCTCGTCGATCCGAATCCAGCCGGCAACTGGGCTCCAAAGCCTGGCGGGGACACGGCGATGACATCCTCCAAATCGAGCACCTCGATCAGGGGACCCCAGATGGCGGCGGTCTCGGGGTTGCCGTGAACAAACACCGTGTGGCTCAAGGACGGTCTCCTCGTTGCCCGACCTTGACGCGGACTCGAGGGTACTACCGAATCCCGGCCGAAATCGCGTTGGGGCCGGCTCGGCTGACCTTTCAGCGAATCGTGGTCGTAGTGATCGGCGGAAAGGTCACGGTCGTCGTCGTGGGTGGCTCGGTCGTGGTCGTCGCCGTGGGTGGCTCGGTCGTGGTCGTCGTCGTGGGTGGCTCGGTCGTTCTACTGGGAGGAGGCGGTGGCGGCACGGGGACGGTGCTACTGGGCGGTGCCTGCGTCGTTGTCGTGGGTGCAGGTGTCGTGGAAGTCGTCGTTCGCAGCGCCGAAATCGGCGCGGCCGGTCGGTGCGGATGGTGGCCTGGGCCGCTCTCGCCGATGCCAATCGCCAGGCCCGTCGCGAGGATTGCGAGCACGGCTACTCCGAGAACGACAGGACGATGTCCGGTCCGGCGCCGACCTTCTCCTAAGTGTTCGTGTAGTGCCCCGTCGTTGCCTCCGTCTAATGGAGGCGTGACAGTGCCATGCCCGAATTGACTGAGCACCGTGGTCCATCCTCTCGAAACCAGGTGAGCCGGCAAGGTGACCGGGGGAAGACCAGCCAGCAGGGCTTCTGGGGAGCTGAGCTTGCTTGCGAGACTCTTGCAGTGCAGGCACCGACGAAGATGGTGATCCACTCGGACACGCAACGCGGGACTAAAGCTTTGAGGGATCGTCGGCACCAGGGCCGCCAGACGCTCGCACCGCTCCGCACTGCGAGCGACCAACAGGGCACGAACCGCCCCGGCCAAGGCCTCCTTGGCCCGGTGGAGAACCACCGCGGCAAGACGGGGGTTGACCTCGAGGGCTTCAGCGACCTCTGCCGTCGAAAGCTGCTGACGCAACGAGAGATCAAGGACCGCGTACTGGCGTGCCTCGAGGGCTGCCGCCGCCGCCCACACCAGGTCTGCGGCCTCTCCTGCGCTCACGGCAGCCCCGGGGTCGGGTTCCCTCGAACGCAGGGATTGCTCCTGGATCGCTTCGGTGGGCCGGGTACGCGTCAGATGGTTCATGGCGAGGTGGTGGGCGATCGAGAAGAGCCAGGACCGGACCTTTGCCGGTTCGCGGAGGTCACTTCGGCGCTCGAGCGCACGGACAAACGTCGACTGCAACAGATCCTCGGCGGTCGACCGATCGCGCACAGTGCGGGCGAGGAAGTCGAACAGGCTGGGGGCATGACGCCGGTAGAGGGCGCCGAACGCGTTGTCGTCCCCCTCCTTGGCCGCTGTGGCCAGGACTTCGTCCGGCTCGTCGCCCGAAAGCGACCTCCGATCGCCCTCGTTTGTCCCGTTCATTAGGAGTTTGGGTCCATTCTTCTTCGTCAGATCCGGGAGCGCACCACGGGCGAGTGCCCAGAGCAGGCACCGCTCCGGGCACTCGCCTCAACTCCGGGGTGCAATCGGTCAGGGCAGGAGCCAGGTCCCGTAGACCGGCTGCGGACCCTGGTCCCCGTTGTGGGCCACGAGCACGTTGCCGAACTCCGCGCTCGCCATCCAGACGTTGATGGTGTTTCCGTCGAGGGCGGAGTAGTAGGGGTCGTCGGTCTCGAAGTTGGTCCCCTGCCCCTCAAGCTGAGCGTCGGAGAAGTTCTCGACCGAGACGTTGGTCGTGAGCCGCATTTGGGTCCACGCCCCCTGCCAGGTCACGGCGTAGAAGGGGCTGTACACCCAGGTCCCGTAGACCGGCTGCGGACCCTGGTTCCCGTTGTGGACAATCAGTTCACCCGGGAACTCGTTCGAGGCCCGCCACACGTTGAGCGTGGTGCCGTTCAACGCCTGGTAGTAGGGATCGTTCGTGGTGAAGACGAGCGTCCCCACCTTCGTGGCGTCTGGGAGCCCTTCGACGCTCTCGTTGGGCACCTTCTGCAGCGGGATCTGGTACCAGCTCCCAACTTGGCCCGTGTAGGTGTACAGAACCGGGGCAGTGACCGAGAAGGACGCCACAGCACCGGTGTGGCAGATCACGATTCCGCAGGCGTAGTTCTCTATGACATCGATCGGGTTCGACCCTTGGGCGTCCCCCGAGGTGACAGAGATCGCTCCTGTGAGCGCTCCGGAGGGTGCCACGGTGGCCGAGCCGGCAGAAGGATTCGAACCGTTGGAGAATCGGACAAGGATCGTGCCTCGTTGCAGGAACGACGGCGCGAACCCGGCTCCTGTCAGCGTGACAACGGTCCCGGCGGTCCCAGAGTTCGGTGACGCAATCACACTGGAAGAGAAGCCGGGTCCCGGTAGCCCGCCGGTGCCGCCGCCGGAAACCCCCGGGGACGCACCGGAGTCGGTCGTTCCACCCCCGCTGGTCGGCGTGCTCAGTGTGGCCTTGCAGGCCGCCGTACACCCCTCGCGGACCTTCTGGACCTGCGGGGTCACGACCTTCGGTGAACTCTGATGGTGTGCCGGTGCGAGCGCGGAATAGGCGCTCGAACTCCTGGCGATCGACGGGTGCTCGGCGCTCAGTACGCCGGCCGTCACTCCCCCAATTGCCACCACCACCAGGCCAACCAGGGCTTTCGTGCCGATTGTTCGCATCAACATCATGACCTCCTCGGTCCCAGACCCCATCTAGGGCGCTGAGGTCAGACCCACCAACTGAGGTGTGATTACGGGGTGAGACCAAAAAAACCGGCTCCGCCCAGCCGAGCTGCCGAGGTGCGACCGAGACCTGGGCTCGAAGGAGCGGTCCAAGGGACACCTCGAACAGTGCAGTGCGACTCGAAACTCCAATGGATTCCCGGTCGCCGAAGCTTCGTCCGCGGCGTGTGCGTTCTTAGGCGAGTCCCGCTCGAGTGGCCGGGAGGCCCGACAACGCCGGAATGATTCCGCGCTATCGGGAGGAGTGGCCCGCTCCCCGGCCGGCCTCGATTCTCCCCACTCTCGTGATCGAATCGCCGGTCTACCTCCTTCCACACGTCGACTCGGGCACCCATGGCCGAGCGTCTGCTCCCGCTGGCATCTCGGTCTGCTGGACGCTCGCAGAGCGCCTCCGCTGGACGAACGTCGCCGGTCGCCCAGAGTGCCCCGTCACCAGGTGGTGAGTGAGACGTGACGATCAGGCTCGCCGGCCGGCAAAGACCCGAGCCGAAGCCAGGGGATCCGAGCGGCGCTCCTTACGAAGCGCTGTCCGACCCGCCCCGAGCACCCGCCAGGCCCTCCAGCGCCTTCAGCAGCATGGCCCGGACCCTCGTGTCCAGATCGTCGGGGTCGACATCCAGTTCCTGCGCGAACGCGTCGCGGTGCAAGACGTAGCCGGTGACGAGTGACACAAGCACGGCGTGCAACGCCTCGAAGTCGGTTTCCGTCGGCAAGGTGCCCTCGTCCATGTCACGGACGTAGGTGGCCCGGCTCGTCTGCCACATGGGCAGCATCCGGACGCGCTCGTCGCCGTCTAGCAGGAGGATCGTCTTCAGCGCGATCGCGGTCGCGTGCTTGAGCGCGACGGCGAGGTACATCTCGGCACGTCCGCGGAACGGCAACGTCCACACCGTTTCGATGTCATCTTGGAAGGCGCTGGCCCGACGGCCCAGGGCAACCCGCAGGAGCCGCTGGCGGGACCCGAAGTAGTGGTAGACGAGGCCCCGGTTCACACTCGCCAGGTCGGCGACCTCCCGCAGATTGAGCCCGGCGAGGACGCCGTTCTGCTTGAGGAGTCTGAGGGCCGCCTCTTCGAGCGCCTGTTCGGTCGCCGCCCGACTCTGGGTCGCCCCCAGCTTGGCGAACTCCTCATCGCCACCGCTGCGCGCGGCCTTCCTCCGAGCGCCGTTCCCGGCGATTTCGGTTGGCTCAGGCTTGGGTCCCATGCAGCTCCGCCGCCCTCCAGCGCAACATCCGGTGCTCGACGGCCCTCATGGCAACCGAGACCACGAGCGCCACGATGATGAGCAGGACCAGCGCACCGAAGAACCCGGTCGTGTTGAAGGTCCCCATCTCGAGTGCCATGTAGCCCCCAAGCCCCGCGCTGCCCGTGAGCATCTCCCCCACCACGGCACCCAAGAAGGCGTAGGTGAGGGCCAGCTGGAGGCCGGCAAAGATCGCCGGAGCCGCCGAGGGCAGGACGAACTTGAAGAAGCGCTCGGCCCTGGTCGCCCCGAGCGCCCGCGCGAGCAGCAGGTGGTCCCGGTGCACGCCCTGGAGGCCGGCATAGGTGTTGAAGGCCACGATGAAGAAGCTGAGGCTCACGATAAGCACGACCCGGCTGAGCGATCCGAGCCCGAACCACAGCACGAAGAGGGGCGCGAGAGCGATCCGGGGGATCGAGTTGAAGCCGGTCATGAAGGGTCTGGCGATGCTGTCGACGACCTTGAACTCGGCCATGGCGTAGCCGCCGAGGAGCCCGAGTACGCACGAGAGGGCAAAGCCGGCGAAGGTCTCGAACAGGGTCCTGCCCAACAGATCGAGGAGCGATCCGCTCAAGATGCCGTGCCAGAACGACGGGAAGAACTGGCTCGGCTCGCTCACGAAGGACGGGTCGATTACCTTGGTCTGGGCGAGTAGCTGCCATGAGCCGAAGATGACGATGAGCACGACCAGCTGGCCGACCCTCGAGACGATCCGGTCCCGTCGCGCCTTGTTGTTCGAGAGCAGCAACGAGTTCGGGAGCGCCGCGTCGTAGGAGTCCTCGGACTCTCGCTCGAGCAACAAGCCCTCCGAGACCGGGACCACGTCTCCGGTGCTCACCTGGTCACCTCCTCGCGCAGCTCGTGCCAGAGCTCCTCGGAGATGCGGTGGTAGGCCGGCTCGCTCGGCAGGTCGATGATCGAGCGGGGTCGCGGCAACTCGACGGTGAAGACCCGCTTGATCTTTCCTGGCCTCGCACTCATGAGCACCACGCGATCGGCGAGGCCGATCGCCTCTGAGAGATCGTGGGTGATGAGCATCACCGTCGAGGAGAGATGCGCCCACAGCCGGGCGAAGGTGTCCTGGAGGAGGAGCTTGGTCTGGGCGTCGAGGGCCGAGAACGGCTCGTCAAGCATCAAGAGATCGGGCGTCGTGGCGAGCGTCCGCGCTATGGCGACCCGCTGGCGCATCCCCTGGGAGAGCTGCGCCGGGTAGGCGTGCGTCGAGTGCTCGAGGCCGACATCGGCGATGAGCGACATTGCCCGCTGCTTGCGCTCGGCCTTGTCGACCCCGCCGATCTCCATGGCGAGCTCGGCGTTGCCGAGGACGGTTCGCCAGGGCAAGAGCGCGTCGCGGGCGAAGAGGTACCCCACGTTCCGATCGCCGACCCGGGGGGTGTGGCCGTCGACCGTCACCGTCCCGTTCTGGACCGGCTCGAGCCCCGCCACCAGGTTCATGAGCGTCGTCTTGCCGCACCCCGACGGTCCGACGATGGCGATGAACTCGCCCTTTGCCACCTCGAGGTCGATGTTCCGGAGCACCGGCGCGGCCCTCCCGTCGGCGCCGGCGAACGCGTGGGACAGCTTTTGGACCGAGATGGCGACATCGAAGGTCCAAGCGGACGCGCCTGTGACCGACCCAACGGCCCGGCCCGGTGCCCCGCCTCCGGGCGTGGGGCCGGCGCCGTTGACGGTCCCCCCGCTCATGCCTTCTTGCCCAGCGAACCCTTCCCAGCCGCCCTCACCGCCGCCACGACCTGGGCGGCGCTCGAGGGCATGGTCGAGGAGAACCACTGCTTCTGGGGGATGGAGTTGGACAGGAGTCCGGTCTTCACCCAGAAGTTCATGAAGGCCTTGGCGGAACCCTTGGGCGCGTACGAGATGATGTCGGGGAGCGCGTACGCGAAGAACTTCTTGGAGCCTGGACCCTGCTCGAACGCCGCGAGGTCGTGCTCCTGGCCGAGCAACGAGATCACCTGGTTCAGGCTCTTCGGGTTGTGCATCCAGACGTCAGTCTCCTCCATCGCGAGCTGGAAGTCCTTCGTCGCCTTCGGGTGGGCGGTGAGCCAGGGCGTACGGGCCCACATGAGCCCGTCGGACTTACCTGCGGTGGTGGCGAGGAGTCCCCCAACCTTCTTCAAGGAGGCCCGGTCGTTCAGGTTGAAGACGAGTTTATCCCCGAGGTCGTGCACCAGGTAGTACGCGGCGTCGGGCGACACCATGGCTGCAGCGACCCGGTTGGCGCCGAGCGCGCTCACGAAGCTCGCGACCAGTCCCCCGAGCGCCGTGTACGCCACGCCGTTCGGCCCGAGGCCAGCCGACTTCACGAGCTGCTGGAGGTACTCATAGGAGGACGAGCCAAGCGCCACCACGCCGACTGGCTGGCCCTTCAGCGCCTTGATGCCGGCCGGGTAGCCGGTCGGCACCGACGAATTGCTTGGGGCGACCAGTTCCCAGGCCGCAGCGACGGCGCCCGAGATCGCGGTGAGCGGCTGGCCCCGCTCGAGCAGCGGCCCGGCGAGGGACAGGTCACCCATGGCGACGTCGGCGCTGCCGTTGGCCAGTGCCGCGAATGCCACCGGGCCACCCCCGTTGATCGGGATGATGGTGGCGGCGATGCCGTTCTGGGCGAAGAACCCCTTGGCCTGGGCGAGGTAGGCGAGCCAGGTGTAGTACGAGCCCTGGTAGATCTCAAGGTTCATCGGGATCGGCGCGGCCTTCGCCTTAGCCTTGGCCTTGGCCGAGGCAGGCGTGCCGCCCGTCATGGCGACCAGTGCCAGTGCGAGGCTCGCCATCAGCGCGAAGCGCCCAACGAGGCTCCAACGTGCCGATTTGCTCCGCCTGCCGCTGCGCATGCGACCCCCCAAGCGTCATCGCCCTGTGCGTCAGGACGCCTTTAGCATTCTGATAACGCTCCCATCACGAAGGGGCCACGTCAAGACACCCGAGTCGAGGCGGCCCCTAGATTGTCCTCTCACCGAGAGGTGGCGACGCCTCCTCATGGTTTCCGGTGCATCTTGGCCTTGCCGATGACCTTTTCGGGAGTCCTCCCTTTGTTCCGATAGCCGTTGTGGGCTCGGTCGGTGTTGTAGAGCTTCACGTAGCTCTCGAGCTCGCG
>DAHUZT010000123.1 GCA_027315005.1 Acidimicrobiaceae bacterium | reverse complement strand
CGGGATCCAGGGACGCAACTTCGGCCTAGACCGCCCGGATCGGGCTGAGGACCTCCCCGGGGACGATCGAAGGGTCGTCGGACCGATCGAGCATCCACGCCCACACGAACAGG
The DNA here is from genome assembly GCA_027315005.1 of Acidimicrobiaceae bacterium. Classification (GTDB taxonomy): domain Bacteria; phylum Actinomycetota; class Acidimicrobiia; order Acidimicrobiales; family RAAP-2; genus Bog-756. Next base: position 19,546 of record DAHUZT010000123.1, on the reverse strand, counting down.
TTGAAGGGATAGAGCAGGTAGCCGACCCTGGTGGCCGGGGCCAGCAGTATGGCGGCGAGCATCAGCCACCCGCAGAAGGCCGAGGCCGCCGCCGGCGTGCGCGGTGGATGGCGGACCAGAAACCAGATGGTGGCCGCCGCACCGAGAATGCCGACGACGACCACGTAGGCGGTGTGTGCCCCGGGCGCGAGGGACACCAGGATGTGTCCGGGCAGGGCGCTGGCCGCAGGAGACGAGACGCCGGCCAAGCCGAGCGGGAAGCGGATGACGTTGTCGACGAAGGCCGCGGGGTTCGAGAGGGCGACCGGAAGGACGACCGGAGCGATGACCGCGGCAGCCCCGAGCACGTACCGGCGCACCCTACGCCGGCCGTGCAGGTCGTAGGCGGCCCACGCCGCCAGGAAGAGCAGTGGCCAGGCCGTGAATTTGAGGGAGGATGCGGCGCCGATGGCCAAGCCGGCGAGGAGTGGCCGCCGGCGCTGGAGCCCCACCAGTCCGAGCAGCATCAGGGCGACGACCGGAAGGTCGTCGCCACCGGTGGCGAGGGGGAGGGCGGCCGTGGGCAGCACCAGCAGGGACTGGAACACCCGCACCCGTGCATCGGCGCGCGGCCTGATCCGGCTGAGGGCCACCGCAGCCACGAGACCGGTGAACAGGAGGAATTGGATCCTGGCATCGGTCAACATGCCCTTCAGGCCGGTACCGCTGGACAGGCCGAACAGGACCATGCCGGGTAGATAGGGGTAGTACAGCTCGTAGGTCGGTCGGCCGCTCTCGTGGACGAGGACGTGACCGTGTCGGTCGACGAGCCGGTAGGGATCCCTCCCTTGCGCGGCACGGGCACCGGCCGTCTCCACCACCACGACCTCGGGCTGCACGTGGAGGGCGGCGTTCCCCTCCGATCGCCAGAGCACCTCGAGGCTGAGGGGGACGAGGGTCGCTCCGACCAGCACGATCAGAAAGGCCACCACCCGGGCCAGTTTGGCCTTCTGGCCGGGGCCGGCCGGCACTGCTCCATCGCCGGGGCCGGCCCGTCCCGACAGGCGCCAGGCCACAACGAACATGAGCGAAGCCGCCACCGCATAGGGTACGACCGCCATCTGACCCCACTGCCGGTACAGCGGGATGCTCACCGCGAACGCGGTCACCGCGGCGAACACTGCGGACACCGCGTAGCAGACGGCGTCCCTGCCCTCGGGGGAGAGGCGGCGGAGTGCACCGGGGATCAGTCCCACGATCCCCGAACCGACGATCCGGCTCCGGTCCGCGCCATCGGTCGGCGCACGGTGGCGAGTCCGGAGCCGGTCGGTCAGCACGTGCGAGGGTACCACCGGCCCTCCCGTGGTCGGCGGTCTGGCCCGATCGGCGTGGGAATGCTTACGGAGGGCCTCAACCGGCTTCCCCGCCGAACAGCCGTCGGTAGAACTCGAGCTCCATGGTGAGCGCCGAAGCGATGGTGTCCGCCCGGCGGAAGCCGTGCGACTCTCCGTCGAAGAGATGGATCCGACAGTCGGCTCCGTGGTCCACCAGGGAGCGGGCGAAGCGGACCGACTGGTCCGCCGGCACGACGGGATCGTCCGTCCCCTGGAGCAGCAGCACGGATCCGGTCACCAGATCGGGGTGTCGAAGGGGGGAACGGGAACGGTAGACCGACATCGCCTGCGGCCAGCTCCCGACGAGTGTCTCCAGGTAGTGGGACTCGAAGTCGTGGGTGTCGGTGGCCAGAGCTTCGAGATCGGTCACTCCGTACCATGCCACGGCTCCCCGAAAGCACCGGGACCGGATCAGCGCGCCGAGTGCGGTGAGCCCCCCGGCGCTGGTTCCCCGGATCGCCATCCGATCGCCGTCGACCCACCCGGCGTCAGCCATGCCGCGCGCATAGGCGATGCAGTCGTCGACGTCCAGCGCGCCCCAACCCCCGTCCAGACTCCTGCGGTAGTTCCGGCCATAGCCCGCACTCCCCCGGTAGTCGACCACCGCCACGGCGAGACCCCTGCTGGTGAAGAACTGCACCACCGGGTCGAACCCCGGTTCGGCCGACGCCGTCGGACCACCGTGGCAGAAGACGACGAGTGGGGGACGGCCGTTCACCGGTGTGCCCACCGGCGGGTTTCCCGGCGGGACGTACAGCCCCGGGAGGACGCCCCATGCGGTGGACACATCGTGTGAACGGGCGATCGAGACTTCGGTGGGCCCCTCGGCCATCATCCGCCGGCCCCCCGACGCGCCACGACCGGGCGCACGGCCCTCCGCGGGCCGGCCGCGGTCTGCCGACAGCCGGTGTGGTGGACCCTCTCCCGCCGGGCACACCTCGACCACGACCTGGGCCTCGAATGGCGTCGACCCGGTGAGGGCCAACCGTCCCGAACCGGTGGCGGCAACACCGGTGACGGTGACACACGGTTGGTCGATGACCGAGCCCGACCAGTGCCCTTGTTCGGCCGAAGGCGTCGGTGCGAGCCGTACGAGCCTGTCCGTCCCGTCACGCCGGGCACGACAGACGATGGAGGCGTCGGGTAGTTCGACCATCGTCGACTGACCGAGGAGCCAGTCGGGAGCATGGAACTCGGCCCGGTCGTCGATCAGGGCCCGGGCCCGGGATCGGCTCGGGCCGCCGTCGTCGCCCGACGGTCCGGTCGCGTCGACCGCCAGACGGTACGGCAACCACCATCCGGTCCGGTCGTCGGCGAACAACAGGCTCCCATCCGACAGCCACCGTGGCTGGCCCACCGAGCACGGGCCTCCGCCGGCCACCGATCGCTCCCCCTCGACGCGGATCGATCCGCCGTCGTCGACCAGACGGGCCAGCCGGAGCTCCGAGCTGTCCCAGGACATCGACGGATGGGCCCAGGAGACCCAGGACAACCACGCTCCGTCGGGTGACGGCCGGGGTGCCGCGACGAAGCCGCCACCCTCGACGAGGACCTCCCGCCTCCCTGCGCCATCGGTGGCGACCGCCACGATCCGATGCTCCGTCCAAGACCGCTCGGCTTCCTCTTCGACGAACACCAGCCACCGCCCATCACGGGTCAGTCGTCCGTCCCCGGAGCGCCGGGAGGACGAACGCCCGGTGGTACCGGCGGTGAGGACAAGAGGGGGTTGGTCGCTCACCGGATCGAACCGGTACCAACCCTGATCGTCCTGATCGACGTAGTAGACGGCCCCGTGGACGCACAGTGCCGCCCCCCCGCCGTACTCGTGCACCCTCGAGCGGACACTCACGCCGGGCGGGGAGACCACCGTGGACGTCCCGTCGGGACCCGACCGGACCACCACCTGACGACCACCTTGCGCCGGCCGGCTCTCGGTCCAGACGAACTCGTCCCCGTCCGCGTGGAGGCCGCCGCGGCTGATCCGACCGGCAGCCACCGCTTCCGCCGAGAACGGGGAGGGCCACCATCCGAAACGGGGCGCACCGGGCTCGTCCACCGACTCCGCACCACCGAGATCCGGTGATCCGTCGGTTCCCGATCCGGTTCCCCGATCGTGCTCGTCGCCCATCGAGTCGGTACGGTACCCGCGATGAGCACCGAGTCGACCGACACGCCATCTCGCTCCGGCCCCGACGGCCGACGCCCTCGGACTCCGCACGGTGCACTGGGCCCCGACTTCACAGCCTTCGTCGTGACCAGGACGAACAGCGGGATCGACGCCGGTACCCGACGACTGTCCCCCGACGACCTTCCCGACGGATCAGTCACCGTTCGTGTCGACTGGTCGGCGGTCAACTACAAGGACGGCATGGTCGTCCAGCCGGAAAACCGGGTCACACGGACGTCACCACTCGTGCCGGGCGTCGACCTGGTGGGTACCGTGCTCGAATCCGCGGATCAGGCGGTGCGCACCGGCGACCAGGTCGTCGTCCAGGGATATGAGCTCGGAGTCACCCGTCACGGTGGTTTCTCCGAGGTTGCCCGGGTGCCGGCCGAGTGGGTGGTACTGCTCCCGAGCGGACTCTCGGCCCGCCGAGCGGCAGTCATCGGTACCGCCGGGTTCACCGCCGCCCTCTCCGTGTACCACCTGGAACGCCACGGGCTCACGCCAGGTAGAGGTCCGGTACTTGTCACCGGGGCCTCCGGAGGTGTCGGCAGCATGAGCGTGTCGCTCCTCGCCGCCCGCGGATACGAGGTGGTGGCCAGCACCGGCAAGACGTCCGAGCACCGCTACCTCTCCGACCTCGGAGCCGCAGCGATCATCGGCCGGTCCGACCTCGACATCGACGTTCAGCGCACCCTCGGCACCGAGCGTTGGGCGGGAGCCGTCGACAGTGTGGGTGGCACCACCCTGGCCTCGGTCCTCCGGACCCTGCGATACGGGGCCGCGGTGGCCGCCAGCGGGCTCACCGGAGGATCCGATCTGGCCACGACCGTCTATCCCTTCATCGTGCGGGGCGCGGCTCTCATCGGGGTCGACTCGGTGCTGACCCCGATCGCCGAACGGAGGGCCATCTGGTCCGAGCTCGGCGAGGCCTGGTCATCCGACGTCCTCGATCGCATGGTCGCTGAGGTAGTCGACCTGGAAGGTGTCGCCGACGCTCTGGCACGGATCAGCGCGGGAAAGGTGCGGGGTCGGGTGCTCGTCGATCCGACCGGCTGACCGATGGAGAGATCAATCCCGGCGTCGGTCAGGACGAGAAATCCTCGGGCCGCACCGAATCGAGGAAGTCTCGGAACTCGCCCACCAGCTCGTCGGGATTGGGCCCGTCTTCGGGTCCGTCGCCGTCCTCGTCGTCGTCGTCCACGGCGAGCATGATGCCCTCTGAGTCCATCAGATCGTCGGCCACGAACAGGGGCGCGTCGGTGCGGACCGCGACGGCCACCGCGTCGGAAGGACGAGAGGACACCGGAACCTCCTTCCCCTCACGACGAAGGACGATCTCGGCGAAGTAGGTAGCCGACCTCAGCTCGGTGATCACCACCCGCACCACGTCAGTGTCCAGCGCGCCCATCAGGTCCCGGATGAGATCGTGGGTCAGCGGACGTGGCGTATCCACCCCCTGTAGCGCGAACGCTATTGCAGTAGCCTCGGGAGCTCCGATGAAGATGGGTAACGTCCTACCGAGGCCCTCGGATTCCTGGAGGAGCAGGACAGGGGTGTTCGACTGGAGGTCCACCCGTACAGCCCGAAGCCGAACCTCGACCATGTCCCAAACCTACTCGCCGCGACCCCGTCGCGTGATCACGCCATCGGGCCGATCGGGTCCGGTCACCGGAACCAGGTCGATGGGTCTCAGGAGCTGAGCAGGTCCCCGAGGGCGGCCCGGAGCAGGGAGGCCCGGAGCTGCTGACCGAGCCGTGCCAGCTCATCGGCGGACTCGTGGGCACGGACCCGGGCCTGCGGGTTGCGCTGCCGGACCAGGGGCAGCACGATCTGCTCCACGAAACCGGCCTCGCGGTCGGCGGCGTTCTTGTACAGGCGAAGGTGCCGGGCCTCGACTCCGAATCGGGCGAACCCGGCCGCAGCCACCGCGATGGACAGCGCCTCCTCGTCGAAGTACTCGACACCCGCCACCTTGGTCGCATGGAGTAGGCCGAAGGACTGGAGCTCGCGTAGCATCGAGACCTCGATCCCGGCATCCGCCGCCAGCTCGTCGGCAGACAGGTTCGCTCCCCCGGGAGGAGGAGCAGGAGCGGCCTGATCACGATGTTGACGTCCGGCTGCGGGACCGGCTGGAGCCGAGCGAGCCCGAGCGCCCGGTTCGCCTGACCCGCCGTCAGGCCGCTGCCCCCGAGGAGAGGCGGCCGCTTCCTCTTCGGCCGGTTGCGACCCGGGTTCCGAGGGGCGCACCTCACCACCACCTGTCCGGGAGCCGGTACCAGCAGTGGCGGTGGCGGTGGCCGGTCCCCGCACCGGGGCGGGGCTCCCCTGGGACCCCAGCCGCCCGTCGGGCCGGCGAGGTCCGGCGGTGGGGGCCACCATCGGCCGTCCGGAGGCGGGGTCGGGAGCAATGGTCGATCGCGCGCCCCCGGCCGGAACCGCCGCACCGGCGCGCTGCTGCGCCACCCCACCGTTGCCGGCACTGGTGCCACGACCGGAACGAGCGGTTCGGGACGTCATCTCGGTCAACGGTCCGGACCCACCGACGAGGATCGGCTCTTCGAACACGTGGTCACCGTCGTCAGCTGGTCGGGGACCGTTCGGCACCTCGTGCTCCTCGAGTGGTTCCGGCACCGTCTCAGGATCGACGCCGTCCTCGAGACGGTCCTTGATCACCTTGAGAGGAAGGAAGTGCTCGCGCTGTTGACGGAGTACCCATCGCAGTCGATCGACGTCGTGCCCGTAGAACTTGCGATACCCAGATGGTGTCCGCTCGGGGTTCACCAGCCCCTGGCTCTCCAGGAAACGGATTTTCGAGATGGTGACATCGGGGAATTCCTGGCGAAGGAGACTGAGCACGTCGCCGATCGACAGATACGAACGAGCGCTCACCTCGTCCCCCTCCGAGTCGACAAGCTCCGGCGGGACCCCCTCATTCCCCCACCGCCAGGAGGAACATCAACTTGAACTTGCCGATCTGGACTTCGTCCCCGCTCTTCAGCGCGACCTCGTCGATGCGGGCCCGGTTGACGTAGGTCCCGTTGAGCGACCCCACGTCCCGCACCGTGGTGACCACGTCCCTCGTCAAGAACTCCGCATGACGACGGGACACGGTGACGTCGTCGAGGAAGATGTCACTCTCGGGATGCCGACCGGCCTGGATGACGGACTTCTCCAGGGCGAAGCGGATCCCGGCGTCGGAACCCCGCTTCACTACCAGGATCCCCACTCCGCGAGGTAGTTCGAGCAACCCGATCGACGGGTCCAGATCGGAGGAGTCGGCCCACTCCTCGACCGGCAGGTTGGAGACGGAGGTGTCCGGAACGCTCGTCAGCAGAGCCGCCCCGCACGTCGAGCAGAAATTCACACCTGTGGGGTTGGGATTGCCGCAGTTCGGGCACAGCACGCCCACCACGGTAGCCGCTCCCACCCCGGCGCCGAAGGGCCGGGACCACCGACCGGGAGAGGTCACCCGTCGATGAGCTGCCGATAGCCGTCGGCGTCGAGGAGGCCGTCGGGCTCGGATGGCTCGCTGGGTACCAGCTCGCAGATCCAGCCGTCACCGTACGGGTCGGCGTTGAGACGTTCCGGAGCCTCGGCCAACGAGCTGTTGACCGCCACCACCTCCCCTGCGACAGGGGCATAGAACTCGGAAACCGACTTGGTCGACTCCACCTCACCCAACACGCCGCCTTTCTCCACCACGCTCCCGGTCGCCGGAAGTTCGACGAAGACCACGTCGCCGAGCGCGTCCTGTGCGTAGTCGGTGATACCCACCCGAACGCGGCCGTTCGCCCTCGATGCCCACTCGTGGTCCGTGGAGTAGCGAAGGTGGTCCGGGATCTCCATGCCTGCGGACGATACCCGAAGCAGGTGGGCGCCGCCTGCGCCATACCCGGTGCCGCCCCGCCGGTCAGCGGACGAGCTGTTCGAGACGGACGGCGTACTCCCGGGCCCGAGCCGTCGCCCGTTCCGCACCGTTCGCTTCCGCCCAGACATGGGTCAGCGGCTCTTCCGGATCGGGGAGGACCAGCGCCCAGCCGTCGTCCTCGCGCACCTTGACCCCGTCGACCAGCACCAGATCGCGTCCCTGGGACCGCTCGAGCAGGGTGCGCATCACCGCGCCCTTCTGTTCCCAGGGTGTGACCACCGACTCGTGCGCGATGTGGACCGGCGGGAGCTCGACGACCAGGTCAGAGAGCTTCCGCTTGGCCGTGGCCAGGAGGGACAGCAAGTTCACCAGGGTCGCGGCGGCGTCGTAGGCGGGCAGGAAGCCCGGGAAGATGAAACCACCGGACTGGCTGGCGGCGAGCACTACCTTCTCCACCGCGGCCACCTCCATGAGGTGGGAGGCGGACAGCTTAGTCCACACGATGTCGACTCCCGACCGGGAGCAGATGTCCTCCGCCGCCATCGACGCCGCCACCGGGAGCGCCCCCCGGCCGCCGGGATGGCGGCGGGCCACCAGTGTGAGCAGCACCAGCATCGCCTCGTTGTCGTCGAGCGCGTGCCCGCGATCGTCGACGATCACTAGGTGCTCGCCTCCTGGATCGAGGACGGCGCCGAGGTGGGCCCCCGACGCCCGCACCAGATCGGAGACCCGGGCGGCGCTGGCATCCCGGTCGAAGGTCGCCGCTCCCGCCGTGCTGGCGTAGGGGTTCACCGCCAACACCTCGGCCTCCAGCTTCGCCAGCAGGTTCGGCATCACGAAGCTCGTCGTGCCGAACGAGTAGTCGAGGACCAGTTTGAACCCCGACGACCGCACGCTGGACAGGTCGACCGAGGCCACCAGTGCTGCCGTGTAGTACTCGAGTGCCCTCGGTGGGAATCCGATGTCCCCGATCTCTTGGGCCAGCACCCGCCGGAAGTCCTCGCGGTGGTAGAGCCGGTCGATCTTCCGCTGGCTCGACTCGTCGACGTCGATGCCTTCCTTGTCGAAGAACCGGAGGACGACCGACTGCGGGTCGTCGGGAGCCAGACGGACGGTCATGCCCGCCATGCTGGACGAGGAGGTGATCTGGAACCGAGTCACCGGCACCGTCGCCACCTCCAGGTCGTCCACGTTGACCCCGGCGGCGTTGCAACCGACCATGATGGCCCGCTTGAGGACACGGGCGGCCCGGCTGGTGTCGCGCGAGATCGTGACGGTCGCCCCCTTCTCGAAGGTGGACGCCCATGCCATGGACAGCCGGACGGCCAGTTCCGGAGTGATGTCGACATTGGCCAAGCCCTGGACCCCGTCCCGTCCGAAGAGCAGCCGCGAGCCACGAGATTCCCACACGATCGAGGAATTGACGATGGCCGCCGTCTCGACCGTCTTGAACGGGTAGACCTTGACCCCGGTCTTCAGCTCGGCATGGGCTCCGATCAGGCACTCGTCCCCGAGCACCACTCCGGGTTCACATCGCACCCCTTCCCGCAGGTCGGACCCGCGGCCGAGTACGCTGCCGTCGATCCGCACCCCGGCGCCGAGGTACGAATTGTCATGGATCACAGACCGTTCGAGTTCGGCATTGGCCCCGATCCGGACATTGCGGCCGAGCGTGCAGTACCGGTGGAGCCGGGCCCCGGATCGGATGATGCAGTTGTCACCGATCACTGCCGGACCCTCGATCGTCACGCTCGGATCGACTTCGGCACCCTTGCCCACCCAGACCCGCGGGCGCAGCTCGAATCCCTTGACCTCGACCGCGACGTGCTGGTCGAGAATGTCCTGATGCGCCTGCCCGTAGGCGTCGAGCGTACCCACGTCCTCCCAGTAGCCGTCCGCCACGTATCCGAAGAGCGGCTTCCCTGCGGCCAGCGCCGCCGGAAAGGTGTCGCCCGAGAAATCGACGGATCGGTCCTCGGGGATGAAGTCGAAGACGTCGGGTTCGAGGACGTAGATCCCGGTGTTGATGGTGTCGGAGAAGACCTGTCCCCAGGTGGGCTTCTCCAGGAAGCGATCGATCGACCCGTCCTCGCGGGTGATGACGATGCCGAATTCGAGCGGGTTCTCGACAGCCTTCAGCGCCAGCGTTCCGAGCCCACCGCACTGGTCGTGGAACGCCACCACCTGGCTCAGATCGATATCGGTGAGCACGTCTCCCGAGATGACGAGGAACCGCTCGTCGAGCTCGTCTCGAGCGTTCCGCACCGATCCGGCCGTGCCGAGGGGTGTGGACTCGGTGGCGTACACCATTCGCACGCCGAACTCGGATCCGTCCCCAAAGTAAGTACGGATCGAGTTGGCCATGAAGGCCACCGTGACAACGATGTCCTCGAAACCGTGGCGCCGCAGCAAGTTGACCACGTGCTCCATCATGGGGATGTTGGCCATGGGGAGCATCGGCTTTGGCTGGTTGGAGGTCAACGGTCGCAACCGGGTACCCTCGCCCCCGGCCATGATGACCGCCTTCATCGTCCCTGTTCCCTCGAGCCGGGTCGACCGCGGTGCCCGCTACGGCCGTCGGTCCAGGCTCTGCGGGCGGCCGGTAGGTAGGAGGCCGCCGCGACCCATGCCAGAGTGAGGCCGGTCAGCCCCGCCACCCAGGCGACGATCCGTACCGGTTCCTGCCAGTGTGCCGAGCCATGGCCGAGCAGGAACGCCGGGTAGGCGAAGAGCAAGCCGAAAGTCCCCGCCTTCCCCACCCAGAGGACGTCGATCCTGGACGCACCCATGGACGCCAGAAGTAGCACCGCAATCGACACCACGGCCTCGCGGGCCAGCGTGGCCGCTCCGAACCAGACCGGGACAGCGCCACGCACGACGATGGCGATCACCGAGGTGGCGACGAGGACCCGGTCGGCTACCGGATCGAGGACCTTGCCCAGGGTGGACACCTGGTGGTAGCGCCGGGCGACGGTTCCGTCCACCCAGTCCGTCGCGCCGAGCAGGCCGAGGAGGACCGCCGCCGCGCTCTGCTTCCCGGCGCCGAAGAGCAACCAGAGGAACAGCGGCACGCATGCCAGCCGCACGGCGGAGATGGCGTTGGGAACGGTGAGGACCCGGCCGGGATCGCCCTCGCCCTCGGTCGCGTCCTCTGGCACCGCGCTGTCGAGGGGGGTGAACCGGACCATTCCAGCGCCCGGACCGTCGGCGCTCCCCAGTCCGCTACCCCCGTCTCTGCTCACCCAGGGGAGTCTACGAGCACCCCGGCCGGTGCCCGGCACGCTGATGGCCAGCCGGACTCCGGCTCCGAAGAGGGGGTCGGCGTCGCTCCGCCAGTTTACGTCAACGGGAGATCCCGCCGGTCGACCAGCGATCGACCGGTCCTCGGATGTGGTACGCAGAGTGCGTGCCCCGATTCGAGCCGTTCAGAGCCGTGCGCTACGACGTCCACCGGGTGGATCTCTCCGCGGTCATCGCCCCTCCCTACGACGTCATCGACCCCGACGAGCGCCGCCGGCTGGCCGGTCGGCACAGCGCGAACTCCGTGCGCGTCGAGCTCCCCGAACCGGACCACCGCGCCGGCCTCGACCGGTACGCCCACGCGGCCGTCCAGCTGCGCGACTGGCTCGAACAGCGCACGCTGGTCCGGGATGCGGAACCTTCCCTCTATGCCTATCGGATGACCACAGCCGCCGGAATGGCCACGAACGGCGTCCTCGGCGCGCTCGGCGTCGACGATGCCGACGCTCGGGACATCCTCCCCCACGAGCAGACGCTACCCAAGGCCAAGAGCGACCGTCTCGATCTGCTTTCTGCCACACGATGCAACCTCTCCCCGATCTGGGGGCTCTCGATGACCTCCGGCCTCACCCAGCTCGTCGTGTCGGACGACGTCCCCGACGCCCTGGCGGTGGACGAGGACGGTACCGCCCACGAACTGTGGGTTCTGGACGGGTCTCGACGTATCGACGCCATCACCGAGCTCGTCGGTTCGTCTCCGGTCGTGGTGGCGGACGGTCACCACCGCTTCGAAACCGCGAAGGCGTTCTTCGCCGCGGACACCGCCAAAGGGGGGCGCGGGACCGGTGGAGCGGGGCCGGACCGGCTCTCTCAGGCCCGCGGCGCGGGATCCGACCTGGTGTTGGCGTTCGTCGTCGAACTGGCCGAGGACCAGCTTCACGTCGGGGCGATCCATCGCGGGCTCTCCGGCCTGCCCGACGGGATCGACCTGACCGGTGCGTTCTCATCGTGGTTCGACGTGACCCGGGCCGGTGACCTCGACGAGCGCACGATCACCGCCCTCGGCGAGTCACACGCGCTGGCCCTGGTCATGCCGTCGGGCTGCTGGTTGCTCGCGCCACGAGATGGTACCGCCGAGGCCGCAGGGGCTGATCTCGATTCCGCCATGGTCGAGCTGGTCCGGACCGAGTTGCCCGAGCACGAGGTCGTCTTCCGTCGCGACTGGCGGCGTGCGGCCCGGGCTGTCGCCGACGGAACGCTCCAGGCTGCAGTGCTCATCCGGCCGGTGACCGTTCACCAGATCGCCGACTGGGCCGATCACCGTCGGCGGATGCCCCCCAAGACGACCTACTTCTCCCCGAAGCCCCGGACCGGGATGGTGTTCCGGACCATCGACGACCCCGAGGCGGGGCCGTTCGCCGGCACTAGGTGACCGTCCAGGTCGATCCCGATCGCAGCAGGGCGTGGAGGTCTCCGACGCCACGCCGCTCGACGGCGGTCTCGATCTGCTCGGCCATTCCCTCCCCGTACTCGGGACGGTCGACGTCCCGCAAGACGCCGATGGGAGTCGGCTCGTAAGGACCCCGAGACAATCTGCTGAGCTGGAAGGCCAGTCCCGGATTGTCGCGGTGTTCGTCGTGAACCAGCAATGCCGATTCCCCCACCTCGACCACCTCGACCACCTCGACAGAACCGTCGCGTTGCATGACCACCCCGTGCTCTCCCTGCGGGCCGAACCGGATCGGCTCGCCATGCACTAGCGGGATGAGCATGTCGGTCCGGTGGTCCTTGCCGGTGATCTGCTCGAACGCTCCGTCATTGAACACATTGCAGTTCTGATAGATCTCCACGAAGGACGCACCCTTGTGGGCGTTGGCTCGTCGGAACGTCTCCATCATGTGCTTGCGGTCCATGTCGTGGGTCCGAGCCACGAAACCCGCCTCGGCTCCGAGCGCCAGGCTGAGGGGGTTGAACGGCTGCTCGAGCGAGCCGAACGGTGTCGACTTGGTGACCTTGGCCACCTCGGAGGTCGGCGAGTACTGACCCTTGGTCAGCCCGTAGATCTGGTTGTTGAACACCAGAATTGTGATGTTGACATTGCGCCGAAGTGCGTGGATGAGATGGTTCCCACCGATGGACAGCGCGTCGCCGTCCCCGCTCACGACCCAGACGTCGAGATCGGGGCGGGTGGTCGCCAGCCCGGTGGCGATGGCCGGGGCTCGGCCGTGGATCGAGTGCATCCCGTAGGTGTTCATGTAGTACGGGAACCGCGCCGCACAGCCGATTCCCGAGAGGAACACCGTGTTCTCGCGCCTCACACCCAGATCGGGCATGAGCATCTGCACGGCGGCGAGGATCGAGTAGTCACCGCAGCCGGGGCACCAGCGGACCTCCTGATCGGACGACCAGTCCTTGCGGGTCGTCGCCGGGACGGGAGAACCGCCCTCGGTGCCGTTCGCTGATCGCTCGGCAAGGTCGGTCATCAGCCGGTTCCTTCCGTTGACGTCCCGGCACCGGCCCCGATCGGCGTCGTGCCCGGGGAGGGCGAGGTGGCACCGTTCCCGGCGACGGCGATCTGCTCGAGGATCGCCGTCTCCATGGCCGCCGCCCGGAACGGTACTCCCTGCACCTGAGTGAACGAGACGGCGTCCACCAGGAACTCGGCCCGGATCAATCGGCTGAGCTGGCCCAGATTGACCTCGGGGACGAGGACCCGGGGGTACCGTCCGAGCACGTGTCCCAGATCGGCCGGAAACGGGTTCAGGTGCACCAGGTGGGCGTGGGCGACCCGATGGCCGCGGGCTCGAACCCGCTGTACGCCGGCGGAGATGGCGCCAAAGGTGGATCCCCACCCGACCACCAGGACCTCCGCCCCGTCTTCGTCGTCGACGTCGGTGGGCGGGATGTCGGAGGCGATGCCAGCTATCTTCGCCGCACGCAGCCGGGTCATGCGCTCGTGGTTGGCTCCGTCGTAGGAGACGTTCCCCGATCCGTCTGCCTTCTCCAGCCCACCGATCCGGTGCTCGAGCCCGGCCAATCCAGGCGGAGCCCATGGTCGGGCCAGTGTCTCGTCGTCCCGCACATACGGCCAGAAGGTTCGTTTGCCATCGGCTTCGTCGTGGTTGGGCTGTGATGCGAACCCGGGGTCGATGAGCGGCAGTCCGTCGATGTCCGGGATCCTCCAGGGCTCGGATCCGTTGGCCAGGTAGCCGTCGGAGAGAAGGATGACCGGAGTCCGGTACTTGACTGCGATGCGCACGGCCTCGATCGCCGCCTCGAAGCAGTGCGAGGGCGTCCTGGCCGCCACGATGGGCAGCGGTGCTTCGCCATGACGACCGTACATGGCGTGCAGGAGGTCGGCCTGTTCCGTCTTGGTCGGCAGTCCCGTGGAGGGCCCACCCCTTTGGATGTCGAGCAGCACGAGGGGCAGTTCGAGGCTGATCGCCAGACCCAGTGTCTCCGACTTCAGATCCACACCCGGACCCGACGTGGTGGTGACGCCCAGAGCACCACCGAAGGCGGCGCCGAGCGCGGCGCCGATTCCGGAGATCTCGTCCTCGGCCTGGAAGGTCCGGACCCCGAACTGCTTGTGCTTCGAGAGCTCGTGGAGGATGTCGGATGCCGGTGTGATCGGATACGTCCCGAGGAAGAGCGGCAACCCGCTCCGCTCCGAGGCGGCGATCAGCCCCCAGGCCACCGCAGTGTTGCCGGTGACGTTGACGTACTCGCCGGGCGCCAGGCTCGCCGGCCGGACCTCGTAGGAGGATTCGAACAGTTCCGCTGTCTCCCCGAAGTGGAACCCGGCCTTGAAAGCGCGCTTGTTGGCCTCCTGCACCAGGGGCTTCGACGCGTACCGCTCCTCGATCCACTGCAAGGTCGCCTCGATCGGCCGGGTGTAGAGCCAGCAGATGAGCCCGAGGGCGAAGAAGTTCTTCGAGCGCTCCGCATCCCGTGGCTTGACCCCGGCGTCCCTCGAGACCTCGGTGGTGATCGAGGTCATCGGGACCTCGTAGACGGTGAACGCTGAGAGCGAACCGTCACCCAGGGGATTCGAGTCGTACCCGGCCTTGGTCAGGCTGCGCTCGTCGAAGGCGTCCACATTGGCGATCAGGGTCGCCCCCTTGGGGAGGGCGTCGATGTTGGCGCGCAATGCTGCGGGGTTCATGGCCACCAGCACGTTGGGCGAATCGCCCGGGGTGGAGATGGCATGGTCCGAGATGTGCACCTGGAAGGCGGAGACCCCCGCCAGCGTTCCTGCCGGAGCCCTGATCTCGGCCGGGAAGTCCGGAAACGTGGCCAGGTCGTTGCCGAGCAGCGCAGAAGTGGTCGTGAAGCGGTCCCCGGCCAGCTGCATTCCGTCACCGGAGTCCCCCGCGAACCGGATCACCACCCGGTCGATCAGCAGGGGGGACTTCGAGTCTGTGGTGGTGTCGGACACCGGGCTCCTCTTCATGCCGCGTTCTCTTCGTGCTGCGTAGTGCCGGTGCCCGTCGGTGCGGCCACGGCGGTCGATGCGGCCGTATCCATCGATGCGGCCGTGCCGGGCGGACACCGCCTCCCAAGGACACCGCCTCCCAGGGAGCGCAGCACCCGTGGGGGTGCCGCACCCCGACCCGCGCCGGTCGGTCGGCGCCGGCGTGCGGGCGACGAAATACCGCTCGGCGCGCCCCAGTCTACCGCCGCCGGCCCCCACCCGAGGGCGGGGCCGCCGGTCAGGCCGGTGTCACCGAGCCGTCGAGGTAGACGTCCTGGATGGCGTGGATCAGTTCCGCCCCCTCTTCCATCGGCCGCTGGAAGGCCTTTCGTCCGACGATGAGCCCGGCACCTCCGGCCCGCTTGTTGATCACCGCGGTTCGCACCGCCTGGGCCAGATCACCGTCCCCCTTGGACTCGCCACCGGAATTGATGAGCGGAATGCGGCCGGAATAGCAGTTGACGACCTGCCACCGGGTCAGGTCGATCGGGTGACTCGTGGTGAGCGTGTCGTAGACGAGCGGGTCGGTTCTCCCGAACCGGAGTGCGTTGTAGCCGCCGTTGTTCTCCGGCTGCTTCTGTTTGATGATGTCGGCCTCGATGGTGACCCCGAGGTGGTTGGCCTGCCCGGTGAGATCTGCGGACAGGTGGTAGTCGGTGTCCCCCTGGTTGAACGCACTGTTGCGCAGATAGCACCAGAGCACCGTGAACATGCCCAGTCGATGGGCTTCGGCGAAGGCCTTCGAGACCTCCACGATCTGCCGGTCGGCGCCGTCGGACCCGAAGTAGATGGTGGCACCTACCCCGACCGCGCCGAGGTCGGCCGCCTGGCTCACGCCGGCGAAGGGGACCTGGTCGTACGGGTTGGGGTAGGTGAGGAAGTCGTTGTGGTTTATCTTGACGATGAAGGGGATCCGGTGCACATACCGCCTGGAGACGATGCCCAGACCCCCGAGGGTGGTGGCGATGGCGTTGCAGTCGCCGGCGATGGCCAGGTCGCACAGCCGAGCCGGGTCGAAGTAGGCGGGATGCTTGGAGAAGCTGGCCGCCGCGGAGTGCTCGATACCCTGATCGACCGGGAGGATCGAGAGATAACCGGTACCGGCCAGCCGTCCGGTGTCGTAGACCAACCCGAGGTTGCGGAGGACCGTCGGGGAACGGTCCGAATCGATGAAGATCTTGTCGAAGTGTTCCGGTCCGGGCAGCGTGAGCACACCGGAGGGGAATGCGGTTGCTACGTGACCGAGTAGGGAGTCCGCCTCGTCACCGAGCAGTCGTTGGAGGTCCATGGCCGCGAATCCTAACGGGCGCCGGCCGGCGGTTTGGTTGGTCGACGGGTCCGCGACCGGGCGGTCGGCCTGCGCCCGAGCGGTTCGAGGCGATCCCGAACGTCATAGGCGTCGGGCTCGAACGACTGGATCCTCGAGAACAACTCCCGAGCCTTCACCACGTCCCCCGAACGCTCCATCAGATCGGCGAGGACGTACCACTGGCGCAGGTGCCGTTCGGCCGGGCTGCGGACCATGCGACCCGCTCCCGCTTCCACCAGCAGGGTGATGGCAGCGCCCAGGTCACCGAGGTCGGCGCGGGTCCCGGCCAGCACCAGACGGCCCTCGGAGAGCACCTCGGGATCGGGGGATCCCTGGCGCAGCTCGGCGAAGAGCGTCTCGACCCGCCTCGGTCTGCCCTGCGCGCGCTGGCAGTCCATCCGGACCGGGTGCTGGTCGACCGAGCCGGTCAAGGTCGCATACGCCTCGAGGTTGACGCTCGCCACCTTCCAGTGGCCCTGGTGGTACTGGCTCAGCCCGAGCAGCTCACGGGCGGAGGGGGCATCGGGGACGGCGTCGACCACCGTCTTCAGCATTCGAGCCGCATCCCGGTAGCGCTCGCGCTCGTAGGCTCCGATTCCCGAGAGCATCCGTTCGGTCACCCGCTCGGAGAGCAGGCCCCAGTCGGCACCGGCGGCCGAGGCCAGTTCCCTGGCCAGATCCGCAGGGAGCTCGGTCCGCGACGGCCAACGCCGGTGGTCTGTCTGCTGCCCCCGGGGGTGGAGCCCGTTGGAGGTGGCCGTCCGGGTGGTGGCCGTCCGGGTGGTGGCCGTCTTCGCACGCGGTTCTGGATCGGTCCGCACCCAGCGCTCGGGCACGAAGTCGTCGGATCGGGTCCGGCTCCGGCGACGCCCTTCCGGCGTGTCGCCGTCGTTGCGGTGCCCGTCTCCCGCCACCCGGACCGCACTGGCACCCCGGCGGGCGACGCTTCCCCAACCCTTCCGTACCACCTGGCCGTCTCGGCCCTCGGCGGCTCGCGGGTCACGGGTGCCGTCGCCGCCACGTCGGCCGCGGCCGTCGCCACGCCCGCTTCCCGCGCTCCGGTCCCGGCCGCGCACGGCGTCTTGCCGGCGATCGGGTCGGGCCGATCGGCCCGTGCGGTCGCCGCCCGAGCGCCTGGCCGGGCCTCGTCGACCGGTCGAGCCGGAGGAATCAGAGGGGGGAGGTGGTGTCACCGACCGATCCTATCGACCGCGTTCATTCCCGGCGCGCCGCCCAGGAGCCTGGTACACCCTTCGGCCCGGGCCATGCCGGTCGGAGCTCTCTCCCTACGGATCGGAGCTCTCTCCCTGCGGAACGGAACCGTGCTGTAGCGTCGGGGATCTCAGGCACGGCAGCGATCTCGGAGTAGACGCATGAGGGGAACCCGCATTCGGACCATGTCTGCTGTCGGCGCGTTCGTACTGGGTGCGATGGCGCTTCTGGCGGGCGTCGCACCGGTGCGACCGGCGGAGGCCGGAGCGTCGGCCGCCGCTTCTCCTGCCCGGTACTACGTGGCGATGGGGGACTCGTTGGCCGCCGGGTCCGGCTCGACCGGCGGAGCCGACTACGTCAACGACCTCTACCGCTACGCGGAGCCCCTCGTCCCGGGACTCCAGGTCGACAATCTCGGATGCTCCGGAGAGACCACGACCACCATGATCCACGGCGGGACCTGCAACGGCTACGTCACCGGGAGCCAGCTCGGCGATGCAGAGGCGTTCCTCAGGGCGCACTCCGGACACATCGCCTTTCTGACCCTCGACATCGGTGCCGACGACATCCTCGGCTGCATCTCGCACACGGCCATCGACCAGGCTTGCTTCACCGCCGGACTGGCACGGGTCCAGTCAGAGCTACCGCAGATCCTCGCCGGCCTGCGTGCTGCAGATGCCACCGTCCCGATCGTGGGCGCTCTCTACTACGACCCGTTCCTCCAGTACTGGCTGGGCGGTCTCCAGGGTCAGAGGGCGGCACGACTGTCGCTCAGGTCCGTGGAGCGGCTCAACGCCACGCTGACCACCATCTACCACCAGTGGGGAGTCAGCATCGCCTCCGCCCCGAGGACCTTCCGGTCGGCTGATTTCCAACGGTCCGCCACCTGGGATGGCCTCACACTCCCGACAAATGTGGCCACCGTGTGCAACTGGACCCTCATGTGCTCGTCGGGGGGGTCGAACGTCCACACCGACAATGCTGGCTACGCCGAACTCGCCTCCACCTTCGAGAGGGTCCTCGTCGTTCCGCCAACCATCTCCGGCAGCCCTCCCGGAGCCGAGGTCAACACGTCCTACTCCTACCAGTTCGCCGTTTCCGGAGTACCCAACGTCACGGTCAGGCACCGAGGCGCGCTGCCCCGCGGCCTCACCCTCGGCCACACCGGGCTGCTGGCCGGCACACCCACCCTGCCGGGGAACTATCCGGTCCCGGTCTCGGTCTCGGCCGAGACCGGGACCACCGTATCGGAGACCGTGATCATCCGCGTCGGCGGCGCCCGACCGGTCACAGGCCCTCGTCTCTGAACGCGAAAGGCCCCCGCCTCGGGCGGGGGCCTTTCGAAGAAATCCCGGCGGCGTCCTACTCTCCCAGGGGGCGACCCCCCAAGTACCATCGGCGCTGGCGGACTTAACTGCCGTGTTCGGAATGGGAACGGGTGTCTCTCCGCCGCCATGGCCACCGGAAACTGTGCGCTCTCCGGCCTCCGATGTCCCGATCGCCAGATCGGATGACCGGAGCCGGATCGACCGATTCCGGCCGACCCCGAGCGTTCCATAGCGAGCACGAGCAAGTTCCCAAGCCCTCGGCCGATTAGTACCGGTCAGCTGAATGCGTTACCGCACGTACACTTCCGGCCTATCTACGTGGTCGTCTGGCCACGGGCCTTACCAGGTTCACCCTGTGGGAGATTTCATCTTGGAACGAGCTTCGCGCTTAGATGCTTTCAGCGCTTATCCCACCCGAAGGTCGCAAATCAGCAGTGCCCTTGGCAGGACAACTGACACACGAGAGCTTCGTCCATCCCGGTCCTCTCGTACTAGGGATAGCCTTCCTCAAATCTCCTACGGCTGCATCGGATAGGGACCGAACTGTCTCACGACGTTCTAAACCCAGCTCGCGT
>DAHUZT010000049.1 GCA_027315005.1 Acidimicrobiaceae bacterium | reverse complement strand
GATCCAGGTCGCCCCGTCGCCGAGGACGGTGAAACGATGACACCATGGAATCAGATCACCCCGGGGACAGGCCAGCACCGGCCAGTCCCGAGATCGAGGCCTGGCTCACAGAAGCCATGCCGTCGGTCTCCGAGCTCATTGGCGCAGCGCAGCGGGTGACAGGTGTGCTGTTCAAGGGAGCTCAGGCGACGTCTGTCGCCGGCGACGAGGTCGCGGCTGCTGCCTGCACTGCATCTGCATGGCTGGTCGATCACCCTTGTCCGGATACCGCGATCGGTGAGCAGTTCGAGACCGCGTTCGACGACTTCGCAGATCTCGCTGAACGGTGCGCGATCTCAGCGAGGACCGTCGGTGACCATCGCGGCTCGCGTCACCACGACCTCGACAAGAGGGCGGCCAGGGCTACGACAGACCTGATGATCGCTCTGTCCGCGACGCGCCGAGACGACGAGTAGGCCGGATCTCGAACAGCCGTCCAGTGACTGAGGATAGTCCGGTCGACGTCCGTCTCACTCGCACAAGAATCGGAATCCGACGGATCTAACACCGAATGGAACCATTCTGCGATGGGAAGACAGGTTCCGCTGATCAGGCCGCTGATGAACCGGAAGGACGTGGGCTGGTGATCCCTTCAGTCCGTTTTCCACAACCATGGGGTAACTGATTGCTGAGCAACCTCCGGACTGAGGGGATGGCGGTGGAGGGTGGCCCACGGCTCAGTGGCTCCCGCACATCGCTGGGATCAATGAATCATGCCCCTCGGCACCGGTACTGCCCTGAATGGTGCGAGCATCGTGGCGGACGGACACTGTCGTTGGGAGACCGCTGCTGCTTGGCGCCGACCCTGCGCAGCACTCCGCCAGAGGTGCTGACGGCGCACCGGTGTGGGCCGCTCTTGATTCGCCGCTCCATGTTTGGTTGCTCCGATAGCCGAACGATGAACGGCACTCCCTCGAACTGGTACCCGCCGCGCGGTAGCGGCGGTCCGAGTGCAGCGACGATCCATAGCGCCAGTCATCAAGCAGGTCCGTGGTGCTCGCCTCAGCGGTCACTCCTCGCCGGGCACCCTGTCGGCGAGGGACTCGGGGTCGGGAGCCTCCTGCACCTCGCGTACCTCGATCGGCTGGCGGACGGCCTTCCCACCTGCTCCTGGGGCGGCCGAGATCTTGGCAGCAATCTCGATGGCCCGTGCTGTTGTTGCGACCTCGACGAGCCGGTAGCCGACGAGCGGTCCTTTCGACTCGGGGAACGGACCATCGGTAACAACCGGAGGCCCGACCCCGTCCCAGACAACCGACTTGGCCAGCTCGGGCGTCGACAGACCTTGAGCGTCGATCAGCTCGCCGGACTGGATCAGCTCCCGGTTGAGCGTCAGCTGGAAGTTGGTATGGGCGACGATGTCCTCCGGCTCCCACTCAGACATCGGCGGGCAGTCCGACTCGAACTCCCCGTAGCTCTGCAGCAGCATGAACTTCATTGCGCAATCCTTCCGCGTCCAACGGCACCGGATGGCGCCGTACACCAAGCTGTCGAAGCTGGCGTCGGAATGTCGACCAGGGCGCCGTCCGTGGCAAGGAGGCGATGATCTCGAAAAACACCGATGAGCTCCCGGGCACACCGTAGCGATGGCCACGGTGCTGCCGAAAATGATCGGGAGACTCTGCAGAAGGGCCAGGCCTTGGATCTGATCCTGGCTCTCGCCCGACCAGACTGCGACGTTGTAGAAGGAGCAGCAGAAGAAGCTCACCTCTCGTCCCGGACCGCTGGTAGGCATCGGGGGGACTTGAGGGAGGTACGGACCCAGTGGAGGGGTTCGCTGGGGACGCCGACTGACGCTGAATCCGGGCTGTGCCTGCCGCCCGCATGCTTCGAGCCGCGGCGGGTGTCCCTTCGTTCAAACGGCTGACGCGCTCACGGCGAACGAAAAGCTGTTGTCCCGGTGTCGTCCGCATTTCATCGCTGAGAGTGAGGACCGCGCCTCAGGTGGCGGCACTCCAGCATTTTGAGATCGGCGAGAGCTTCCGGGCCGAGCATGGTAGGGCTGTGGCCATGCTCGGCCGTCGCTTCGACGATATCGACGGGCTGCCCAGGTGCCAATCGGTCAGGTCATCCGCAGGGTCCGCGATCTCGGGATGCGCCTCGAACAGGTGAAAGGAGCCCTCCACGTGCCGGACATGCCGATCAGCGTGGAATACCGGGCGGCGGGTGCGACCGCCGCGTTGGTGATCTCCGAGCCGATCTCCATGAACGATGTCGCAACGTGGTGGAATGAGGCCTTCGACGAGCTCCACCGTACGCTTCGCTCCGCGAATGCCATCTCGACCGGGCCCGACGGCAGGCTCTTTCGGAGCGAGTTATTCGAGGACGACGTCGGTCAGGTGGTGGCGTTCATCCCGATCGCCGATGGGCCCGAGATGGTCGGACGGGCGTGGCCCGCCGAGATTCCCGCGGCCGAGCCGGCGACCGCCGTTGACCGGGTTGCAGGCCGGTATTCCATGTCAAAGGAGGAGACACGTGAGTGTGCACCTGTGTGCGCTGACAAATCCGACCTCGATGAGGGAGGATCCGTTGGACCACGCTTCTCCATCGGGAAGAAGGCGAGTTCGGTGTTGCTGCCGGAGGCTGTTGGACGAGAAGAGTGCGAACGGCTCGCCACCGTGGCAGGTACCGAGTACACCCTGTTCGAGACGCGGATCGGGCGATGCGCCATCGTGTGGAACAACGTTGCCGTATTCGGCATCCATCTTCCCGAGTCATCAGTGGCGCAGACAGGCCGTCGCACCGTCCTGAGCCATCCGGGCGCAGTAGCGTCCGAGCCACCGGAGTCCGTGCAGCGGGTCATCGCCGCCATCTCCAGTCACCTGGGAGGGGACTGTTCGGATCTCTCGTGGATCCGCTCGACATGGACGGGCTGTCTGCCTTTCGGCGGCAGGTCTATGAGGCAGCTCGCTCCAGACCGCCCAGGATCACCATCTCCCATGGTGAGCTGGCCGAACGGCTGTGCCGGCCGGGTTCGGCGCGGGCCGTGGGACAGGCCCTCGGTCGCAACCCGTCTGCCATCGTGGTGCCCTGTCACCGGGGGCTTGCCGCCGGTGGGCGGATCGGAGGCTTCTCGGCTGCATGCGGCACTGACACCAAACGCTTGATCCTGGCGATCGGGGCCACCGACACGAAGGCCACCGACACGAAGGCCACCAAGTGGCAATGGCCTGATGGCGCGGAGGTGGTTGGTGGCAAGACGTCCCCGTCCCCGTCCAGGAGCCGCTGACGCACGCCGGACGCGAGATCGATCCCCAACGGCTACGGCGGCCGGCAACAGCTGCAGGGGAGCTGGGCGGCGCGTGCCGTCACCCGCACGCGCGATCAGCCAGCCTGGTGACCGTGGTCCAGTTGCGGAAGGTGATCGGCACGCCAAGCCGGCGTTCGAGTTGGGAGGGCATCCTCGCCCGTCCCATGCCGCCGGGGAGGTGAAGGTACAGGTGGCGATCGCCTGGGACGAGCTCCTCGGGAGCGAATGAACCGGCGTCGATGGTGGTGACGGACTGTTGGTCCGGTGGTGCCCCGACGAATCCGACGTGCACTGTGGTCGGTTGGTACTCGGCGAAGGGGTTGTCGGCCACCACCTGTTCGAGCTCGTCTCGACTGACGACGATGACCCTGCAGGTGATGGCGAACTGCTCCGAGATGGCTGCTTCCAGGTCTCCCGGTACTGCATGTCCCGAACCGGTGAAGACGACGTTTCCGCTCTGGAGAAGCGTGGCCACGTCGTCATGACCGAGTGACACGAATAGGTCACGAAGTGCCGCCATCGGTACGGTGTTCTTTCCTCCGACGTTGATTCCGCGGAGCAGTGCCACTTGGCGGATCATTCCGGCTCCCTCGACCTCGTGTCGATTCCTCCGGTAACGCTTCGCATCCAGCGGTCGATCAATCCCGTCATCCATGCGAGAGTCTCCTCGGGGTCGGCCTCCACCCCACTGAAAAGCGTTGGCGGATTGTAAGGCGATATACCCGTGGAGACTGCAGCGGATGGTGCGGATGGCGTGGACCATCTGGCTCTCGGCGATGCCGTAACCAACAAGTACCGCTCCGTCGGTGCCATTCATCCTGGTGCTGGAGTGGAACAGCGGGTCTTCGGGGCCGGTGATCTCGTTAGAGATCGTCGATGAATACCGGCGGGGGTGGGATGCGACGTAGCCCTCGGTTGTCTTTGCGAGCGCAGTGAGTGCTTCGGACCCTGCCTTTCCTACGGCGGCGTCCCTGATCGCTTCGCCCATCTCGGCCATGGCCACTATGGCGATCCGATGGCGAAGGGCCGACCGGCTCTCCACGTGCTTGTAGAGGGAGGCAAGAGGATGGCCGGGCGACCGTCGAGATGGCGGGTGAAGACCATCAGATCGTGTGCAAACGGGATGCTCTTGTCGTCCGGCCCTGTGGTACTGGTCTCGCCCATGCCTTGCAGGTCGATAGTGGCGACCCGGAAGCCCACTTCGACGAGCGGTGGGGTGACAGAAGTGCAATTCGGACCGCAGGTCGAGCATGGCCGGAGTGTCCACCAACAGGGGCCTTCCCCGGTGTCGTCGTATGCGAGGTGTCCGTCGGGGACGTCGAGGAACCGGGTGGTGTTCATGGGGAATCGTGATCGTAGCTACCTGGCCAAGGAGCTTGGCTGCAGCGGTGCGAGGCGTCAAGAGCTCCGAAGCCGGTGCCTCGACCGAGCGCCTCGAGGTCGCCGCGGGTCATCATCGCCCATGCGCTTGCGATGGGTCCTCCTAGCATGCGCTGGAGCGCTCCACCCTGTCACGTTCGTCGTACTGCAGGCGTGAACAGCGTGTAGGTTCACTCCGCCGGACGCTACCGGATGCTCGGCCCACCATGGCCGTCCCCGAGGACCCGGAATTGAGCCGCCCCGGGAGAGCCCGCAGACAGTTGCCCGAGTGACCGACTCCGAGGAGCACAGAGAACCATGGCACACGAACCCCACCCGAGCGCCCCTTCCATTCCGCCGCCCGGCAGCTACCGCATCGACACGGAGAGGAGTGGAGTCGTCGCCGAGGTGAGGGCGATGTTCGGGCTACTGGGCGTTCGTGGTCAGTTCAAGGTCTCCTCGGGCACCCTCACCGTAGGAGCCGACCCGAGCACGACGACCGTCGACGTGGCCGTCGACGCTGCGAGCTACGACTCGGGGAATGCCACCCGCGATCGGGACGTTCTCTCGCCGACACTGCTCGACGCCGCTCGCTACCCGACGATGACCTTCGCGAGCCGCTCCATACAGGAAGATGGTGAGGGGTGGGCCCTTCAGGGAGTCGTTGGTGCCCATGGTGCGGAAGTGCCCACCACGCTTCGGGTGGAGGAGTTCACTATCGACGGCGACGTCGTGAAGGGTCGGATCTCCGGCGAGCTCGACAGGACCGACTTGGGCGTGACCAATAAGAAGGGCATGGTCGGTCGGCGGGTCCGACTGTCGATCGACGTGACCTTGCACCGGTCATGAGAGGAGACTCCGCCGTGGTCGTCGAGGGCCTGGCCAAGTCCTACGGTCAGTTGCACGCCCTCGATGGTGTGAGTTTCGAGGTCGCACGGGGTGAGGTATTCGCCCTCCTCGGACCCAACGGTGCCGGCAAGACGACGACCATCGAGATCCTGGAGGGCTTCCGTACCCGCGACACCGGGCGGGTCGAGGTCCTCGGCTTCGACCCGGCGGACAAGGCGACCAGCAGGCAGCTGCGGGAGCAGATGGGTGTGGTTCTCCAAGAGCTTGCCGTCGAGCCATTCCTGTCGGTAAGGCGGGTCCTCGATCGCCACGCCGGCTTCTTCCCCCGACCCCGTCCGGTCGACGAGGTGCTGCACCTGGTCGGGCTCGAGGACAAGGCCCAAAAGCGGGTCAAGACCCTCTCGGGTGGCCAGCAGCGCCGTCTCGACCTCGCCCTCGGGATCATCGGGGATCCTGACCTGCTGATCCTCGACGAGCCGACCACGGGCTTCGATCCCTCCGCCCGTCGGCAGGCCTGGGAGCTGATCGGTTCCTTCGCCGAGCGGGGGACGACGGTGATCCTCACCACCCACTACCTCGATGAAGCCGAAGCATTGGCCTCGCGAGTGGCGGTGATCACCGGGGGACGGATCGTCGCCGACGGGACGCCCGAGACACTCGGCGGCCGGGACCGCGGGACGTGCCGGATACGGTTCCGGCTGCCGCCGGGGACGTCTGCCGATGCGTTGCCGGTGGCGGTCGAACGCTCGGACGACGGGGTGATCGAGATCAGCACCGACCGGGAGATCGCCGTGCTCGCCACGCTCACCAGCTGGGCACTCGACCACCAGGTGGCTCTGGTGAACCTGACGGTCGAGCGGCTGACCCTCGAGGACGCCTACCTCCGGCTGGTGGGCGACGCCGCCGGACCTGACGCCCGGGACCCAGCATGAGTGCGTTCGTTGTCCATGGCAACTTCCGGGGGGTGCGCGACCTACGCCTCGTCGGCAGGCAGGTCTACTATGAGCAGCTCAGCTTCTGGCTCAACCCGGTGGCTGCGATCTTCACGGTCGGTTTCAGCGTCATCTTCCTGGTGCTCCTGGGTGCCACCGGGGGCAGGTCGCACGTCGGGTCCCTCGGAGGCATCCGCGCCATCCAGTACTATGTGCCCGGCTTCGTCGCCTATGGGGTGATGTCGACCTGCTTCAATACCCTGGCCGTGGCGCTCGTGATCCGCCGCGAGACCGGTCTGTTGAAACGGATGCGGCTCTCGCCGTTGCCCACCTGGGTGATACTTGCCGGCGTGACCGGAAGCGCCCTGGTGGTCTCCGTGGCCCAGGTCGCGCTCCTCTTGCTCGTCGGCAAGTTCGCCTACGACGTCGTGTTGCCGCAGAACATCGCCGCCCTTGTCGTCGCGGTCATCATCGGGGTGATCTGCTTCACCGCGCTCGGGATCGCCACTAGCACCCTGATCCCCAACCAGGATTCGGGTGGCCCCATCGTAAGCGTGGTCTTCTTCGTGCTGCTGTTTCTGTCGGGGTTGTGGTACCCGCTCAAGGCGGGTTCGACCCTGGCCACCATCTCGGGGTACTTCCCCATCCGCCACCTGATGCTCGCGACCTTTGCTCCGTTCGATACCCGGCGGGGCGCGTCGGCCTGGGACTGGCACGACATCTTGATCCTCGCCGTCTGGGGGATGGCGGCGGTGTTCGTCGCCGCTCGTCGCTGGCGCTGGGCTCCGCACAAGGACTGAGTCGTGCCGGGCCCCCAGGGATCGATCGGCGTTCGAGGGAGGGACCGCTTCGAGGTGCCATGCGGCGCCCGCCCGGCGACCCACCGACCGACGGATCGGCGGTATGGGTTTCTCACACGTTCTTGACATGTTGCGAACCTAAGCTCGCTCCCGTGCGAATCCTCGTCGCAGAAGACGACCCGGCAATGGCAGCCCTACTCCGTCGGTCGTTGGAGGAAGAGGGTTATGTCGTCGACCACGCACCTGGCGGCGGCGAGGCGGTCTGGTATGCAACCGAGTGGGACTACGCGGCCATCGTACTCGATGTGATGCTTCCCGAGATCGACGGGTTCGAGGTGTGCAGGCGTCTGCGCATTGCCCAGCGATGGAGCCCGGTATTGATGTTGACGGCTCTCGACGATGTCTCGAACAGGATCCGGGGCCTCGATTCCGGCGCCGACGATTATCTCGTCAAGCCGTTCAGCCTTGCCGAACTTGCCGCCCGTCTCCGTTCCCTCATACGGCGAGCTACGGGCGAACGTCCGGTCGTTCTCCGTGTAGGCGATTTGGAGCTCGATCCGGCCGCCCACTGTGCGAGCCGATGCGGGTGCGTACTCGACTTGACGCCGAGGGAGTTTGCCATGCTGGAGCTGTTCCTCCGCAATCCTGGCGTCGTTCTGACACGTACCAGGATCCTCGAGCAGATCTGGGATTTCGCGTTCGAGGGAAGTTCTAACGTCATCGACCAGTATGTGGCGTACCTCCGCCGAAAGATCGATCGACCTTTTGGCCGCAACGATCTCGAGACGGTTCGAGGAGTGGGCTACCGCTTGCGACTTTCGAATGATCGGGCATTCGAAGACTCGTCCGGTCCGGCGAAACCAGGAGATGGCTCTTCCGCCGCACGGCGATCGTCTCGCTGATGCCAATCCGGATGCGACTGGCGCTCGTCGTTGGTGCAGCAAGCCTGGCGCTCTTCGTCGTCGGTGGTTTCATCGGGGTGTGGTTTCTGTCTCGAGGCCTCAACGAGACCCTTGACGGCCACCTCGCTCGCAAGGCCCGGGTCATCTCTTCGGCACTCACCGTCGACAACCAGCACGGGATCGCGCCGACATCATTGGGATCACACCCGATCGACTTGCAACGACTGGACAAGCGTCGAGGAGCCGCGGCACTCCAGGTCTTTGGCCCACATGGCGTATCGGTCGGCTTCGGAGCGACCGTCGAGCACCTGATCCCCAGAACGAGGTTGATTGCCGCGTTGCACCACAGCGGGTATCTCAACCTCGCCATCGGGTCTCCTCCGGATCCGATCAGGGTGTTCGTCTCGCAAATTGGCGGGATGCCAGGTTGGGACCTTGCGATTGGTCTTTCCTCGGCATCCAACCAAGAGGCCGTTCGCGAAGTGGAGCTCGACATCATCATCGCCGGGGGCGTCGCCGTCGTGATCGCGACTGCGGGAGCCTGGCTCCTGGCAGGAGCAGCCCTCGCTCCTGTGGAGAGGTTGCGGCGGCGGACGGCTGAGATCTCCGAGCACGATCTCACTGCTCGGCTCGACGTGCCCGATACATCGGACGAGCTCGCGGCCCTTGCCAGGACGATGGATGATCTGCTCGCCCGTCACCAAGGAACGCTCGCACGCCAGCGTTCCTTCATCGCGGATGCCGGTCACGAGCTCCGTACACCGCTCGCGGTACTGAGCGGCGAGTTGGAGATGGCGGGACGACCTGGAAGATCACCAGATGAGCTCGTGCAGGCTGTGCGCAGGGCGAAGGAAGAGACGGATCGCGTCAGCCATTTGGCACAAGACCTCCTCCTGCTCGCCACGGTAGACGAAGGACGCCTGGCTCTTGCCGTCGAGCCCTTCGCCACTTCCGAGGTGCTCGAGGCAGCGGTTGCCTTCCGGGAATCACGCGCGATCGAACGAGATGTTCGGCTGTCCATCCAGATCGGCGCCGGGACGGAGACGGTCGTCGGCGATGCGCTCCGGCTGCGTCAGGCCATAGACAACCTTCTCGACAATGCACTTCGAATGGCTCCGCCAGGCTCCATCGTCGAGATCAGGACCACAATCACAGATGAGGCCGACGAAATTGTGCTCGAGGTCAGAGACGAAGGTCCGGGGTTCGCACCCGGGTTCATTCCCCATGCCTTCGACCGCTTCGCTCGGCCGGCTGGATCGCGCGACCGGAGCACCGGAGGTGCGGGGCTGGGACTGGCCGTCGTCAGATCGATCGCAGAAGCCCACGGAGGGAGGGTGGAAGCGGTGAACGGCCGCGCCGGTGGAGCGAGGGTGAGGATCGTTCTCCCACAGCCCGGGGGTCGGCCTCGTGGGAACATCGGGACGGCAGGGAAAGACTGAGGAATCCGGGGTCCAGAGTTATCCACAGGTCCTCCAGGGTCTCACCGGCTCAGTTCTCATGTTCTTCACAGAATTCACCGTTCATGATGGTCGGGTGCTGCGTGAAGACCGGTTCCCTCGAGATCTGAAGACCATTCGACGAGAGGCGACGTGACCCCCACCACGCGACGGACACCCTCGATCACATCGAAGAACCGGTTGCTCTTTTCGCTCACCGCAATTGTCCTCACCGGAGTGGTCGTGGTTGCACTCGTGGTCGGTCTAGGTGGTTCCGGTGCGGGGCGCTATGTCCTTGCCACGGCACGGATCGGCTCGGTCACGACGACAGTCGAGGTCTCGGGGACGATCGAGCCGACGACCGTTTGGGGGCTGAACTTCGGTGGTCCTGGGATCGTCGCCACCGTGAGCGTCACCCCGGGCCAACAGGTCGTAGCCGGCCAGGTCCTTGCGCAACTCAACACGACGCCCCTTACCTACCAGCTCGACCAGGCCCAGGCGACCCTCCAGGGCGCCCAGGACAAGCTGAACCAAGACTCCTCGGGTCCGACTCCCCCACTCCCGAGCACGCTCGCGGCTGACCAGGCGGCGATCGCTGGCGCGAACGCCGCGGTCGCCTCGGCCCAACAGCAACTCAACGCCGCAAGTATCGTCGCACCGGGTAGCGGGGTCGTGGCGTCGGTCAGTATCGTGCCCGGTCAGGCGGTTGCCAATAGCGGGGGGGCAAGCGGGGGGGCAGGAGGAGCCGCTGGCGCTGCATCTGCCAACGGTCCGAGTGGGGCGATCGTCGTCAACGGTTCGCAGGGCTTTCTCGTCTCGGCCCAGGTGGCCGACACCCAGGTGGCGCAGGTGCATCCTGGCCAGTCGGCGCTCATCACCCCAGCGGGCGCAAGTGGATCCCTTGCCGGCCAGGTCTCCTCGGTCGCACCGCAAGGAGCGACGACCCAAGGTGTCGTCGTGTTCCCCGTCGACATCGCCGTCAGCGGCAATCCTCCTGGGCTCTTTGCTGGGGCCAGTGCGCAAGTCAGCATCGTGGTCAGCCAGGCGACGGGGGTTCTGACCGTGCCCACCAGTTCGGTGCACACCGTCGGCGCGAGAAACTTCGTGTTTGTGCTCGACCAGGGCAAGCCGACTCGGCAGGTTGTCCAGCTCGGTCCGAGTGACCCCATCCGCACCGCGGTCACCTCCGGGTTGAGTGCAGGCACCTCCGTCGTCCTCGCCAGTTCCCGAGCGGCGGTTCCGAGCCCCACCGGCGTCAAGAAGAAGGGTGGGGGAGCGGCCGGACTGCTCGGCGGCGGAGGCGGCGGAGGCGGCGGGAGGCGCGGTCTCGGTGGCTGACCACGGAGATGACGAGGATACGCTGGCAACACCGGTCATCGTCGACACCGGGCAGTTCGGCACGACCGACAGGGACAAGGCGCCTTTGATCCAGATGCACTCCCTCTGGAAGACCTACGGCATGGGAGCCTCGACCGTTCAAGCCCTCCAGGAGGTGGATCTGACGATCACCGCGGGCGAGTACGTGGCCATCATGGGTCAGTCCGGCTCAGGGAAGTCGACCCTCATGCACATCCTCGGGTGCCTCGACGTTCCGAGCTCAGGCCGATTTCTGCTCGACGGCCACAACGTTCAGGATCTCGATGATACGGAGCTGGCGGCAATCCGCAATGAGCGAATCGGATTCGTCTTCCAGCAGTTCCACCTCTTGACACGCCTCTCCGCACGCCGCAACGTCGAGCTCCCGCTCGGCTATGCAGGTGTCACCTCGAAACGCGAGCGGTCCGATCGGGCTATGAGCGCCCTGGATGCTGTCGGCCTCGCCGATCGGGCCGACCACCGACCGAGCGAGCTCTCCGGCGGTCAGCAGCAGCGAGTGGCCATTGCTCGAGCGCTCGTCACCGAGCCCGCGATCATCCTCGCAGACGAGCCGACCGGCAACCTCTCACGTGAGCAGTCCACCGAGGTCCTTGCACTGCTCGACGCCTTGTGGGCGGGTGGCCGCACCGTCATTCTGATCACCCATGATCCCGGGGTCGCCGCTCATGCCGGTCGGCAAGTTCGGGTCCAGGACGGTCGGGTCATCGGCGAGGGAGCAGCTGAATGAACTTCTGGCTGTCCCTGCGTACCGCAGTCGAGAGCCTGGTCGAGCGCCGGCTGCGCACGGCGCTCACCACACTCGGGATACTGATCGGGATCGCTGCTGTGATCCTCACTGTCGGGCTCGGTGAGGGGGCTCAGTCCCGCGTCACGTCGGAGATCGATGCACTCGGGACCAATCTCCTCATCATCTCCCCAGGATCGACGACGACCGGTCCGGTCCACGGTGCGCTTGGAACGGCAGGCGACCTGACCCTTACCGACGCCAATGCGCTCGGATCGAAGACCAACTGTCCCGACTGCGCCCAAGTGGCACCGGTGCTTCAGAGCAGCCAGGTGCTTACGGCAGGCTCCAACAATTGGACGGCGCCGGTCGTCGGTACGACCCCGTCCTACCTGACGGTTCGCAACCGCCAGGTCGTCCTCGGTAGCGGTCTGACGGCCAATGAGGTGAGCAGTGCTTCACGCGTCGCCGTCGTCGGTTCCGAAGTGGCAACAAGTCTGTTCCCCGGGACCTCCCCCGTCGGGCAGATCACCGACATTGCCGGCATACCCTTCACGATCGTAGGCGTGCTCAATCCGGCCGGTTCATCGGCGAGCACCAACCTGGACAACCTCGCAATCGTTCCCATCTCGACAGCCGAGCAGCTCTTCGGTCGTGCCGGTCCGTTCGCGAACAGCCTCTCAGGCATCCTGGTCTCCTCCACAAGTTCCGCGACGATGGGTCCTGCCTACACCGAGGCGTTCAGCCTCCTCTTGCAGCTTCACCATGTGAGCCGCCCATCATTGGCCGACTTCACCATCACGCCGCAGACGAGCCTGCTCTCGACGGCCAGCCTGATCACCCACACACTCACAATTCTGCTGGCAGGCGTGGCGACGATCGCTCTTCTGGTGGGTGGCATTGGTGCGATGAACATCATGCTGGTGTCAGTGACCGAACGTGTCTCGGAGATCGGTCTCCGGAAAGCGCTCGGCGCCACTCGCAGTGCAATCCTCAGGCAATTCCTCCTCGAGGCAATACTCATCGGCCTCGCGGGGGGTGTGTTCGGAGTGGGGCTCGGACTCGTCGGGATCCTCGTCTTGCCGCACCTGCTCGGGACTTCGATCGTCGTCTCGTCCCTTGCCATCGTCACGTCGCTGGTTGTCGCCACCGCCATCGGGCTCGTCTTCGGTGTCTATCCGGCCATGCGGGCAGCCCGGCTCTCACCCATAGTTGCCCTCCGAAGCGAATGACGGACTTCGCCGCCGTGAGCCGGCGGACCCACCACGGGCCAAGGAGCCCCCTACACGCCAAGGAGCATGGGATGATCAACAAGTTCAAAACGAGAATGTGGCTCTTCGCCGTCGTCGCGGTCGCCCTGCTCGCCGCAGCCTGTTCCTCCGGCTCCTCTACGACATCCACTTCTGCCGTCAAGGGCCATGGGTCGAAGGCGGTCGTCGGAGTGGTGACGGCTGTCGGCGGGTCACGCCTCTCCTTCGTGTCCCACGGTACGACGAAGTCCGTCGCCCTCGACAGCTCCACCAAGTACGCAAAGGGTCATGTCGGTGCGACGCTCTCCGATGTCGTCATCGGAGAGCACGTCCGCGTCCGCCTGGTACCCGGATCCTCCCCAGCCACTGCAGCCACGGTCGTGATCCTGCTGCCGAGCCTCGTAGGTACGGTAAGCGCGCTCACTACAGCTGGGTTCACTCTCACTACCGGCTCCGGTGTCGCCCACACGGTCACTACCTCGTCGACGACGAGCTATCGCCTGGGCAAATCGCCGGCCAGCGTGTCGAGCCTCCAAGTAGGGGACAAGGTGAGAACGATCGGCTCCCTCGGGGTGAACGGTTCGATGGTGGCCAGTATCGTGACGATCCGTGGATGAGGTTCCGGAGGCGTTCGAGTCGCGGGTGACTGAAGAAGGCGTGGCGCTCATCACGCTTCGGATCTGTGTTGCCGGGCTCAGTCGTCCCCGATTCGACCGAGGAGCCGGTGCGAGACGGGCCGGATGACCGCCAGGACGTCGTCCCATTCGACACCTCGGGCGACAACGGCCACGGTGATCCCCCAGATGGCCCCGAGCACCAACCCGACGGTGACGTCGCTGAACCAGTGGACGCCCAGTACCAGGCGGGTGTCGATGACGAACAGCGAGGCAAGAAGAGCGACGAGCCAAGGCCACCAGATCCGGTGGGTCAACGCCACGGTGCCGAGGAGGGCGAAGAGCACGGCGGTCACGGCGACGGAGTGGCCGGACGGGAACGAATAGCTCGTCTCGTGCACGCCTTTGATGGCACCAGGTGCCGGGTAGTTGGCGGTCGGAGGTCGGTGAAGGAGGATGATCTGGCGGATCATGAAGACTTGGAACTCGCCTCCGAGGTAGGCGACGATGGGGACGAGGGCCCGGATGGTACGCAGGGTGAAGGCCAAGGTGGTGCTGAGGACCACGCAGATGACGGCGAGTGGAGCGGCGTCGAAGTAGGTGGCGACGAACTTCGACACTCCGACGAGTGGACCACGGTGCAGGGGAAACCAGCGCTCGACAGTATTGTCCCACCCCTGGATCGGGTCTCCGCCATGCCGACCGACGATCACCAATCCCACCAGGAGCCCGACAGCGAATATCCCGGCGGCGACGGCGATCAGCAGCCCCGCGGCGCCAAAGACCCGGCCGGTTCGGCCCTTCGGCTCGGGCCCGGCTCCGGAAGATTCTCGTTCTTGGGCCACGGCTCCTCCGAGGACGCCTCAGCCGCAGCGTCTGCTCTCATGCGGGGATACCGGCAATTTCCTCGACGGCGCCGACACCATACCGACGCCCGACGCCCGACGCCCGACGCCCGACGCCCGACGCCCGACGCCCGACGCCCGACGCCCGACGCCCGACGGCGAGGTCGTGCCTACCACACAAAGTACATGCGAAGGCCGATCGCTGCCCGGCGGGCATAGGTCCTCCCCCAAGCGTGTTAGAACGGGGGAGAGGAGCGGCCAGATGAGGCATGCATTGCAGGTCGCCAAGGTGCGGGGGATACCGATCCGCGTCCACTGGTCGTTCGGGCTGCTCGTGATACTGGTGGTGATGGTCCAGGTTGGTTCCGGGACTGTCGCCGCAATGGGCGCTGTGCTGTGGCTGGTGCTGCTGTTCGCCTCGGTCGTCTTCCACGAACTGGCTCACTGCCTCGTAGCTCGGCGACGGGGCATCGACGTGCGCGACATCGTGCTCCTCCCAATCGGTGGCGCGTCGGAGATCCCCGATCTGGCCCGCACCCCCGAGGACGAGTTGCATATCGCGGTCGCCGGACCGTTGTCCAGCCTGGTGCTGGCCGTGATCCTGGGGGCGGTGAGCGTGGTCACCGGTGGCAGGCTGTGGCCCCCGACGCTGACCGCTGGGGGGCTCCTCGTCGACCTCGCCTGGGTCAACGTGGTGCTGGCAGGGTTCAACCTGCTGCCCGCGCTCCCGATGGACGGGGGTCGGGTGTTGCGGTCGGTGCTGACCCGATTCCGCCCTGAGCCGCGGGCCACGGCGATCGCCGTCCGAGTGGGCCAGGCGTTCGGGTTCGCCATGGTCCTCTTCGGGGTGTTCGTCGATCTCTGGCTGGTGCTGATCGGTCTCTTCGTCCTCTTCGGCGCCCGGAGCGAGGGTCGGGCCGCACTGGTCCATTCCGCTCTGGGCAATCGCCGGGTCGGCGACCTGCCGATGACCCGTCCCGTGATCCTCCCCGCGTGGATGCCGGTCGGGGACGCGGTCGGCTCGTTGGGGAATCTTCCGGGTCTGACGGTGGTCGTGGTACACCAAGGCAGCTACCTGGGCCTCTTGACATCCGAGCGGTTGGCCACCGCGGCTCACGACGTGGCCATCGGAAGTGTCGCGGATCGCGGGGCGCCCCTCCTCGATCCCACGGCTCCACTCTTCCCCGCAGCGCTCGACGCATTCGGCCGGGCCCGGTCTCGATCGCTCGCGGTCGGCACCGACGGACGTGTGAGCGGCATGGTCGCGGCCGGAGACGTCGAGGCGATCCTTCACCGGACGGCTGCCGTTCCAGGGTGACCCAAAGTGCCCTCGGCGGCGGGAGATCAGCGTGGTGGTGACCAGCCTGTAGGCGCAGAGAGAAAAGGAGCGCGATGATGGGTAGAGCCCGCGAAGTGCAGAACGAGCTGCGGGAACCAGCACGCAGGCTCCGTGAGGCGCTTCCTGATGTCCTCGCGGACTATTCGGCGCTTCACGATGCAGCGATGGCGGAGGGGGCACTGAGCACCGCCACCAAGGAATTGATTGCGTTGGCGATCTCTGTGACTCGAGAGTGCGATGGCTGTGTGGCGGCGCATGCCCGCGGCGCAGCCAGGCACGGGGTGACCGAGGCCGAGGTGGCGGAGGCCATGGGTGTCGCCATCATGATGAACGGTGGACCGGCAACGGTCTGGGGTCCGCGGGCCCTCGAAGCGTTCGTGGAGTACGCTGCTCCTCCGCAGCTGACCGATTGATCCGAGGCGGAGGCGCGTAAGAACCCGCCGCACGCCGGTTGCCTGTTGCCGGTATGACCTGAGGCAGATTAGGCCTCAAAGCCGTTCGATCCTGTTCCGGGTCGGAGCACCTCGATGGGGTCGCGGAGATCGTCGACATATCCCAGGGCATAGGCCCCTCGGCCATAGCCCATCAGCCGCAAGAGGTCGGTGGAAAGGGTGGTAGTCACTTCACGGGGAACCGACAGGTATTGGTTCTCTTCCTGGCGCAGCCACGAGACGTTGTAGGTGATGTTGAGTCCGATCCGGGTGGTGTCGGTGCGGTTGGCACCTCCACCGTGGTAGATGCTTCCGGAATAGACGAGGACCGATCCGCGTCCCATCTCGGCCGGCACGGTATCGGACTGCTGAATGGTGATCCCGTCGTCCGCGTGGTTGCTTCCGATCGCCAATCGAGTGGCTCCGTTGTCCTCTGTGAAATCGGTCTGTGCCCAGATCGTGTTGCACTGGACCTCATAACCCTTTGGGAAGGGAAAGAAGTCGAATGCCCACTGGTCTCGGTGGATCGGTTGAGCCGGCTCCCCAGCGCCGATGGCGATGGCCTGGGTCAGGTGCAGTTGAAAGTTGGAGGCATGCTCGAGCACCTTTCCGACCGCGGAGAGGATCAGCGGATGCTGGATCAATTGCCGGCTGGACGGTGAACGGGCGATGAGCGCACCGGTCCGTCGGGTTCGGACCCCGGAGAACTCGTCGGGTCCGGTCGGGGTGCGCTGCATGCTCGGGGTGAGCTCGTCGGCGATTCGATCCATGAGCTCGAGGGGGACCAAGCGATCCACGACGACCGCACCGTCCGCCTTCACCGCCTCGGCCACTGAGTCGGCGTCGGTTGTAGACGACAGATGGGCGAGCTGTGCTCTCATGATCTCCTCATCCCGACCACCCGGGTTCTCCTGCGAGAGCGCCAGAGTGATGGTACCCGAATAGCAGGCGCACCGACGGCGCCGAGGACACCGAGTTCGGCGATCGAGGCAGGAAGTTCGAGAGAGACAACGTTGAGCGCCAGGTCCGTTGCTGACCTCGATGTCCCGGGTCTGACGACGCCGGTCGCTCGTCCTTCGTCCACCGGGCCGGGAGGCACTGGTGAACCGCTCGAGCCTCCACGTAGAATCCGGATGACGACCTGACGATGAACCGGCGGGGAGCGAAGGTCGAGCGAGGGGATCACATGACGACGTCTGATCCAGGTCGCACGCAGGAGTCCGTCGTCTCGAACGGACCTTCTCACCTCCGGCACGATCTTTCGGCGACCCCCGATGAGCGGCGAGAGTCCGGCAAAGCTGCCCGAAAGCGGATCCGACGCGGCGCACTGGGGGATTGGAGCGCCGCGACCCGTGGCCAAGATGCCCTTCAGACGATTCTCGCCCAGAACCAGATCCGGGTGCCCGAGCTGCTTCCCATCCGACACCATCGGATGGCCCTTACCCCCTGGAACTACTTTCGGGGTGCGGCGTCGGTGATGGCGGCCGACCTCGCATCCAGGCCCGACAGTGGTTTGACGGTGCAACTCTGTGGCGATGCTCACGTGCTCAACTTCGGTCTGTGGGCCACTCCTGAGCGGAACCTCATGTTCGACCTGCGCGACTTCGACGAGACCCATCCCGGTCCCTTCGAGTGGGACCTGCAGCGCCTGGCGGCGAGCCTGTTCGTGCTTGCGGGTCAACATGGGATCAGGACGCCGAAGGCCACCGCGGCCGTTGCCTCGGCCGTGGAGGCCTACCGCCGACGGATCCGTCGGTACACGGAGATGTCCGAACTCGACATCTGGTACGACGGCACGCACGTGGAAAGCCTGCTGCGCTATTTCGAACCGGCGGATCGCGGTCGGGTATCGATCCATATCGACAAGAAGAAGAGACATCGGACCCATCGGGGAGCGTTCGCCAAACTGACGACGGCGGTCCACGGCCGGCCTCGGATCAACGAAGAACCGCCGATCCGTGACACCATCGCCGATGATGAACAGACCGACATCGTCGATCGCCTGATCGCCGACTACCGGCTCAGCCTCGGAAACGATCGGCAGCACCTTTTCGATCGCTTCACCGAGGTCGACATGGTTCGCCAGGTGGTGGGCGTCGGCAGTGTGGGTATGCAGGTGTACCTGGTGCTCTTCGAGGGAGGTAGCGGGGCCGACCCGCTGTTCCTGCAATTCAAGCAGGCGGGGCCTTCGGTCTACGAGGCTCACACCCGGCCCGCCCTGCATACTCATCACGGCGAGCGGGTGATCGCCGGAAAGCGTTTGATCCAGAGCGCGACCGACATCTTCGTGGGCTGGGGATCTCTTGGCCCGAAGGATTTCTACGTCCGCCAGTTCCGCGACATGAAGATCATTCCCAGTACCGAGCTGGTCGCGCCTCGACTGGCCGAGTTCGCCACTGCTTGTGGTGAGACCCTCGCCCGAGCCCATGCTCGGACCGGTGATCCTGTCGCCATCGATGCCTACATGGGGAGGAAGGGCACCTTCACCCAGGCGGTCGGACGATTCGCACGCCGGTACGCGGCGCAGAACGAGCGGGACCACGCCCAGCTCGTGGATGCGATCTCCGCTGGCGAGGTTGCCGCCCACCCGATGTGAGGACCCGGCGTCGTACAGGAGATCGACCCGACAGGTTCATTTCGCCGGACCGACGTAGACGTTTCGGGCAACCACATGAGGGAAGGCTGCGCCGAGTCCGCTCAGACCGGCCAATGACGGGTCGAATCCGAAGACGTGCCGCAGCTGGGCGATGACCGCCTGGCGCACCACAGGCCAGCCCTCGGTCACCGGCGTGTCGGGCGGGTTGCAGCCATCAGTCGCCAGCTTCTTCAAGTTGGGCGGAATGGTGATGTGGACCGAGTTGGCGATGGCGACGAGGCCACCCTGGCCGGCTCCGATCTCGCAGATGTCCGCGAAGACGAGATGCCCGAAGTTGCGCAGCGTCACGAGGCGCTTGGGAGCGCGCATGGCCACGAAGGAACTGGCGATACCAGCCGGGCTCACAACCTGATCTGCCGTTCCCACCATCAGCATCCCAGGCTTGGCGGGCACCTGGCTCGTCGCTCCCGTACTGGTCTGCCCGAAGGAACCGACGGTCGCTCCGGCCATGCCGATGAACGTGGTGACCCGTGGATCGGATACCGCAAGTCCTTCGGAGATGGCACCGCCGAGCGAGTGCCCGATGGCCGCCACCCGGCTCATGTCGAGGTGTCCGTGAAACTGATTCGACGGGTTGGAGTCGTCGTTGGCCATGAGGCTGATGACTCTCTGCTGTTCGGCGATATCCGCCCCTATCCCCTGGCTCTTGACACCGCTCAAAACGGCGGTCAGGTCGTTGTCCGGAAGGTCTGGTGCAGCTACCACGAATCCCCAGGTGGCGAGCCGGGAGGTGAGGAAGGTGGACTGGTCCCTGAATCCGGAATAGCCGTGGGTGAAGACGACCAGCGGAAACCGCCCGGATGCGATCGGGACGCCCCGGTAGGCCCCGGTCCTGTAGGTGGCACCGGTGAAGCCGGGGGGGATCAGCTTCTGGAGCGCGGGCGGCAGCCAACTGGCGACGTCGTAGGTGGCCTGGCTGTGACCCTTGATCGACGTCGGCGGTGCCGGGTACCAGACTTCGACCAGCGGTCCCCCCGCGGCGAGCGACAGGGTGGTCTCTCCGGCGGCGAACGGCCCGGGGTTGATGAAGCTGGTCGGTCCGAGGTTGGCCACCGTCGGCACGGTGTCTCCGTGGACGACCGAGCTCGACGCGGACGGTGTCGAACTCGAACAACCGGTCATCACCAGTGCAGTCACCAGGAGAAGCCCGGCGGTCAGTGACGATCGTCGCCGGAACGCTGCCCTCGTCAGCGTCCGCTCGAAGCGGTCGGTTGACCTCCTTCGCCACTGCAGCATCTCGGTTCCCCCTGTGGATGTGATCGACGGTTGACGGCGGCAGGGCCGCACGCACCGGCCGGCTGGGAACGTGCGCCCTGCACCTCCCAGGATCCGCACACCGTACGCATTCTCCGCCCGACCGACAACGCATGTTGCCCTTGCGACCGCGTCAGGGTCGCACTCGGGTGCCTACTCAGTGCTCCGAGGCCTCCGGAGCACCGCGGGAGTGGCCCGACAACCCGGTGGTCTCATCGGCACCGGTGGGCGCTTCGCAGGTACCGGTCGGCATGTCATCGGCACCGGTGGGTGTGTCGATCCGAGCGCCGCAATCGACCTGGAACTTCTTTTGGATCGCCTCGGCGACCTTCTCACGGAATTCGGAGGTGTCGATGATCTCTGTGCTGATCACCTTGACCACGAGATCACGAATGTCGGATCGGTTGACATGATCCACCGCCCATTGAGCGACTTCGTAGCGATCGGACTCAGAGAGCTCGCGTTGACCGGTCAACGCTCCGAGCAGAAGGGACACCAGACCGATCGCCCTGCCCAACTCCTGGTCTCGACGCATGGTTGTCTCCTCACGGGCTATCAGAACGCCGTCGGGACGCAGCGCGCGGTTGCCCCGCGTCGCGACACCGAATCGACTTCGATCCTACCGGTCGGCCGAGACCATCGGACGTCCGCTCGACTCGGCGTTCTCCCAGTCGTCGTCGATCAGGACGACCCGATGGCCGGAGGCATCCAGCTGGCTGGCGGCGATGCTCGCCCGGTAGCCGGACGCACAGTGCACCCACAGCGACGAGGCGGGAAGCTCTCCGAGACGTGCTCCCAGTTGGTGGAGTGGGATGTGAAGCGAACCGGCAAGGTGACCGGACTGCTTCTCGTCGTCCCTCCGGACGTCGAGGACGAGAGCATCGGGCTGATCGGCGAGGCTGTCGAAGGTGACCACCGGATAGGAGGAGCGGGCACGTCCGCCAGTCAGCTCTTCGGGCGGACCGATCGCCACTGCATCCGGTCGGTCGATGCCGATGCGCACCAGCTGTCGTTGGGCGCTGGCGACCTCCTCGGAGCTCTCCCCGATCATCACCAGGGCGGTTCCGAAGGGCAGGAGCCAGCCGACGTAGGTGGAGAACGGCCTTTCCAGCGCGAAGTTCAAGGTTCCGTGAATATGGTCCGTCGCGAACGCCCTTCTTTCGCGCAGGTCGATCACCCAATCACCGTCGGCGATCGCCTTGGCCAGCTCATCGGCACCGGCACCCTTCGGCGTGGAGAGGTCGATCGGGCCGGCCCCTAGCCGGTTCCGCGGACCCATGTGGTGGTAGTAGGCGGGATACGCGGTGAGCCCGGCGATCAGGGCTGCGACGAAGGAATCTTCGTCGTCGGCGACCAGGGCGTCGTTGTGGCGCTTCTCGTTCCCGATGGTGCTGCGGGTGCTGGAGTCTCCACCTGTGGCCGATCCCGACGAGCAGAAGCTACCGAACCCGTGAGTCGGATAGACCGGTGACTCGTCAGGGACGACCCGGGCCAGTTGGTGCGCCGAGCGGTACTGACGGTGGGTCAGCTCCTCGGTAAGGGTGGGATCGACCAGGTCGGTGCGGCCCACGCTCCCGTAGAGGAGGGCTCCACCGGTGAAGGCAGCTGGGACACCACCAGGGCCCTGCACCAGAAAGGAGAGGTGACCGGGCGTGTGGCCGGGAGTGGAGAGCACCCGAATTCGCAGATCGCCTGCGGCCAGGATGTCTCCGTCGTGCACCGGTCTCCGCTCGAAGGCGACCTCTTCCTCCGCCGAGACGACGTACTCGGCTCCGGTGCGGCGGGCAAGCTCCAGGCCCCCCGAGACGTAGTCATTGTGGATGTGGGTCTCGAGGACGAAGATGCAGCGCAGGCCCCGCTCCTCGAGTACCGATTCGATCCGATCCAGGTCGCGCTGCGGATCGATGACGATGGCCAGGGCTCCGTCATGCGCGATGTAGCTGCGGTCACCCAGCTCGTCCGTGGGCACGACCTCGACCGCGACCATCGGGTCCTCCTTTCGTCGGCGACGCCTGTGCCGAACGGCCATGACTGCCGCGAATGGTGACGTCTGTGCCGAACGGTGACATCTCGAATTACATTGTACCAATGTTAGCATATTGGTATAACTTCAGGATCGGCGAGGATGAACGCGGACAGCGATCACGGCCGATGCCGACGAGTGGACACGAGCCGAGGAGTGGACATGGGAGAGCGCATGGGATCCTGCCGACCGGACGCGGTCGACAAGGGCGGCACCGGGCTCGTCCCGGGGACGAGAGGCGCGGACGCTGCGGGAACGGGGTGGAATGCCGACCTCCCCGACGACGTGGAGCCCCACCACGCGCACCGTATCGTCGACTGCGGCGGGTACCTCCTCGACGTGCGTGAGCCCGATGAGTGGCGCGCCGGACACGCGCCACAGGCCCGGCACCTCCCCCTCGGACGGCTCGACCCTGAGAAGGTGCCGAGCGACGTGGCGGTGGTGGTCGTCTGCCGGTCCGGCGGGAGGTCGGCACGTGCTGCGGAGCTACTTCGTGGCGCGGGGGTGAGCGTCACCAATCTGTCCGGCGGGATGTTGGCATGGGCGGAGGCCGGCCTGCCCGTGCTCACCGACGACGGCGCGCCGGGACGCGTGGAATGACCAGGGGACCATCCGCACGTCGGTCCGACCCTCGCCGGCTCGGCGAGTACGCCCGAGGGCCCAGCGCTCTCGACCGCGACAGCCCGCTGCCCCTGTGGGCCCAACTCCTCGACGATCTCCGGCGGCGGCTGCGCTCCGGTGAGTTCGGCGAGAGCTTCCCGAGCGAGCTGGCACTCGCCGACTCTTATGCAGTGAGCCGGAACACGGTACGGGAG
This sequence comes from Acidimicrobiaceae bacterium, assembly GCA_027315005.1. Lineage (GTDB taxonomy): Bacteria > Actinomycetota > Acidimicrobiia > Acidimicrobiales > RAAP-2 > Bog-756. The sequence goes on along the minus strand of DAHUZT010000049.1, from coordinate 35,345 downwards.
GCCGTACGAAGACTCCGGGGGGAGGGTGCTGTCGTCTCCGGCCGTGGGCTCCGTCCGCGCACCGGATCCACCGCTCAGTTCGAACAGCCGCTCGGGGCGCTCTACAGCCTCTTCCGGTCCGTCGAGGAGGCCGGCTTGGAGCAACGGAGCATCGTCCGGGCGCTGAGAACCCGGCGTGACGAGGGGGTGGCCGCGCGGCTCGGGCTCGACGCTCAGACCGATCTGCTGTTCCTCGATCGGATCCGCCTGGCCGGTGGAGAACCGCTTGCCGTCGACCAGGTGTGGTTCCCCGCCAGCGTCGCCGCGCCCCTCCTCGACGTCGACTTCACCCGCACCGCGTTCTATGACGAACTCCTGGCCCGTACGGGTGTACGCCTGACCGGAGGGGTGGAACGAATCCACGCGGTGGTTCCGACGAGCGCGGAGCGCACGGCCCTGGGGGTGACCGCGCAGGTGGCTGCCCTCGCCATCGACCGACTCGGGTTCGCCGCTGACCGGCCACTCGAATGGAGGCACACCCTGATCCGGGGCGATCGATTCGGGGTCGTGGCCCGGTTCACTTCGGGGGGCGTGGTCGAACTCGACCTGGCCGCTTCGGGCCGGAGCCTAGAGGGCGCGCTCGCCTGAACCTTGCCGGTCGCGATGCGGGCGTGTCGCAAATGGTGCGCTTTGAGTCCCCGCGGGCGGTTCACGACCTCCCGCGTCCCGGGCAGGTCATCGGCACGCTAGAACGAGTCGATGCACACTCGACCATTGGGAAGCGATCTCGTCGTGTCGGCTCAGGGGCTCGGCTGTATGGGCATGAGCGAGTTCTACGGCCGAGCTGACGAGCGCCAATCGACGGAAACCATCCACAGGGCGCTCGAACTGGGGGTCACCTTCTTCGACACCGCAGACATGTACGGACCGTTCACCAACGAGCAGTTGGTCGGTCGAGCACTGGCCGGGCGGCGCGACGAGGTGGTCATCGCCACCAAGTTCGGGAACCAGCGCGCGGCAGATGGTACCCGGATCGGGATCAACGGTCGTCCGGAGTACGTGCGCTCAGCGTGCGACGCCTCACTCGAGCGGCTGGGCGTGGACCATATCGACCTCTACTACCAGCACCGGGTGGACCCCGATACCCCGATCGAGGAGACAGTGGGGGCCATGGCCGGATTGGTGGAGGCGGGGAAGGTGGTGCATCTCGGTCTGTCGGAAGCCGCTCCGGGCACCATCCGGCGCGCCCACGCCGTCCACCCGATCACCGCTCTGCAGACCGAATGGTCGCTGTGGACGAGGGACCCGGAGGTCGATGGGGTGTTGGAGACCGTCCGTCAACTGGGCATCGGCTTCGTGGCCTACTCGCCGCTCGGGCGCGGCTTCCTGTCCGGATCCATCCGTACGATCGACGACCTCGACCCCGATGACTTCCGGCGTCACAACCCCCGGTTCGAGGGCGAGAACTTCCACAAGAACCTCGAGCTCGTCGATCGGGTCCGGGAAATCGCGGCCGACAAGGGCATCACCGCGTCCCAGCTGGCTCTGGCCTGGGTGCTCTCTCGGGGGGACGATGTCGTCCCCATTCCGGGGACCAAGCGTCCCGCATACCTCGAAGAGAACGTCGGAGCAGACTCGGTCGTCCTGAGCGATGACGAGTTGCGGCGACTCGACGAGGTGCTCCCACCCGGTGCTGGTGTCGGTGATCGGTACGGGGACATGTCACCCGTGCACCGCTGATCACCGCTGCACTGCTGACCAGTCCTGATCTCATCTCCGGGGGCGCCACCGGTCCCCGCGCCCTCGGGATCTCGAGTCCGGCCGCCCCGACGGTGCCGCCCTGGCCAGGCTCCCCTGCCGCTTTCATCTGGTGAGGTGGGTCGCGGTCAGCGGGTGAGGACAAGACGCTCGATCGGGACGGTGGCGACGACGGCCAGGCGGGCCAGACCCGCTCCGGCCGTGTCCCCGGCGGCACGGGCGCCGGCGATCCACCCGGTCCGGTCCGCTTCGGGGCCGGCCCCCCTTCCCTCTACGCCGTCGTGCGGGACCGAGACGGTGAATGTGGTGCCGTCGGGTCGCTCGATCAGCGAGATCCGGCCGACACCGGGAACTTCCTCGATCGCTATCGAGGTGGACCGGTAGTCGATCGCCTGCCGCAAGGACCGGCGATTACGGAGATCATCGATGGCCTCTGGTCTGGTCACGCTCTGCATTGTGCATCATCCGGGAGGCACACAGACGGCTTTCGATGGTGACCCGAGCTGACCTGGTCCGACAACCGACAATCGCATCAGGCCCTGCAGGGCGCAGCCGTCCCGACAGAGTGCGCCGGCCTGTACGATGCGCATCGTCCACGAGGACGACGGAGGCCGCCATGTCGAGAGCGAACAAGGACCACCCCGGAGCGGATGTCGCCGCCCTAATTCTGCGGGGCGCCATCGGTCCGATGATGGTGGCCCATGGAATGAACAAGGTCCGGGGCCCCGGTGGCCTGGAAGGGACCACCCGGTACTTCGAGTCTCTCGGTCTGCAACCGGCCCACGTGCATGCCCGGGTGGCGGCGGCCACGGAAATCACGACGGGGACACTCGTCACCCTCGGAGCGATGACGCCACTGGCGTCGGCAGGCATCATCGGCGTGATGACCTCGGCGGCAGCCACCGACCACAAGGGGAAGGGCTTCTTCATCTTCAAGGGTGGATGGGAGTACGTCGCCGTGGTCGGCGCGACGGCCGGGGCACTGTCCGCCCTCGGTCCCGGTCGGCTGTCGGTGGATGCGGCCCGGGGCAAGGCACGGGGTGGGCTGGCGAGGGCGCTCTTCTCGACCGCGCTCGGGGTGGGGGCCGCCGCGGTCATGCTGGGAAGCAGCAGGAGGGATCCGGAGACTGCGACCGACACTGCGCCCGGGCCGGGGACCGATGACGAAGCCTCGGGCGATGGGGCCGCCGATGGTGGTGGTGACCGGCCGACCGGCGGCTAGCCCGCACCGCCGCCGATTCTGTCGCACCGGGCCACCGGGCCACCGGGCCACCGGGCCACCGGGGCGTCGACCACCCACCCTTCGCCGGCGGTACGGTGTGGGCGCCCGGGAGCCCTCGCCAGACGGTCGGACGGCCCGGCGGTCGCTGCAAACCGGAGCGGCTGCGGCGAGCGGGCACCCGGTCGTCGATCCGGGCGGTACCGGGGGAGGAAGAGGGGGAAGGCCATGACGACGGTCAGGAAAACAACGACGACGGTCAGGAAGGCAGACGGACCGGGGCAGGACGTCCAGATCGCTCCCACGGTGCGAGCAGCGATGGCGGGGGATGACGGCGACGATCGCAGTGGGCGCCCGTCGAGGACACGGCGGAGCCGTCGATGAGCGGCTGGGCGCGCTGGAACCCTCTCTCGGCACTCGCACGGTCCTGGGGGCACTTCGTCCGACGTTCGCCGGCGACCCGGTTGCGGACAGTGGCCATCGTGGTCGCGGTCGTGGTCGGCTTGGTGGCGTACGTGGCCATCGCTCCGTCGTCCACTTCGGTGTCGGCCCAGGCGGCGGCCGGTGGTCTTTCGACGGGAGGGGCCTCGAGCACCCGGGCGGTGCCCGTGGACCGGGCCAGCACGTCATCACGGGGAGTGGTCGGCAACTCCATCAACGTGGTCTTTCCCGTGGTGTCCCTGACCTCGCTCGCTGGCAAGGAGGGCTTCGCCCAGGACGTCGAGTACGGTGAGCAACAGAAGGCGATCCGCCTGTTCGTCAAGCACATCAACGACCACGGCGGTATCAACGGGCGGACGATCAATCCGATCATCCAGACCTACGATCCGGCCAGCTCGTCCGATATGCGTGCTCTGTGCAAGACGTGGACCGAAGGGTCGCCGGCCGCCTTCGCCGTGCTCGATGGTCTCGGCACCTGGCAAGACTCCAACCAGCTGTGCATCACCCAGGAAGGGCACACCCCCTTCATCGGCCAGTGGTCGACGGTGACCGACTGGACCAACCTCGGATCACCGTATCTGTGGTGGACCGGACCGGACCAGGCGGCCGTGCTGGCCGCGGTGGTGTCGTGGGGGAAGAGCGCCAAGCTGCTGGGGGGAGCACGCAAGGTAGGTGTGATCGTCGGCAACCGCGCCTCGGACCAGCTCGCCTTCCAGGACTACCTCCTCCCGGACCTCCGAAAGATCGGGGTGACCCCGGTGGTCGAGTCCATCGACGCCAACCCCAACGACACGGCCACGACCGGGGCGGAGGCACCGGTGATCATCCAGCAGCTCCGGGCGGACGGGGTCAACTCGATCATCCCGCTCATTCCGTTCAACGTGTTCTACCCGCTCCTCCAGGCCCAGACATCCCAGCAGTACTTTCCCCGCCTGCTGCTGAGCGACTACGAATCCTCGATCCAGGTAGCCTTGGGCCTCATCCCAATTCCCTACGCCAAGGCGCTCAATGGTCAGGAGGGCGTGACCACCATGACCCTCGGCGGCATCGACGACAACCGGCCGCAGAGCCAGGGAGGTTACGACCCCGGGGTCCGAGCCTGCTACAAGGTGTGGCACAAGGCCTACCCCCAGGTGCCACCGGGCAACAGCACCCCCTACATCGAGGAACAGGGACCGATCGCCGGATGGTGCCAGGTGATCAACCTGTTCGCCACCGCGGCGAGGGCCGCTGGACGGAATCTGAACCGGCGGACGTTCGTGACGGCGATGTCGAAAATCAACAACTACCCGGGGACCTACTCACCGATCCTCAGCTACGGTCCCAACAAGCACTACGGGCCGACCGAGTACCAGGTGGTCCGCCTGCACGTCAACCAGCCACCCTCATCGCAGTGCAAGATGCCGAAGGACCACGTCCCCCAGGGGACCTGCTGGGTCCAGGTGCGGTCGTGGCAACCGCTGCCGACGCTTTCTCCGTGAGCACGACGAGGGGCGGAGCCACGTGCGGGCTGGGCCCGACCGGAGGCAGGGCCGCCGTCACCGAGATGTCCGGCTTCGCGGAGCCGGCCGACCGCAGCTGCTAGACCACGGCAATGGTCGAGCCCGTCATCGGTGAAGAAGCGGTCGAACGGTGGAACGTCGACGGTTGGTGCCTCCTCGAAGGTTTGCTCCCTCCCGATGGGATCGGTGCGGCCCTCGGTGACATCGGTGGGATGTTCCCTACGGCGGAGGACGTCGCATCGGCGCTGTCGGACCCTGCTCGGGAGGACTCGGAGCAGAAGGGCTTCGATCTCAGGTGGGATCAGGCCAAACCCACCTTCCCTTTCGCCGGCCTTGCCCTCAATCTGCTGACCGTGCACGATCGACTGATCGATCTGGCCGAACAGCTGCTCTGCGTGGAGCGGGTGCAGCTGTACCAGGGGCTGGTCAGTGCCAAGTACTCGTCCGACATGGCCGACCACGAACAGCTCCTCCATGCGGACTACGGCAACCATACCTTGGTCGTTCCCCGCGCGGACCGGGGCTACCAACAGCTGCTCCTCTTCGTCTATTTGAGTGACGTCACCGAACAGACCGGCGCCACCCGGATGGTGTCGCGCCGGTCGACCTCTCAGATCCCGATCGAGCGTACCTACCTCCGCTACGACGAGTACGCCGACCTCTACGCGGAAGAGGTCCCGGCCGTTGGTCCGGTCGGTTCGGTGCTGGCCTACCGACCGGACGTGTTCCATCGGGGCACTAAACTGGTCGCTCCGGGAGCGGCCCGCTTCCTCCTCCATCTCGCCTTCAAGCCGGTCGACACCGATTGGATGGGGTTCCATGTCTGGCCGGTCCGGGGGGAGGACATGGCCTGGCACCGGCTGGTACCGAAGGCCAGCGTCCGCCAGCTCACCGTTCTCGGATTTCCGGAACCGGGCCATCCCTACTGGACTGCCGAGACCCTGGCCGGCGTCTCCGCCCGCTACCCGAAGCTCGACCTGTCCCCATGGGCTGCCGCACCGGTGGCCCCAACTGGGTCGGGTCACCCGCACGGTGCCGGCTGACATCCCCCGGCCCTGGTGGCAGGGGGGCGTCCTGTACCAGGTGTACGTGCGCTCGTTCGCCGACTCCAATGGGGACGGTACCGGTGACATCGCGGGGGTCATCGACCACCTCGACCACCTCGAATGGCTGGGAGTGGACGGCATCTGGCTCAGCCCGGTGACCCGCTCGCCCAATGCCGACTGGGGTTACGACGTCTCGGATTACATCGCGGTGGCCGATGAGCTCGGGACCAACGGCGAGCTGGACGCGTTGATCGCCGCGGCAGGGCGGCGGTCCATCCGCATCCTGTTGGATCTGGTGCCCAATCACACCAGCGTGGCACATCCGTGGTTCGTCGATTCGCGGTCCTCACGCTCGTCGGTCCACCGCGACTGGTACGTCTGGGCCGATGGAACCCCCGAGGGCTCGCCACCCAACAACTGGATCTCGAGCTTCGGTGGTCCGGCCTGGACGCTCGACGAGGGCACCGGTCAGTACTATCTCCACAACCATCTGGCGGAGCAACCGGATCTCAACTGGTGGAACGAGGAGGTCCGGCAGACCTTCGACGACATCATGGTCACCTGGTTCGACCGAGGTGTGTCCGGGTTCCGGATCGACGTGTGCAACATGGTGGTCAAGGATGCGCTGTTGAGGGACAACCCACCGGCCACCGACGCCGACTCGTTCACCGAGCAGATGTTCGGGCAACGCTGGTTGTACAACTGTGGGCGTCCCGAGCTGCACGACGTCCTGCGACGGTGGCGCTCGCTCGCCGATCGTTTCCCCGGGCGCGTCCTGATCGGCGAAACTCCGGATGAGGACATCGACGTCCTGGCCGCCTACTACGGCCGGGGGTCGGACGAGCTGCACCTCGCGTTCGACTTCCCGTTCATCAACGCACCGCTCGATGCGGATGCCCTCCGTCAGATCGTGGCCGGCGTCGAACGGGCGTTTCCCCCCGGTGCGTGGCCCGTCTGGACCGGGTCGAATCACGACATGTCCCGGCTGGCCACCCGATGGGCGCAAGGGGATCCGGCCAAGACCCGTGTGGCGCTGGCGATGCTGCTGACCCTCCGGGGGACGCCGGTGCTCTACCAGGGTGACGAGATCGGTCTCGAGGACATCGAGGTGCCGCCCGAGCGCTTTCGTGATCCACTCGGGGTCCGTTACTGGCCGGCCTATGCCGGTCGCGATGCGATGCGCACGCCGATGCACTGGCGCGATGTCGAGGGGGGCGGTTTCACCGATCCGGGTGTCGAACCCTGGCTGCCATTCGGCGATCTCGCTGCCTGCAACGTCGAGGACCAGCGTCGTGACCCGTCGTCGATGCTGCATTTCGTCCGTTCGCTCATCGCCTTGAGGCGCACCAGCTCCGACCTGGCGTTCGGGGGATACCGAGCGCTCGATTCCCCAGTCGGCTCGTGGTGCTGGAGCCGGGGCGAGCGGACGGTGGTCTGCCTCACCCTCACCGACTCCGCATGCTCGTTCGAAGATCTCACCGGCACCGTGCTGCTCTGTTCGGATCGGACCCGCGATGGGGAGGTACTCGACGGGGGCCTGCGACTCGGTGGCTGGCAGGCAGCGGTCCTCGAGCGCCACCGCGGGTGAGGCCGGTGGGCGGGTACAGCGCCCGACCGCCCGGTTCAGGCGGTCAGGCCTTTCCGGTGACCCAGCTCAGTCCCCCGGCCAGGTGTCGTAGGTACTCGACGCTCTCCCATGCCGAGGGGAAATGCCCCAGAGCGGTCGAGAACACCCGCCCGGCCCCCTCGGTGAAGCACCAGGACAGTGGATAGCCGAATGCCGGTTCGGGGTCCGTGGTGGCGGCAGAGTCGAGCTCGTCGGATCGGGCGGCCAGGAGCACCGTCGCCTCGGGTCGGAGAGCGCGGAACCGGTAGATCTCGTCGTACCAGCGCCACGTGGTACCGAGGTGGGCGAGCGCCGGATGGTCGGGTACCAGGACATCGAGCGTCGAGGTCTGGGTCCAGGGATGGCCGTCGAAACGGGCACCGACCAGCAGGCGGTAGTCGTCCCACCCGTAGCAGGCGTCGGTCGCCGAGTGGATGGCGAGTACCGAGGTGCGTCCGGCGCGCACCGACTCGAGGAGGGAACGACGTTGTGCCGTCGACCACGGAGTCTCACCGATGGTGAAGAGCGCGAGCACCCCGGTGTCGTCGAAGGACCGGGGGTCGAGCTCGCGGACGTCGAATACCCGCTCGAAGCCCAGCCCGGCCGTCTCAGCCAGCTGGGCCATGGCCAGCGCCGACTGATCGAGCACGCCGTGGACACCCGCCGGGCCGTCCCGGTAGGGGGCGACCTGGGTCACGTACCTGAGGGCGGGGACCATCGACCGAGCCTAGCGAAGGGTCGGGAGGGGCCCAGCCGGGGTAGCTCACCGGTGGCTCAGCCGTAGAACTGCGCCACGTTGGACTGGGACGGATGGCGCAGCCCGACCGGTCCGGCTCCGAACACCCGGAGCAGGTTCCCGGTGATCTGGCGCATCACCTTCGACGGGCACGATGCGGTGGCCGGTGGGCACGCCCCGAGCGAGGTGATCCAGCTGACCATGCCGCTCTGGAAGACCCCGGCCCCGCTCGGTGCCCACGTGTAGTAGGTCGTGTCGGCGAACTTCCGGTTGGGGTGGTACTCGACGGTCACCGGCGAATGGGCGAGGATCTCGACGCCGGGCGGATTGTTTGCTGCCACCGGATCGTACGCCTGGAAGTCGCTGGCGAGGACCCCGGGGATCTGTGCCCCCGCGGCGAGGCCGGTGCCCTTGAACAGCCACGAGGTCGGGTCGGATACGACGAGCGGGAAGTTCTGCAGGTTGTTGTAGCCGATGTACTCGGCCCCCACCAGGGTGTGCGCGGGCAGGTTGGCCGGCGGTTGACCCCACCAGTTCTGAGAGACCTCTGCGTTGTTGATGCCGTAGAGGGGATCCTTGGTCGGATCACGGTAGTTGACCACCTCTCGGTCGGGACCGAGCGGGGACGCCTGCAGGCGCACCTTGCGCAGGACCGGACTGGCCCCGAAGAAGATCAGGTTGACCCCACTGTTGCGGCCGGACACCGCCGCTTGACGCATCCGTTGAGACCATTCCTCGTCGTGCCCGGGGGAGATCAGGACCTTGTGGTGTCCGAGAAGGTTCCCATGTTCGGCGAGGAGGATGTCGGTCCAGTAGGTGACGTCCAGGCCGTCCTTCTCGGCCATGCGGGTGAGCGGGTAGGTCAGACCCAGGTAGCTTCCGGCGCCATTGCCGGTGGCGTAGGGTCGATCGAAGGAGACCACCCGGGCCCGGGTCGAACAGGGGTAGTGGTTCGGGGCGCAGGGGGTGCCTCCCTGGTAGAGATCGTATCCACCGAAGGGGTTGAAGACCTGTTCCGTCAGTACCCCGGACATGATCACATAGGTGGCATGGCTCGCCGGTTCCCACACCGTGAGGGGCACGTAGCTCTGCGCTCCGCTGCTGCCGACCAGCTTGAGAAGGTACTGCCCCTGGACCCAGGCACTGGTGACGACGAAATTGAGCGACTGGTTCCACTGACACTCGACCATGTTGATGCCCGCAGTGAGCGGGCACGGACTCTGGACACCGCCGGTGACCTCCGCGGAACGCCAGACCAGTCGGGCACCCTTGCCCTGGTAATAGCCCATGCGGAATGCGTCGACATGGAACTGGGGCGCAGCGGTCGAGACGTAGAGCCCTACCTCCTGGCCGAGACGCGCCTGGACCCGGCTGGCGTAGCCCATGATGCCGTTCGGGCTCTGGGTGCCGCTGATCTGCCACTTGGTGGTTCCGGGCTTGCGGTTCTCGGCCACGACCCACGATGCCTCGGGACCCTGCGGTCCCTCGAAGGTCGTCTGCACGGCGTGCTTGCCGGATCGGGCGGTCGCTGCTGCGGTGCCCGGGGCGTGGCCGGCCGACGCGTTTCGGTTGTGGTGACCGAACGTGCCGGCGGCGAACGCGACCACGGCGGCGATCACCACGACCACCGCGACCACGCCGATGGCGCGGCGGGTCGCCACCCTCCGGCGGCGGCTGCGGCGGCGGTAACGGCGTCTTTCGACCCGTGTCGTCACGGCGACGAACACTAGCCCCCGGTGAGTCGGGTTCCAGGGTCGACCGCCGGGCTACGCTCGGGAACGTATGGGGGAGCATGCGAAGCCGACCGGGGCCCGCCCGGTCACGAGAAGGTCCGCCGCGCTGGTGGCGACCGTCGTCCTGTGCATTCTGGCCGCCTGCGGCTCCGCCGGCGCCGGTCCGGCCAAGAGTCCGGGATCCGCTGCGGCGTCCGGACCGGTTTCGGGACCGATCACCCCGGCGGCACTGGCGTCTGGCGCAGGACACTCCTGCATCGTGGGCGGCCCGAATGGGGTGAAGGTGGACTGGTCCCATCTGAGCAATCCCATCCTGGCCAGCCCCATCGCAGGCGTGAAGGACCCGGCCCTCATCTGGGCGGCCGGCAGCTGGCACATGATCTTCAGCTATGTCACCTACGACCGGGCGCTTCCCGGTGGCATCTACTGGGACATCGCGACCGCCACCAGCTCGAACCTCCGGCACTGGTCACCGATCACCCCGTGGCCCCGCCAGCCCGGCGTGTTCGGCGTCGCCTCGCCGGACATCACCCGTGAGGCATCGGGCCAGTTCGTGGTGACCTACCAGTCGGATCCGGGCGCTTCGGGTCCGAGGCACGTCCAGTCGCGCCTCTTCTACCGGACCTCTGGGAACCTCGACACCTGGTCGGCACCGCATCCTCTGGCTCGTGACCTGGCGTTGTCGCCTCAGGACCGGATGATCGACGGCGCGCTGATCGAGACCGGTCACGACCTGCTGGTCGGCTTCAAGTACTCGTCCCCGACCCAACCGGCTGCATTCGAGATCGCCCGGTCGAGCTCGGGGTCACTGTCGGGTCCGTGGCAGCTGGTGGGACGGCCGAACATCCAGGTCGTCGGCGGCACCATCGAGAATTACGAGTTCTTCACCGTCGGCGGAACCTGGCATCTGGTGGCCACGTCGAACAATCTCGACCAGCCGTGGATCTTCACCCTGGCCGGTGATCCGAGCACTCCTTCGGGCTGGTTGGATTGGACCGGCGGCGCCGAGCTCGTAATGCCCTCCCAGGCGTTCAACAGCGGACCGGGCATCTCGAGCATCGGCTACGAACACGCCAACTCGATCTTCTTGTGCGACGCCTCCACCCTGCGAGGTCACTACGTGTACGCCGTCTACGCAGGGAGCACCGAGCTCAGCGCGTTCGACGGCTGGGGCCACGCCAAGCTCGGAGTGGCGAGGAGCACCGACCTGGTGCACTGGGCGGCGCCGCCCGGTTGACATACTGTCGCTCGTGGAGCTGTCCAGCAGTGAGGCGGAGATGATCACCGGGCCCCGTCCTCCCATCGCGCTGCCGGACGACTTCCTCTTCGGCGTGGCCACCGCCGGATTCCAGGTCGAAGGCGGGTACAACGGGCCGGGAGAGCCGGCCAACAACTGGGAACGGTGGGAGCGCAGTGGCCGGATCGAGCCCTCGGGCAACGCCTGCGACTTCTGGCGCGAGCCCGAGGTAGCGCTGGACCGGGCCGCGGCCATGGGCTGCAACGCCTTCCGCCTGTCGGTCGAGTGGGCCCGGCTGGAGCCGGTGGAGGGCGACTTCGACGCCGAGGCACTCCACGGGTACCGCCGCATCCTCGACGGTTGTCACGAACGTGGCCTCGAACCGATCGTCACCCTGCACCACTTCACCCATCCTGGGTGGCTGGGAGAGGAATTCTGGTTGGAGGACGACGCGCCGGATCGCTTCTCGGCCCACGTGTCCCGGGTACTGCCCGCCCTCGTGCCCCGCTGCCGCCGCTGGATCACCATCAACGAGCCCAACATCGTCGCCCTCATGGGCTGGATCCAAGGTGACTGCCCGCCCGGGCGCAGGATCGCCGTGCCCGAGGCCTTCACCGCGCTCGACCATCTGCTCACCGCCCATGTGCTCGCCTTCCGGGAGATCCACGCTGCCCAGCCCGACGCCGAAGTCACGGTCAACACGAGCTCCTCTTCGATCTACGAGCACGACCGGATGCTCACCGATCTGTTGACCGTCCGGTCCGCCGGTGTGGAACGAGACGGGGTCGACGCCTACCTCGACGATCGCCGGGACCGGCACGACACCTTGTTCCCGCCCGCCGGTCGGGGCGAGGCGATGCTGCGACGCCTGTTCGCGGCGTCTTCGCCCTACGGCGCAGCGATGCGCCCCGGCCGGACGGCGCCGGTCCGGTCGAGGTTGCGCCGACCCTCGCGACGCCGGGTGCTCGACGCCGTCTATGGAGGGCCCGACGAACGGCCGCTCGACACCACCGGATTCGACTGGTACGACCCGGTGGCCAGCCACGCCCTCCGCCTTCCAGGGCACCAGAGCTCCGGCGGGCGCCGCTTCGAGCCTTCCCGGGCACTCTGGGACGTGCCTCCCGACCCAGAGGCCATGGCCCGGTGGTGCCACGACCAGCACTCCCTGCTGCCGGCTCTCCCCCTTTGGATCGTGGAGAACGGGCTGTGCAGCCGGGTGCACAACGGACGCTCCTACCCGCGCACAGACGGCTGGGACCGGCCCCGCTATCTTCGCCAGCACGTCGACTCGGTGGTGGCTGCCGTGGCCGCTTCCTGCCCGGTCAGGGCGTATCTGCACTGGTCCTTGGTCGACAACTACGAGTGGGGCTCCTACGAGCCGCGGTTCGGGATCTTCGGCATCGATCGAGCGCGTGGCCCTCGCGGGTTCCGGTGGCTGGACACCGATGCCCAGGGGCGCGACTCGGCCGGTGCCTACCGTGCGCTGATCTCGTGGGCCCGCGAGGGAGCACACGGCGACCCTCCCGGGCGCTGAGAGGGCGCCATGGAGCGGTCCGGAACGGTACGGACTGCGCTGAGCGGTCGGAACGGTACGGAAAACAGACCCCTGCGATCGGCACCGGACCGGTCGCTAGAGTGACACGCGTGTCAGGTCATGCCCATTTCCCCAACGGGAGAATCTGAAGCCATGCAGATCACCATCGTCGGCGGTGGTAGTTACCAGTGGACGCCCGAGCTCCTGGCCGATCTGCTGAGCACCGCGTCGCTCGAGGGGGCACACATCGTGCTGGAGGACGTCGAACCGGCGCCGCTCGAGAAGATGCGGGCGCTCGGCGACATGGTGAACCAGGCACTCGGTTCCGGCGCCACGATCACTACCACCACCGACCAGCGCGAGGCCCTGGAGGGGTCCGATTTCGTGATCGTGACCATCTCGACCGGTGGGTTCGGCTCGATGGCAGTCGACCTCGACGTTCCCGCCCGTTACGGGATCCACCAGTCTGTGGGCGACACGGTCGGTCCGGGAGGGATCAACCGAGCCCTCCGCAACGTGCCCGTCCTGCTCGGCATGGCGAGGGACATGGAGGAGCTGTGTCCGGAGGCCTGGATGCTCAACATCACCAATCCGATGACCTGTCTGACCCGTGCCGTCCTCCGCCAGACGGGCATCAAGGCGGTCGGGCTGTGCCACGAGGTGGGCAACTGGGTCATCGACTTCGCACTGGCCCTCGGGAGTCCGGTCGATGCCATCACGACCACGGTGGCCGGGGTGAACCACCTCCCCGTGGTCACCGAGCTCCGGGTCGAGGGTGAGGACGGGTTCGAGATCCTGCGCCGCTGGGTCGAAGATGCCGGCGGGCTGCCATCGCTCGCCCCCTCTCCCGGCCGCGAGGCGGCCGAGGACTTCTCGACACTCGACTTCGTGCGCCGCCATGTGCTCAAGCTCACACTGCTCGACCGGTGGGGCGCCCTTCCCGCCGCCGGCGACCGCCACATCGCCGAGTTCGTGCCCTGGGTTCTCACCGAGGAGTCGGGCCAGGGCGGCAGCTACAACATCGAGCTGACCTCGATTGCCGAGCGCCAGAAGCATCAGGACGGCTACATCGCCGACGTGGATGCCTGGTTGGCCGGGACCAAGCCTTTGCAGACCTGGTTCTCCGGCGAATTGCCGGCTCAGGTGATCGACTCGCTGCTCACCGGCGAAGCACGGGAGCTCCCCTGCAACATTCCCAATGCCGGCCAGGTGCCCGACGCGCCGAAGGGCGCAGTGGTCGAGTCGATCTGCGTGGTCGACGGGTCCGGGATCAGGGGCCGGGACGTCGCCCCGCTGCCCACACCCTTCGCCGAGCTCGTCCGCCGACACGTTGCCGTGCAGGAGCTCACGGTGACCGCCGCGCTCGAGCGTGACCGCTCGCTTGCCGGGGCCGCGTTCCTCCTGGACCCGCTGGCCGGTCGGGGGGACCTCCACCGCACCGAGCAGATGGTGGCGGAGCTGCTGGGGGGCACCGAGGCCTGGCTCCCGTTCGCCGCCGACCGCTGACATCACCGATAACACCGCATCACCGATAACACCGCATCGGCAGAAGGAAAAGAACAGAGACGGAGAGGAGGTTCCCCATGCGACTCGGCTTCATCGGACTTGGGGCCATGGGCCTGCCCATCACCCGCCACCTGCTCGGCGCGGGCCACCAGGTGACGGTGGCCTCACGCAGTCCGAGTCCGGTCGAGCAGGCTGTGGCCTTCGGTGCCCTTGCCGGGAGAGACCCCCTGGCCGTGGCGGAAGCGGCGACCGTTGTCTTCCTCTGTGTCCCGAGCTCGCCCCAGGTGGCCGAGGTCGTGGAGGCGATGCTCCCCGCCCTCGGGCCGGGCAAGACGGTTGTGGACTGCTCGACCATCGATCCCGACGTCGCCCGTGACCAGCACGATCGGGTGGGCGTGACCGGTGCCGGGTTCCTCGACGCCCCGCTGTCGGGCGGCACGGCCGGAGCCGAGGCGGGCACCCTCACCTTGATGGTCGGGGGCGAGGGCCGGACCCTGGACGAGGTCCGTCCCGCGCTCGACCCGTTCGCCGGGCTCGTGGTCCACGTAGGGGGAGCCGGCATGGGCCAGGTGGTGAAGCTCTGCAACAACCTCGTCTATGCCGCCCAGATGCAGGCCACCGCCGAGGCCACTGCGCTTGCCAGAAAGTCGGGGGTGGACCCGAAGAAGCTCCACGAGGTCCTGACCCACGCCACCGGTGATTGCACGGCCGTGCGCACCCGGCTCCCGGTGGCCGGCGTCGTGGAGGACAGCCCTGCCACGAACGGGTGGTTACCCGGGTTCATGACCGATCTCATGGCAAAGGACCTCGATCTGGCGCTTTCCTATGCGACTCGGGCCGGGGTGCCAATGACCGGGACGGCTGCCGCCCGGCAGACACTCACCTCCGCCACCGTCGCGGGGTACGGCCGCCAGGACTTCTCGTCGATGGCCAAGGTGATCTTCGCGCTCTCCGGCCTGGATTGATGACCGTCCCCACCCGGCTGCCGGTACCGGCCCTCGTCCTTGCGGCCGACCACCGCGCGCGGGGGGTGATGACCATCGAAAGCTACGCCGACTACCTGTCGGCGCTGCGGGCGGCCCTCCCCAGCTGCGACGGCATCCTTGCCACCGCCCAGCCTCTCGGCGAGCTGGCCCGTTCGGGCGCCCTCGTCCCCGAACAGCGGACCTACCTGTCGATCAACCGCACCGGACTTGCAGGCGCCGCCTTCGAGCTGGACGACCGGCTGGTGGCCACCGTGGTCCGGGCGGCGGCCGACGGCTGGACCGGGGTCAAGCACATGACCCGCATCGCCTTCGACGACGAGCACGGCGCGGCGGCACTCGAGCTGCTGGGCCAGGTCCTGGAGGATGCGGCCGATGCCGGGCTCGACGCCATGATCGAGCCGGTGTGCTGGCGCGACGGCCGGATGTCACGTCTGACCGACGACATCGTCCTGGCGGCGGTGATCGCCCACGACCTCGGAGCCCCGCTGCTCAAGGTGCCCGTCCCCGACGAGCCACCCGGCGGGGCCCGGACGGACGCGGTGGCCCGGGTGGTCGCAGCCGTCGGCGTTCCCGTGCTGTTCCTCGGCGGTCCCCACCGCGACAACGGTTCCGCCGGGGCCCTGACCGAGGCACGCGACGCGATGGCGGGTGGGGCCGCCGGCCTGGCCATCGGCCGGGCTGTCCTGCTCGAGCCATCCCCAGCGGTCATCGCCGCCGAGCTCGCCGGGATCGTGCACGGCCGGTGATCCTCACCATCGACCTCGGTACCAGCGTGACCAAGGCGGTGCTGTGGGATGGGACCGGCATGGTCGGCATGGAAGGGGTCCCGCTCGAGACCTCGCACCCAGCTCCGGGCCGGGCCGAACAGAACCCCCGGGCCTGGTGCGATTCAGCCGGACAGGCCTGTGCCCGCCTGCGGAGCGGGGTCGACCGGCGATGGGGGGCCATCCAGGCGATCGGGCTCACCGGCGCCCGACAGAGCGTCGGGCTCTTCGACCGCGACGGAGCCCCCCTCGGACCCGCCCTGATCTGGTCCGACCGCCGGGCCCCGGCCGGAGCGGGCCGGAGGGCCGGCACGGCCGAGCTCGCCCCGGTGGCCGCCAAGCTGGCCTGGCTCGAGGGCCACCGCCCCGAGGATCTCGCGGCTGCCACCTGGGTCCTCGGGGCGCGGGACCGGGTGGCCTGGTGGCTCACCGACCGGGTGGCGACCGATGCCACCATGGCCTCGGTGAGTGGCGTCTACGACCGGCACGGCCTGCCGATCGCGTCGATGACCGGTGGGGTCGCGGGAAAGCTCCCTCCGGTCGTGGTACCCGAGTGCATGCTCGGGGGCCTGTCCACCACCATCGCCGGCGAGCTCGGCGTGGCCTCCGGCACCCCGGTCGTCATCGGCGGTGGCGACCGTGCCTGTGAAGTGACCGGAAGCGGGGCCCATCCGTCGGTCCCGATGGTGAGCTGGGGCACGACAGCGAACGTGTCGCGCCCGCAACCCGAACGTCCGGACCCCGTCCCGGACGGGCTGGTCACCTCCCGGGCCATCGACGGCGGATGGCTGCTCGAAGGGGGGCTTGCCGCGGCCTCTTCGATGCTCGGGTGGCTGGGCATGCTCACCGGTCGAACGCCGGCCGAGCTGGCTTCGATGGCGGCAGGTTGTCCCCCCGGAGCCGCCGGGGTGACCGCGGCGCCGTGGCTCGACGGGGCCCGGGCCCCGTGGTGGCGCGACGACGCCGGAGCCGCCTTCGTCGGGATCTCTTCGGCCCACGGGGCGGCCGAGCTGTCACGGGCCGTCTTCGAGTCCGTGGCCCGTGACATCGCGCGCTGCCTGACGCTCATGGATCCCGGATCGGTGTCGACCGGTCTGGCACTCGCCGGTGGCGGAGCCGTCATCCCGGTGTGGCGCGAGGTGCTCGCCGGCGTCACCGGACTTGCCGTCCGTTGCCGACGCTCGGGTCAGGCCGCCTCGGTCGGCGCCGCCCTGGTGGCCGCATCGGCCGTCGGCCTCTCCTGGAGTGTCGACCGTCTCGACCCGGTGGCGCACACCCTGGAGCCCGCACCCGAGGCGGTCTCCGCCTACGAGCGACTGCGTCCTTCGGCCGATACGGTGGCCGCCGGCCTGATCGACCTCACCGCTCGACCGGCCTGATCGACCTCACCGCTCGACCGGCCTGATCGACCTCACCGCTCCGCCGGCAATCCGGACATCGGGCATCCGAAATGGTCCGACCTGACGGCGGCGTCATGGATAGTGTGTGCACCGCATGGGGGAGCAACCGCTGTTCGACTTCGCAGTTCCCGACGAGCTCCTGAAGGAGGTCGTCGAGAAGACCCGCGACCCCGAGCTCATAGCCGACCTGGATGTCATCCCCGGGACGGGGGAAGGGAAGCCTCCCGCACTTGCCGGCATCCTCCGTCAGTACGGCTATCTTCCGCTGGCGCTGTTGACCGCGGCGGCCATCGTGCCCGACACCTTCGGCAACGGCATCTCGCTCATCGGTACCAACCTCGAGCGGTCGTTCCACATCCATGACGCAGCCCTCGGCGCCGTCGTCTTCGTGGCGGCCGTCGCCCAGCTCTTGTGGGCGGTCCCCCTGGCGCTGTGGGCCGACCGTGGCAGCCGACGTACGGTAGCCGCTGTCGGGCTCATCGTCTTCTCCATCTTCGCCCCGCTGATGGCGCTGTCCCCCAACGTGTGGGCCTTCACATTCCTCTATCTGGTGGCGTCGGTCGGTTTCAGCCTCAGCGACACCGTGCACAACTCGTATCTCGCCGACGCCTACCCGACCGAAGGGCGCGGCCGGATCTTCAGCTGGCACAACCTCGCCGATCCCATCTCCCTCACCGTCGGCATCCTGGCCTTCGGTCTTCTGGCAAGTGTCCATCACGACTGGCGATGGGCGATGCTGATCGGCCTGATCGGGCTTCCCATCGGGTTCTCCCTCTTCCGGATGCGCGAACCGGACAAGGGGCAGAACGAAGCCAGCCACATCCTGCGGGCGTCGGGCATGGACATCCACTCCCAGCAGGGGGAGGCACCCCGGGTGCTCCTCGGCTCAGCGGTCACCAGGCTGCTGCGGATCCGCACCGTCTACTTCGAGCTGGTGGCGGTCGCCATCCTCGGCTTCGCCGGGACCGGCGGGCCCCTGTTCGGCAATCTCTACTTCACCCGGACCTGGGGCCTCGACACCGCGCAACGCAGCGAGGTGTACTCGATCATCGGGCTGGCCGCCTTCCTCGGACTGCCGGTGGCCTACGTTCTCGGGGACCGCTACTTCCGCAAGGCCCCCCAGAGGCCGCTGGTGGTGGCCGGTGCGTGCATCACCGCATACGGCGCCCTGTTCGTCACCTCCCTCTACATGCCCAACCTCTGGATGGTGGTCGCCCTCCAGTTCCTGGCCAACGCAGCGGTGGCACCTCTGTCCATCTGCATCTTCCTCACCCTGGCCGCCACCGCCCCGCCGGAGATGCGCACCATCTGCTTCGCCATGTTCGGCGTCTACGCCCTGGTGTTCGGGGGGTTCACCGGAGCCGTGCTGCTGGGTGCGATCAGCGATGCCGTCGGGTACCTACACGGGCCGACGGTGGCGCTCACCCTGATCGGCCCGGTCTGCGCGGTGGGCGGCGTGTTGCTGATGGTCGGCTCGCGCTACGTCCGTCGTGACATCACACTCGTCATCGAGGACGTGCTCGAGCGGCACGCCGAGGGGAAGCGTCGCCAGGCAGGCCGGGACGTACCCGCCCTTCAGGTCCACAACCTCGACTTCTACTACGGCTCCAACCAGGTGCTGTTCGACGTCAACCTCGAAATCGCCCAGGGGGAGATCGTGGGCCTCCTCGGGACCAACGGAGCGGGGAAGTCCACCCTCCTCAGGGCCGTCGCCGGGCTGGAGCATCCCCACCGCGGGGTGATCCGGATCAACGGGATCACCTCGACCTTCCTCGAGCCCGAGCAGATCCTGGGGCTGGACGTGGCCCTCCTGGTCGGGGGCAAGATGACCTTCCCCGGGATGACGGTGCGCGACAACCTCCGGGTGGGCGCCTACTCCCTGCGACAGCAGCGGGAGCGTTCACGCTCCGCCCTTGACGTGGCGGTCGACCGGTTCCCCGAGCTCGCCGCGCGGCTCGACCAGCCGGCGGGCACGCTGTCGGGCGGCGAACAGCAGATGCTGGCCCTGGCCCGGGTCATGATGACCGAGCCGAAGCTCCTGCTCATCGACGAGCTGGCCCTCGGTCTCGCCCCCATGGCGGTCGACCGGCTGATGGGGATCGTCCGTGAGATCAATGCAGGGGGCACCACCGTGCTGCTCGTCGAGCAGAGCGTCAACCGGACGATGAGCCTGGCCCCACGGGCCATCTTCATCGAGCGCGGAGAAGTGCGCTTCGACGGGCCCACCGGCGATCTGCTCGAACGTGGTGACCTCCTGCGACCGGTCTTCCTCGGCGCCTCCGTCGCGGGGATCGGCTGAGGAGGGGGCATGTCGGTCCCGAGCTCCGTCCTCTTCCAGGGAGTCGTCATCGGGCTGGGGTACGGCTTGCTCGCCCTCGGGCTGGTGCTCATCTACCGGACCACGCGTGTGCTCAACTTCGCTCAGGGCCAGCTCGGCGTGGTGGCGGCGGTCTTCCTGGCCAAGTGCTTCTTCGACTTCGGGTTCGACTACTGGTTCTCGCTGGTGCTCGCGGTCGCCATGGCCGGCGCGGTGGGAGCGGTGAGCGAGCTGCTGCTCCGCCGGCTGTTCAACCGATCACGCGTGCTGGTGATGGTGGCCACCATCGGGCTCAGCCAGCTCCTCTTCGTGTTCACCGCGCTGCCCTTCATCCGACCGAAGAACCTCTACCGTGCCTTTCCGGTTCCCTTCGACCTGTCGTTCCACATCGGTACCACCATCGTCACCCCCGGGCAGGTGCTCACCCTCATCGTGGCACCCGTGGTGGCGATCGCTCTGGCCGCCTTCGTCCGGTGGTCACCGTGGGGTCTGGCCATGCGGGCCATGGCCGAGAACAGCGACTCCGCCCGCCTCTCGGGGGTGTGGGTGCGGCGCGCCTCGACCATGGCGTGGATCCTGGCCGGCGTGCTCTCCGCCTTCACCGCCATCCTGGCGGCACCGGGGCAGACCTCCTCGCTCACCCAGGTGTTGAGCCCCGAACTGCTGCTCCTCGGCCTGACCGCGGCGATGGTCGGGGCCATGGTGAACCTCACCGTCGCGTTCGTGGCCGCCATCGCCGTCGGCGTGATCCAGGAGATCCTGGTGTGGAACCTGAGCAGTATCACCCAGGTCGATCTGGTGCTCTTCCTCATCGTCTCCGCCGTGCTGCTCGTCCGCATCGCCGCGCTCCAGAAGGGGGCGCGCACCGAGGAGCGCTCGTCGTGGATCGCGGGATCGGCGAGCCAGCTCCGGCACGACACCCCGCTCCGGCGCGGCGTCGGCAGGGCCGGGGTGATGGCGACCATCGTGGTGGTGGCGCTGCTCCCCTTCGTCCTCAGCCCCGGCAAGTCCTTCCTGCTGTCGCAGATCTGCATCTACGGGGTGATCGCCCTCTCGCTCACCGTGCTCACCGGCTGGGCCGGGCAGGTGTCCCTCGGCCAGTTCGGCCTGGTGGCCTGCGGAGCGCTGATGGCCGCCCACCTCGGTGCGAGCGTGCCGATCGTCCTCCTCATGCCGTTCGCCGGTGTGGTCACTGCGGTGGTGGCCGTGCTCATCGGACTGCCGGCTCTGCGGGTGCGCGGCTTGTACCTGGCGGTCAGCACCCTCGCCTTCGGGGTGTGGCTGATGGGATCGGTGATGGGCACGCCCTGCTGGTCGCTCCCGGTCGTCCACCGGCTGCTGTGCAGCGGGCTGCCGAATCCCCAGTCGACCCTCCTGCCGGTTCCGAGCTTCTTCGGCATCGCTCTCGGGTCCCAGCAGGCGTTTGCCTGGTTCTCGCTGGCCGTCCTGGTGGTGTCGGTGGCGATGGTGGCGGTGTGGCGCGATCGTGGCATGGCCCGTCGCTTGATGTCGGTGCGGGACAACGAGGTGGGGGCGGGCTCGATGGGGATCCCGTTGGCCCGGAGCAAGATCCTGGCCTTCGCCCTTTCGGGGTTCATCGCCGGGTACGCCGGGGTGTGCCTTGCCTTTGCCACCGGACGCATCTCGACCTCGACCTTCAACCCGAGCCTTTCGATCCTGGTGGTCTCGATGGTGGTGATCGGCGGCCTCGGGTCGATCTCGGGGGCGGTGCTCGGTGCCCTCTACTTCATCGGGCTCCCGGCCATCTTCGGGACCACCTCCACCATCCAGTTCCTGACCAGTGGGATGGGGCTACTGGCCTTCATCCTCTACCTGCCGGGCGGGCTGGCCGAACTGCTGCACCGGTTCGGCGATCTGGTGACCGACGGCATCGAGCGTCTCGGGCATCGCAGCGACGTGCCCCCCGGACCGCAGCGAAACGAACCGCTCGAGCCGGTGGCGGTCGGCGGAGCCGTGTCGTGAGCGGAGCTGCTCGGAGGGACGGTCCGGCCAGGCTGGAGGTGAAGGACGCGCTGGTCACCTTCGGCGGGGTGAAGGCGGTCGACGGTGCCAGTCTCGAGGCCGAGCCCGGGACCATCGTGGGGCTCATCGGGCCCAACGGATCGGGCAAGACGACCATGCTGGACGTCATCTCGGGCATCGTCGCCCTCCGGGCGGGGTCGGTGCTGCTCGACGGCGACAGCCTGGTCGAGTACTTACCCGAGGAGCGGATCGGCCTGGGTCTCGTCCGTTCCTTTCAGGACTGCCGGCTCTTTCCGGAGCTGCAGGTCGAGGAGGTGCTGCTCCTCACCCAGGACGCCCGACGCCCGGTCGGTCTCCTCTCGTCGACGCTCCAGCTCCCCTGGGCCCGGCGGTCCGAGCGGGAGAAGCGCTCCGAAGTGGACCGGATCATCGAGGCGTTCGGGATAGGCCGGTTTCGCCATCTCCGTATCGCCGAGCTGTCGACGGGCACCCGGCGGGTGGTCGACCTCGCCGCCATCGTGCTGGCGCAGCCCCGGCTGCTCCTCTTGGACGAGCCGACCGCCGGGATCGCCCAGAGAGAGGCGGAGGCCTTCGTGCCGTTGCTCCGGCGGCTCCACGAGGTGGCGGACACCACCATCGTGCTGGTCGAGCACGACGTCCCCCTCGTCTTCGAGCTGTGCACGAGGGTCGTCATGATGGAGGCGGGCAGGGTCGTCTCGGTCGGCACCCCCGAGGAGGTGGCTGCCGACCCCCGGGCTCTCGCCGCCTATCTGGGCGCGAGCGAGGAGGCGCTGGCCGTCTCGGGCGCGCTGCCGAGCCCGTCACGAGGGGCGGTCGTCGGAGGTGCCCCGGGCGGTGCATGACGTCGTTCGACACCGCAGGCGGGCCGTTCTGAGCCTGTGGGTGGTCGGCGCCCTCGCCCTGTCGGTCAGCGCCTGTGGCTCATCGAACGCGGCACCGGTTCCTCCACCCGTCGTGACCGGGCGGGTGGACGCTGCCGGTGTGACGTGGTTGTGCCGCCCCGGACTGGTCTCGGACCCCTGCGCCGGGAACCTGACCACCACCAGCATCGGACCCGACGGTGCCTGGACCGTCGTCCACCGGCACCCGGCGACCGACCCCCCGATCGACTGCTTCTACGTCTACCCCACGGTCAGCACCGAGACGACCGGCAACGCCACCCTGGCCGTCCAGCCGGCCGAGACCGGGGTGGCCGCAGCCCAGGCCTCCCCGTTCTCCCAACAGTGCCGGGTCTATGCCCCCATGTACCGACAGGCCACCCTGGCCTCTCTCACCGGCCAGGCGACCACCCCGGTGAACACCTCCGAGGCCTACGGCGACGTCTTCGTTGCCTGGCGCGACTACCTGACCCACTACAACGACGGCAGGGGCTTCGTGCTCATCGGCCACTCGCAGGGGGCGTTCGTCCTGGAGCGTCTCATCGCCCAGACCGTCGAAGGAAACCCGTCTGTTCGTCGGCGCCTCGTCTCGGCGATCCTCCTCGGCGGCAACGTCACTGTGCGAGACGGGAAGTCGCAGGGCGGGTCCTTCTCCACCATCCCGGCCTGCCGGAGTGCCCGCCAGACCGGATGCGTCATCGCCTACTCGACCTTCTCGGCCGGCTCGCCGCCCCCGGCGAACAGCATCTTCGGCCGGACGTCCAGCCCGGGCGAGCACGTGCTGTGCACCAACCCAGCCGCGCTCGCAGGAGGGACGGGGTCACTCGAGACCGAGGTCCCGACCCACCTCACCGGCTTGAGTGGGGTCGTCGGCACGGGGATCGCTCCTCTCGTCCCCAAGGTCGCGACCCCGTGGGTGTCGTGGCCGGACCGGTTCATCGCCACCTGCACCGCCAAAGGGGGCGCGACCTTCCTTTCGGCCTCGGCCTCTGCGCCCTCGGGGAGGCCGATACTCGACGAGTTGAGCCGGGTGCTGCCTCCGACCTGGGGGCTGCACCTGGTCGACGTCAACATCGCGGCCGGCAATCTGGTCTCCGACGTCGCGGCCCAGAGCTCGCACTACGTGCAGGCGACCGGTCGCTGAACGCGCAGCGGTCGAACGATGGGACGCCGGCGCAACTTCTCTCCGTGGTTCCAGGTGGTGAGCCGGCTCTCGGCCACCACCGACGACGACGGCCTGCCCGAGGACCCGGCGGCCTTCGAGGAGTGGCGCCGGCGCTTCGGATCCCGCCTGGAGGGGGCGCTGGCTCCGTGGCCCGATCCGGTCCCCCCCGATGTCGAAGAGACCGACGAGACCGACTGTGCCGGTTTCGTGCGCAAGCGGATCGTGTTCGACACCGAGGAGCTGATGTCGGTGCCGGCCTTCTTGCTCGTCCCCGACGGGCGGGAGGGTCGCGGGCCAGCCGTGCTCTGCGTGCACGGGCACGGTGCGGGGAAGTCGCTCATCTGCGGCCTGGAGCCGGACGCCGCCGGGGGCGGTGAGTACGCCGCCGAGCTGGCCCGGCGCGGGCACGTGGTGCTGGCGCCCGACCTGCGTTGCTTCGGTGAACGGGCCGACTGGAACCCCCCGGACCACTACGGCTGCGACACCAACCTCGTCCATCAGATCATGGGTGGCTGGAACCCCCTCACCCAGAACCTGTGGGACCTGGCACGCGCCCTCGATGTCCTCAGTGCCCACCCGCTGGTCGACCCCTCCCGGATCGGGGTCTGCGGCTTCTCGTACGGCGGGACGGCCTCGCTCTTCCTCGCCGCCGTCGATCCCCGACCGGCTGCGGTGGTGGTCAGCGGATACCTGTCGTCGTGGGCAGCGTCCCACCGGGTTCCCTGGAACCTGTGCGGGTCCCAGGTGCTCCCGGCCATGCTCGGGTCGATGGAGCACGTCGACCTCGGCGCCCTGGTCGCCCCACGGCCGCTCCTCGTGGAGTCGGGCCGGGGCGACCTCCTCTTCCCACTCCCTGCCGCCGAGGCGTCAATCGCGCGCCTGCGCGTGCTGTACGACCATCTCGGCGCCGGCGACCGCCTGGTCCACCACGTCTTCGACGGCGAGCACCGGTGGGACGGGGCCGCGGCCTATCCCTTCCTCGACCGGTGGTTGGCGGCCTCCGGTCACCCGGGCGGGAGGAGGCCGGCGGAATCGCCGTCGAGGTAGATCGAGGCCTGGGGTGCGTGCTGGAGCGCCGAGGCCGGACACGAGGTGGAGACCGGTCCCGACAGCGCATCGCGCACGGCCTCCGCCTTCCTGGCGTCGGGGACGATGGCCAGCACCTGCCGGGCCCGGAGGAGGGCGGGGACGGTGACGGTGATCGCCTGTTCGGGCACCTCCGCCACAGCGGCAAAATGGCCTTCGTCGACCTGCTGGAGGCGGCACCGCGGGTCGAGCACCACCACCTTCACGTCGGCGGGGTCGTCGAAGTCGGCCACCGGCGGGTCGTTGAAGGCGAGGTGGCCGTTCTCCCCGATGCCGAGGCAGCACAGATCGAGAGGGTGGGTGGCGAGGAGCCGGCTGTAGGCCGCGCAGACCTCGTCTGCGGGCAGCGTCCCGTCGAGGAGGTGGGCTGCCTCCGGCCGGGCCGGCTCGACGATGCGCCGGCGGATCCAACGGCAGAAGCTGGCCGGGTGGTCGTCGGAGACGCCGAGATACTCGTCCATGTGGAAGACGACGGTCTTGTCCCAGGGCACACCCGCGGTGTGGTTGACCAGGGCTTCGATCATACCCAGCTGCGAATTCCCGGTGGCGAACATGGCGTGGGCCCGGCCCCGCTCGGCCACCGCCGCCCGGAGGGCGGCCGCGGCCGCGTCGGCCGCCTGTCTGCAGAGGTCGGCAGTGGTGGCGGCCACCGTCACCGCCGCCCCTCCCTCGATGGTCCACGATGCTCCCGGTTGCCGACCCATGAGGAGACTGTAGGCCGAAGAGATCGCAGGCCCCGACCCGGGCCGGGAGGACGTCACCCGACCGGGGGCTGCCGCGATGAGCCAGGGGCTGTGTAGGGTGCAGTCATGGCCGATCAGCAACGGTTCTCCGAGCTCGCCATGGAGTACATGCCCGCCCTCTACACGGCGGCCATGCGAATGACCAGGAACAGCGCCGACGCCGAGGACCTCGTTCAAGAGACATACCTCAAGGCCTACCGAGCCTTCGCCAGCTTCGAGCTCGGCACCAATCTGAAGGCCTGGCTCTACCGCATCCTCACCAACACCTACATCAACACCTACCGGGCGAAGAAGCGCCGGCCCGAGATCGCCGATGTGGAGGATGTCGAAGAGCTGTACCTGTACCACCACCTGGGTGGTGACGGCTTCTCGGGGCTGGGGCGGAGCGCAGAGGACGAGGCGCTCTCCCACTTCACCGACATCGACGTGAAGGACGCGATCGAGTCCCTCCCCGACGCCTTCCGCATCGCGGTGCTCCTCGCCGACGTGGAAGGGTTCTCCTACAAGGAGATCGCCGAGATCACCGACGTCCCCATCGGAACGGTCATGAGCCGGATCCATCGTGGAAGAAGATCGCTCCAGAAGGCGTTGGTCGATCGAGGGGGAAGGCGTGGCCTGATCCGGGCCACCGAGCAGGCCAGGTAGGAGCGACGTGGGAGACCGGGGAGTGACAGGCGATCCGCACGGGTCGCCAGACGAGGCACGGGGCAGGGTGGGCTTCCTCAGCTGTGACGAAACCATCGAGCGCCTCTACAGCTACCTCGACGGCGAGCTCACCGACGAGCGGCGGGTGGAGATCGCCCAGCACCTGGACATGTGCGGTCCCTGCGTGGGCGCCTACGGCTTCGAGGCCGAGCTCAGAAGGGTGATCGCCAACCGATGCAGGGACCGGGTGCCCGAAGCGCTGATCGCCCGGGTGGCCACCGCTCTCCACGACGAGCACGCCCGCCGCCCGCCGCCCGCCGCCCGCCGCCCGCCGAGCTGAACGCCCGTGGCCGCCACCGGGTCCCTACACTGAGTCGTGTGACGCACTCCGAGATCGAGACGGCCGACGCCCGAACCGTGTCGTGGGGCGCGGCCGAACGGGTTGCGGGGTGGGTGGGAGACCGTCGCCGGGTACCCGCTACCTACGACCCCGACCAGCTCCAGGGCGAGTTCGAGGAGCTCACCGCTCGCGCCGAGGAGTTGGTGGCCGAGTCCACCGGCCTGCGGTCGGCGTCGGGTCCTGCCCGGGCGAGGGTGACCGACCGCGCCGGTTGGGTGCACGCCAACATCGCGAGCTTCCAGCGCCTTCTGGGTCCCCACCTGGCCCGGTTCGATCCGGCTCGGGCCGTTGCCTCCAATCCGGTCACCGAGCGGTTGGCCGTCCCGGTCGGGGCCGCCGGCCGCCTTGCCACGGGAACCCAGATCGGTCTGGTCCTCGGGTGGCTGTCGACCCGGGTCCTCGGTCAGTACGACCTCCTGCTCACCGAGGAGTCGGTCGAGGACCAGGACCTGGTGTACTTCGTGGGCCCGAACGTGGTGGCACTCGAACAGCTCAACCAGTTCGATCCCGGTGAGTTCCGGCTCTGGCTGGCCCTCCACGAGGTGACCCACCGCTGCCAGTTCACGGCCATCCCCTGGATGCGCGACTACTTCGTCACGATCGTCGAGGAGGGGATCGGCTCGCTCGAGCCGGACCCCTCTCGCTTCGCCGAGGCCCTGCGCCGGATGGCCGACGAGATCCGTGCCGGCCGGAACCCCCTCCGGGAGAACGGTGCCCTGGGCCTCGTGGTGACGCCCGAACAGCTCGAGGGCATCCAGAGGATCCAGGCCCTGATGAGCCTGTTGGAGGGCCACGGGGACGTGACCATGGACCGGGCCGGTGCTGGGGCCATCCCGAGCGCCGCCCACTTCGCGGAGGTGCTCCGCCAGCGCCGCAAGCAGGTTCGTGGCCCCGCTCGCCTGCTCCAGCAACTCATCGGTCTCGAAGCCAAGCTCCGGCAGTACGAGGAAGGGGAGCGGTTCATCGCCGCCGTCGAGGGCTCCGGGGGTCCCGAGTTGCTCGACGTCGCCTGGCGGGGACCGGAGTGGCTCCCCACCTTGGGGGAGATCCGCGATCCGGGGCGGTGGATCTCCCGTGTCGGGACGACGCCGGCACTCTCGGGCTGAGCCCGGCCGGCTCGCCGCCGGGCCTGGTCGGCCCGGCGACCCAGGCATCGCCGAGCTGCTCCGGCGTTGCACGTTCCCCGAGGGCGGGTCCACTCTCGTCTGCGGGGTCTCCGGTGGGCCCGACTCGCTGACCCTCCTCGTGCTGGCCGTGGCGGCGGGCTGCTCGGTCACCGCCGTCCACGTCGACCACGCTCTCCGGGAGGGCTCGGCAGCAGAGGCCGATGTCGTGGCCGACGCGGCGCGTCGCTTCGGTGCCGCGTTCGTCTCGGAGCGGGTCGCCGTCGAACCCGGTCCCAACCTGGAGGCCCGGGCCCGGCTGGCCCGGTTCGGGGTGCTCGGACCGGATGCCGCCACCGGGCACACCGCCGACGACCAGGCCGAGACCGTACTCCTCAACCTGCTGCGAGGTGCGGGGGTGTCGGGTCTCTCCGGTATGCGGCCCGGGTTCCGCCACCCCCTGCTCGGCCTGCGCCGTTTCGAGACCGAAGCGCTTTGCCGGCGGCTCGGCCTCCGGGTCATCGACGATCCCTCGAACCGGGACCGCCGTTTCGTGCGCAACCGCATCCGCCACGAGCTGCTCCCGCTGTGTTCGGACGTCGCCGGGCGCGATGTGGTGCCGGTGCTCGTCCGACAGGCCAGGGTGCTGGCCTCGGACGCGGATCTGCTCCATGTGGTGGCATCGCTCGTGGATCCGACCGATGCGGCCGCCCTGGGCGCAGCGCCCGAGGCAGCGTCGCGCCGGGTTATCCGGAAATGGCTCTCGGGGACCGGTCCGCACCCTCCGTCCCTCGCCGCCGTCGAACGGGTCCTCGATGTCGCCCGGCGTCGTCACCGGTCGACCGAGCTCCCCGGCGGGGAGCGGGTGACCCGGAGCCGGGGGCGGCTCGAGCGGTCGGGACCGGTGGCCGCACCCTCCGGCTGGGGTTCGCCGGCATCCCGGTTCTCCGGCTCGGATACAGTCGTGCCCGTGACCACCACCGGGGAGCACCACGGCCCTGTGGCCCGGTCGGGCTCCACCTTCGGTTCCGATTTGGGCGATCTGTCGGACCCCGAACTGCAGCCCGGTCCCGAACTGCAGCCCGGTCCCGACGAGCTGCTCGGGGTCGGTGAGGTGGTCGTCTCGAGCGAGGACCTCGAGCAGCGGATCCTCGAGCTCGGGAAGCGGATCAGCGCCGACTACGTCGACAGCCCGCCCCTTCTGGTGGGCGTGTTGAAGGGCGCGTTCGTATTCATGAGTGATCTGTGCCGGACCATCTCCCTGCCCGTCGACGTGGACTTCATGGCCGTCTCGTCCTATGGGAGCGCCACCCGCACCTCGGGCGTGGTCCGCATCGTCAAGGACCTGGACGTCGACCTGACCGGTCGTCACGTGCTGGTGGTGGAGGACATCGTCGACAGCGGCCTCACCCTCAGCTACCTCCAGCGCTACCTGCTTGCTCGCGCTCCGGCCAGCCTGGAGGTGTGCGCCCTCCTGGTAAAGGATGGGCAGCAGCGGACCGACCTCGACCTGCGCTATGTCGGGTTTCACATCCCGCCCGATTTCGTGGTGGGCTATGGCCTCGATGTCGCAGAGCGCCTGCGCAATCTCCGAGCCGTGCACGTCTACACCGGCGACCCGCGTTGAGGGCGAGTCGTCCGGCTGCGTGTCGCCCCGCGGGGGGCCGGCATTGACCGGGTCCCCATCGAGGTCGGGGCGGTGAGCGTCGACGTCCCCCGGATCGAGCGGGCCGTTCGCGACCTGCTCGAGGCTCTCGGGGAGGAGCCCGAGCGCGACGGACTCGTCCGGACCCCCGCCCGGGTGGCCCACATGTACGAGGAGCTCTTCTCGGGCTTCGGCGAGGAGCCGGGCGACCACCTCGAGGTGACCTTCGCCGCCGACCACGACGAGATGGTCATGGTGCGGGACATCCCGTTCGCCTCGTTGTGCGAGCACCATCTCATCCCCTTCATCGGCAAGGCCCACGTCGCCTACATCCCCGGCGACGACGGCCGGATCACCGGACTGTCGAAGCTCGCCCGGCTGGTCGACGGCTACGCCCGGCGGCTGCAGGTCCAAGAGCGGATGACCACCGAGATCGCCGATGCGATCGAGAAGGCGCTCGCCCCCCGTGGGGTACTGGTGGTGGTGGACGCCGAGCACCTGTGCATGTCGATGCGCGGCGTCAAGAAGTCGGGGACCTCGACGGTGACCTCGGCGGTACGGGGGCTCTTCCGCAACGATCCGTCCACCCGGATGGAGGCCATGCAGTTCGTGCGGGCCCACTACTGAGGATCGCCGTCCATCTCCGGCGGCCCCGAGCCGCCTGGTTTACGCTACGGGTGCATGCCCGTCCCCGAACCGAGCGAACGGCCCCTCGTCATGGGGATCCTGAACGTCACCCCCGACTCGTTCTACGACGGCGGTGAGTTCTTCGAAATCGAACGGGCCGTGGAGCGGGGCATGGAGATGATCGCCGAGGGGGCGGACGTGGTGGACGTCGGAGGAGAGTCGAGCCGGCCATTCGCGACCGAGGTCGACGCCGAGGAGGAGCTCCGACGGGTGGTCCCGGTGGTCGAGGCACTCGCCGGAGCGGTCCGGCTGTCGGTCGACACCACGAAGGAGCGGGTGGCCGAGGCGGCGGTGGGGGCCGGGGCCACTCTGGTGAACGACGTCTCCGCCACGCTCTGGCCGGTGGCGGCGCGCCACGGGGTGGGTTGGGTGGCCATGCACCGGTCGGGAGACCCGGCCACCATGCAGCTCGACCCCCACTATGACGACGTGGTCGCCGAGGTGACTGCCATGTTGCTAGAGCGGGCCGGTCGGGCGAGAGAGGCCGGGGTCGACGAGGTCTGGATCGACCCGGGCATCGGGTTCGGGAAGACCGTCGAGCACAATCTGGCCCTCCTCGGATCGGTCGGCGAGCTCGCCGGCCACGGGTTTCCCGTGCTGATCGGTACCAGCCGCACGGGGTTCCTCGGGACGGTGGGCGCCGGCCCTGACGGGCGGGTGCTCCCGGTGACCGAGAGACTGCCCGGATCGTTGGCCACCGCGACCCTGGCCATGCACGGCGGTGCGCACATGGTCCGCGTCCACGACGTGGCGGCCACGGTGCAGGCGGCCGGGCTGGTCGGAGGGAGGTGGGGCTGATGCGCGGCAAGTGGGCTGCCGGCATCCCCCCCCGCAACTTCACCTGGGTGATCAAGGACTCCCTGGCGATGAGCGAGCGACCGGGTGGGTTCGCCCCGCACCACCGCAAGGTGCGCCGCCAGGAGGAGATCATCTGGCTGAAGGTGCAGGGGTTCACCATGGTCGTGTCCCTGCTGCCGTCCCCCCACAACCTCCAGGCCTACGAGCAGACCGACATGCTCTCCACCCACTTCCCCCTTCCGGTCACCGGCGACGTCCGCAACCCGCTGTCCGAGCTCTACGCCGGGCTCCATGGCGAACTGCTCTCGGGACGGCGCGTCCTCGTCCATCAAGAGGAGCTCGGAGACCGGGTGACCGGCGCGGTCGCCGGCTACCTGCTCTGGTCCGGTCGGCTTCCGGGCCCGCCCCAGGCGATCACCGTCTTGGAGCACATCGTCGGCCAACCGATGGGACCGTCGGGGCGCGAGCTCGTGGCCCAGGCCGGAGAGCTGGCCGGCGCACCGGCCCGGTCGGCTCGGGAGTCCACCGACGGTTCCGGCGGGTGAGTGCTCTCGGCCGGCCGGGGGCGCTCCGGTGGGCGAGGGCGCGCCGGTGAGGGCGAAGCGGGGCGAGCCGACCCGTCGGCGCGCGGGCATCGACCGGGCCGGGTCGGGTCCCCCTGCCGCTTCCATCGCCACCGCCGATCAACGGGACCACCTGCCGGCCGACCGGATCGAGCTCACCGGTCTCCGGATCCTCGGCACCCACGGGGTCTTGGACGAGGAGCGCCGGCGGGCCCAACCGTTCGAGCTCGACCTCGCACTGATGGTGGACCTGTCGACGGCCGAGCGCAACGACCGGCTGGCGGACACCGTCGACTATGCGGCGGTGGTAGAGCACGCGGCCGGGGTGGTCTCGGGGGACGCGTCGTTCTCACTGCTCGAGGCCCTGGCCGGCGCGGTCGCCGATGCGGTGCTGGCCGGTGACCACCGGATCGTCTCGGTGGAGGTCGCGCTCCGCAAGGTGCGCCCCCCGCTTCCGGTCGACATCGACTCGGTCGGTGTCCGGATCACCCGTCTGCAGTGAGCGTCACCCGGCCGGTCCCTCCCCGTCTCCGGGCCTTCCTCGGCCTCGGCTCCAACCTCGGCGATCGGTGGGCCCACCTGCGCCGTGCCGTGGACCAGCTGCGGGCCGGTGGCCGGGCGCCGGTTGTCGCTGTCTCCCGGGTGTACGAGTCCTCGCCGGTGGGGGGCCCCGAAGATCAGAGCCACTTCTTGAACCTGGTGGTCGAGCTGGCTCTCGGACCCGAACCCGATCCCCACCTGCTGCTCAGGGAATGCCACCGGCTGGAGGCGGCCGCCGGGCGGGTGCGGAACGTGCGGTGGGGTCCCCGCACGCTCGACGTCGACGTGCTCTGGATCGACGGGGTCGTGCTCGACGAGCCCGAGCTCACCGTGCCCCACCCCCGCTGGCGTGAGCGCCGATTCGTGATGGCCCCATTGGCCGAGCTGGCCCCCGACCTGGCCGATCCCCGAGCCGTGGCCGCCGCTCGCGGCGAGGTCGAGCCGGTGGGTACACTGTGATTCCCATCAGCACGATTGCCTGACGCGACCGGCACCCCTACGGGGCCGGAACGTCGAAAGGGGTCTCGTGATCACATTCCGTGTCATCGGTCCGGGACGGGCCGGGCTGTCGCTGTCGGCCGCGCTCGAAGGACGGGAAGGCTTCGAGCTCCGGGGGATCCTCGGCCGGTCCGATCCGTTGGCCGGTGCGGCCCACGGGGTCGACCTGCTCGTGATGGCAACTCCCGATGACGCGGTGGCCACCGTCGCCTCCTCTGTTACCCCGTGTGCGAGCACCGTCGTCGCCCACCTGTCGGGTTCCCTCCGACTCGACGTGCTCCACGACCATCCTCGCCGCGGGTCGTTGCACCCCCTCGTTCCGCTCCCCACCCCCGAGGTCGGATGCCGCCGCCTCGGATCCGGCATCGCCTTCGCGGTGAGTGGCGATCCGCTGCTCGCTCGGGTGGTCCGAGCCCTCGGGGGCACCGCCTTCGCCGTCGGCGATGCCGAGCGCGCCCGGTATCACGCCGCTGCGGCCATCGCCGCCAACCACCTGGTGGCACTCACCGGGCAGGTGGAGCGGGTGGCCGCTTCGGTCGGGTTGCCGCTGGCCGCCTTCGAAGGGCTCATGCGGTCGGCCCTCGACGACGCGATCAGCCTGGGTCCCCGCCAGGCGTTGACCGGGCCGGCGGTCCGTGGCGACTGGGAGACCATCGGTCGCCACCGCGAGGAGCTGGCCCGGCTGTCCGGCGCCCGGCTGGAGCTGTCCGCCTACGACGCCATGGTCGATCTGGCCCGCCGCCTCTCGCTCGATGCTGCGACCGGACCGGGTTCGGTGCCCGCCGCCTCCGATGCGGCACCCTCTGAGTTGGCCGGGGCCGCATCGCCAGAGGAACGGGTCGCGTGACCAGCGCCGCGGTCGCTCCGGCCTCGTCGCGCGGTGCAGGGTCCCGGGGGCGGGGCTCCCCGGAGACCGGCCCCGGGCTCGTCGTCGCGCGCACCGTCGCGGAGTACGCCGGAGTCACCGATGCCGCCCGTGCGACCGGCCGGACCGTCGGGGTCGTCCCGACCATGGGTGCCCTTCACGCCGGGCACCGGTGGCTGATCGAGCAGGCGGCCTCCGAGTGCGACGTCGTGGTCGTCACCATCTTCGTCAACCCGACCCAGTTCACGGACGCCGGGGACCTGGCCGCCTACCCGCGCACCTGGGAGGCCGACCTCGACCTGGTGGCCTCGGCCGGGGGATCGCTGGTCTTCGCCCCAACGGCCGGCGAGCTCTACCCCGCGGGGACCGGTCCCGACGGCACTGTGGTCTCGGTGCCCACCCTCGCCCGGCGCCTGGAGGGTGCCTCCCGCCCCGGGCACTTCGACGGGGTGGCCACCGTGGTGGTGAAACTGCTGGCACCGGCCGGGCGCTGCCGGGCCTACTTCGGGGCGAAGGACTACCAGCAGCTCCTCGTCGTCCGCCGGGTGGTGCGGGACCTGGCCCTTCCGGTCGAGGTGGTCGGCTGCGAAACGGTGCGCGAACCCGACGGACTCGCCCTGTCGAGTCGCAACGTTCGGTTGTCGGGTCCGGAACGGGCCGCGGCCACCGTGCTGTATAGCGCCCTTCGGGCCGGGGCTCTTGCCATCTCCTCCGGAGAGCGGCATCCGGGCGCGGTCGAATCGGTCATGGCGACAACGGTGGCGGCAGAACCCCTCGCCACCCTCGACTACGCCGTCGTGGTGGACGCCTTCGACCTCGAACCGGTGGCCACGGTGTCGGACCCCGGCTCACTGCGCCTGCTCATCGCGGCAGAGGTCGGTCAGGTCCGCCTGATCGACAACCTCGGGCCCCGCTCGGGCGGCTGAACGGCGTGCCCCTATCGCGCCGGAGCGTCGGACGGTGACTGCCGGTTCCGCCCCCAAACCCAGGTTCGATCATCTCGACGTCCTGGTGGTGGGCAGCGGGGTGGCCGGTCTGTCGGCCGCGGTGCGCTTGGCCGCGCCCCATCGCGCGCACCGCGAGGTGTTCGGGTCGCCTCCGGGGAGGCGCCGGTCCGGACCGGGGTTGCGGGTCGGGGTGCTCACCAAAGGCGAGCTGTCCCAGTCGGCCACCCGATGGGCCCAGGGAGGGGTGGCCGCCGTGCTCGGTGGCGACGAGGACTCCACCGATCTCCACCTGGCCGACACCCTGGCCGCCGGAGCCGGGCTGTGCGACGTCGACGCGGTGCGGGTCCTGGTCGACGAGGGGCCGTCCCGGGTCCACGAGCTGATCGGCCTCGGAGCCGTGTTCGACCGTCAGCCGACCGGCGCCTTCGATCTGGCCCGCGAGGGTGGCCACTCGATGGCCCGGGTGGTCC
This sequence comes from Acidimicrobiaceae bacterium, assembly GCA_027315005.1. Classification (GTDB taxonomy): domain Bacteria; phylum Actinomycetota; class Acidimicrobiia; order Acidimicrobiales; family RAAP-2; genus Bog-756. The sequence goes on along the minus strand of DAHUZT010000049.1, from coordinate 544 downwards.
ATGCCGGCGGTGCCGCCACCGGCATGGAGGTCGAGCGGGCCCTGGTCGACGCCACCCGATCGAGCGCGGCCGCGGTGCTCGAAGGGTGGTTCGCCCTCGACCTGGTGGTCGAGGGGGGCCGGTGCGTCGGGGTGCGGGCGCTCAGCGCGTCCGGCGATCAGGTCGAGGTGCGGGCGGCCCACACCGTCCTCGCGACCGGGGGGGCCGGGCAGCTGTTCGCGGTGACCACCAATCCGGCCGAGGCCACCGCCGACGGTCTGGCCATGGCCCTCCGGGCCGGGGTGGCGGTGGCCGACGTCGAGTTCATGCAGTTCCATCCCACCGCACTCCACCATCCGGCCATGCCCCGCCCGCTGCTCTCCGAGGCGCTCCGCGGCCATGGGGCCCTGTTGCGCGACGCACGGGGCGAGCGCTTCGTCGACGAGCTGGCCCCCCGCGACGTGGTGAGCAAGGCCATGGCCCGTCGGCTGGCCGACCAGGGGGTCGAGCACCTCTGGTTGGACGCCACCGGGCTCGAGGCGTTCGACTCCCGCTTCCCCACCAT
>DAHUZT010000110.1 GCA_027315005.1 Acidimicrobiaceae bacterium | reverse complement strand
CCACCAGCGGAAGCGGAGCCGGATCGGGGAGGGCCACGGCCAGGGCTTCGAGCCGGAGCGCCAGCTGACTCGCGTCGTAACGCTCGGACGGCTCGGGAGCGGCTGCCCACACCAGGACATCGTTCAACGGGCCGAGCGCTTCGTGCTCGGGCAGCAGCGTGTTCATCCGCGCCATCAGGGTGGACACCGTGGTGTCGCCGATGAAGGGTGCCTCTCCGGTGACCCCCTCGTAGAGGACGAGGGCGAGCGCGTACACGTCGGCCTTGCCGTCGAGGACGAAGCCCTCCACCTGTTCAGGGGCGGCATAGCGGGCGGTGCCGAGTATGGCCCCGGCCGGCTCGGTCCAGGCCGCCTCGGCCAGGGCGCGAGCCAGACCGAAATCGGCGATCCGGAGACGGCGCTCGGCGTCGAGCAACAGGTTGGCCGGCTTGATGTCACGGTGAACGAGCCCGCGCCGGTGGGCGTACGCCAATCCGGAGGTGGCCTCGAGCCCGATTCGGACCGCCTGCTCGGGGGAGAGCGGGACCCCGGTGTCGAAGACCCGCCGCAGGCTGCCGCCGGCGAGGTACTCGAGCACGAGAAAGGGCTCCCCGTTCTCCTCGCCCCAGTCGTAGACCTGCAGGATGTTGGGATGGTTGAGGGCGGCTGCCGCCCGGGCCTCGGCCCGAAAACGCCGGAGGAAGGCCTGATCGCCCGAGAGAGCGGGGTGGAGCACCTTGATGGCTACCCGGCGTCGGAGGGACACGTCGTCGGCCAGATAGACGTGCGCGGACGCGCCGGTGCCCAGTGGCGTCACCAATCGGTACCGGTCGCCGAGGACGCGTCCGATCGAGTCTGTGATGCTGGGCATGGTGCTCGTCGCTCAGGCTACCGACCGGCGTGACCGGAACGGTGGACCGTCGGTCGAGTCCCGACCGGTCGACCCGGGAGTGTCCCGGTGGCCAGCAGGGCGACGAAGGCGGCCTCGTCGATGATCGGGACTTCGAGCTCCTCGGCCTTCTGCACCTTGGAGGCGCCAGGCGCATCGCCCACCACCAAGGCGTCGGTGCGCCTCGACACCGACCCCGGCGACCGGCCGCCCCGGGAGGTGACTGCCGCCTCGGCCTCCTCGCGGGTGTACCCCTGAAGCGTCCCGCTCACCACCACCGACATGCCGGCGAGCGTCGGGGCCACGGAGCCTCCCGGGCCGTCCGCGTCATGGCCTGCTTCGACGGTGTCGAGGCCCGCCGAAACCAACCGGTCGATGACCGAGCGGTTGACCTCCGAGGCGAACCACCGCGTGACGCTGGAGCCGATGACCGGCCCGACCCCCTCGATGGAGGCAAGGCGCTCCTCGTCGGCGGCCATGATCGCCTCGAGGTCTCCGAGCGCACTGGCCAGAGCCCGAGAGCCCACCTCCCCGAGATGGCGGATGCCGAGTCCGGTGAGCAGCCGATGGAGCGGTCGATGACGCGCCGAGTCGATGGCTCCGAGGAGGTTGTCGATCGAGCGGGACTGGAAACCGGCCAGACCGGTGAAGGTCTCGGCGGTGAAGGCGAACAGGTCGGCCACGTCGAGCAACAGGCCGCGCTCGACGAACAGCGCCACCCGCTGCTCCCCGAGGCCTTCGATGTCCATGGCCGGGCGTGAGGCGAAATGGGCGATTCGCTGTACCCGCTGGACCGGGCAGTCGAGGTTGGTGCAGAAGGTGTCGCTCTCGCCCGGCAGCCGGAGCAACGGTGCCGAGCAGCTCGGACAGCGGGTGGGGAAGCGCCACCGACGACGCCGCCGCGGACCTGACGAGTGGGGCACGACCGGCCCTACCACCTCGGGGATCACGTCACCCGCCTTGCGCACGACGACCGTGTCCCCGGGCCGGACATCCTTCAGCCGGACCTGATCCTCGTTGTGGAGGGTGGCGAGCGATACGGTCGATCCACCGACGAAGACCGGCTCGAGCACGGCGAACGGAGTCGCCTTGCCGGTCCGGCCGATCGACACCTGGATGTCGTGGAGAAGCGTGGTCCGCTCCTCGGGTGGGAATTTGTAGGCCATGGCCCACCGGGGTGCCCGCGACGTCGAGCCCAGCCGTCGCTGGAGAGCGAAGTCGTCGACCTTGATGACCACGCCGTCGATGTCATAGTCGAGCTGGTGACGCCGCTGCTCGGCCTGCCGACAGAAGGCAAGGACCTGATCGAGGCCCGTCACGACCCGCCGTTCGGGGTTCACCGGCAGGCCGGCCCGCTCGAGCCAGGCGAGGGTCTCCTCCTGTGTCGCGGCCGAGTCGACCGGTTCGACGTCCCCGCCTGAGGCCTTCGCTGCGTGCGACCGCGCGGAGGGCACCAACTCACCCACCTGGTAGGCCCAGAAGGAGAGGGCCCGGCCGGCGGTGACCGACGGATCCTTCTGGCGCAGTGATCCGGCGGCCGAGTTCCTGGGATTGACGAAGGGGCGCCCTCCGAGCTCTCGCTGTCTCTCGTTGAGCTCGGCGAAGGCCGACACCGGCATGAACACCTCGCCGCGCACCTCGATCAGCTCCGGCGGTTCACCGACCATTGCGGCCAGGCGACCGGGGATGGCGGCGATCGTGGCGACATTGGCGGTCACGTCCTCACCGATACGGCCATCCCCCCGGGTCGCTGCCCGGACCAATCGACCCCGTTCGTAGGTGAGGGACACCGCGAGACCGTCGATCTTCAGCTCGCACTCGAAGGCGGTGTCGCCGGAGACCAGCTTGGCCAGCCGATCGGCCCAGGACCCGAGTTCCGCCGGGGTGAAGGCGTTGTCGAGGCTCATCATCGGCACTCGGTGGACGACGGGGGCGAACTGGCCCGATGGCCTGGCGCCCACCACCCCGGTCGGGGTCCCGGGCGAGACCAGCTCGGGGTGTTCGGCCTCGAGGGCGCGCAAGCTGCGGAGGAGGGCGTCGTACTCGGCGTCGGGGATCTCCGGCGCATCCAGGACGAAGTAGCGCTCGTTGTGGTAGGCGATCCGGGCCCGCAGCTCCTCGATCGCCGAGGCCGGATCCGGTGCGACCGAACCGGGTCCGGTCACGCCGCGATCCCCGACCCGAGCACGCAGTCGGGGCGGTGGGGATCGTAGAGGGCGACGGTCTGTCCCGGCGCCAACCGGCGCTGGGGCTCGACGAAGCACACCACCAGCCGGGCGGCACCGGTCGGTGCACCTTCCGGGGTGGAGCTGCCGGTGACCATGGCCGCGGCCGCCCTCCCATGGGCACTCGACTGGGCGAGCACTCTGACCGGGGGAGCTCCGAGCGTCGGATCGCCGTCCACCCAGGTGACGGTGTGCAGCTCAACCCGCTCGCTCGATGCGGCTTCTGCGGTGCCGACCCGGACCTCTCCGAGGGCGACGTCAACAGCCGTCACGTAGCGCCGGCGCCCGTCGTCGCCGTGTCCCATGCCCCGGCGCTGGCCAACGGTGACCAGCTCCACCGAGCGCACCGAACCGAGGTCCACCCCGGTGGCCTCGTCGACCAGCCGGCCCGGATGCAGCGCCAGGCGCTCCCCGAGGAACCCGGCCCGGCCCTGGTCGGACCGTATGAAGCAGACGTCCTGACTGTCCGGCTTGTCAGCGGTCCGCAGTCCCAGCCTGCCTGCTTCGTCCCGCACCGCGGCCTTGGTCATCTCCCCCACCGGGAAGAGGGTGCGGGCCAGCTGGTCCTGTCCGAGCATGGCGAGCACGTAGGACTGGTCCTTCGCCTGGTCCCGCCCCCGGCAGAGCCGGTACCGACCGCCGGCGCTCCGGGTCCGCCGGGCGTGATGGCCGGTGGCCAGCGCGTCGAAGCCGAGCGCTTCGGCCCGTCCGAGCAACCGGTCGAACTTGAGATGCCGGTTGCACTCGATACACGGATTGGGCGTCCTCCCCTCTGCGTGGCCACGGACATAGGGGTCGACCACGTTCCGCTCGAAGGCGTCGGCGAAGTTGAACACGTGGTGCACCATGCCAAGTTGGTCGGCGACCCGGCGGGCGTCCTCGACATCGGCAACAGAGCAGCACCCCGAGTCCGAGCGGCCTCCCCAGAGCTTGAGGGTGGCCCCAACCACTCGATCGCTCCCGAGCCTCGCGCAGAGCAGTGCCGCCGCCACCGAGGAGTCGACACCTCCCGACATGGCTACGAGGACACGCATGGGGTCAGTCTCGCAGGCGATCGACCGCCCCGGCCACGGCGACCAGGGTGCGCTCCACGTCGGCCTCGGTCGACGTCGGACCCAATGAGAAGCGGATCCCGCTCGATGCCTCCTCGGCACCGAACCCGAGAGCTGACAGGACGTGGCTTGGCTCGACAGCCCCGCTGGCGCAGGCGGCTCCGGCCGAGACGGCGATTCCCGCCTCGTCGAGCAGGACGACCAGGGCTTCCCCGGCGACTCCTGCGAAACGGACATGGAGGATGCCCGGCACCCGGCACCTGCGCTCTCCGGTCTCCACCGTGCCGGCGACCGAACCGATCAGCCCGTCCGCCAGCCGGTCGCGCAGTTGCTCAACACGGCGACCGGTGACCTCCCGGTGTACTGAGGTCCACTCGAGGGCGGCCACCATGGCCACGATGCCCGGCAGGTTGTGCGTGCCGCTGCGCCGCTCGCGCTCGTGACCACCACCGTGGAACAGCGGTCGGAGAGGGACCCGGTCCTTGACGACGAGGGCACCCACGCCTTTGGGACCTCCGAACTTGTGCCCGCTGATCGAGACGGCGTCGGCGCCCCCGGTAGCCGAGGCGAGGTCCATCCAGGGAACGGCCTGTACCGCATCGGTGTGCACGACCGCCCGGGGCGAGCCGTTCCGCACGATGTCCGCCACCTCGCCCACCGGCTGGATCGTGCCGATCTCGTTGTTGACGGTCATCACCGAGACCAGTCCGACCTCCTCCGAACAGGCCCGGGCCAGGCCATCGAGATCGATAACCCCGTCCTTGCCCACGCCGACCAGGCGCAGGTCGCGGCCGCTCCGGATGGCGAGTGCCTCACAGGTGGCGAGCACCGCGTGGTGCTCGATCGCCGAACAGACGAGTGCCGCCGGGCCGTCCCCGGTGTCCTCACCCGCCATGGTTCCGGTGACGGCAAGGTTGTCCGCTTCGGTACCACCGGAGGTGAACACGACCTCACCGGGCCGGGCTCCGAGCAGCGCGGCCAGGTGATCGCGGGCGTCCTCCAGCGCCCGTCGGGCCCGGCGTGACTCCTCGTGGGCTCCCGACGGGTTGCCGAAGTCGTCCACCAGATAGGGGAGCATGGCCTCCACCGCGGCGGCGCACATCGGCGTGGTGGCGGCATGGTCCAGGTAGACCCGATCCGACGCGCGATCGCCCGACGACTGACCGGGTCCGGTCATGCCATCCGTCCGGTCATGCCATCCAGACCGCCTTCACATTGCAGAACTCGCGCAGACCGAAACTCGACAGTTCCCGTCCGACCCCCGAGCTCTTGATGCCCCCGAAGGGGAGCTCAGGCATCGAGGCCACCATGCCGTTGACGAAGACCTGACCCGCTTCGAGCTCCTCCACGAACCGGTCCTGCTCGCGAGGGTCGTTGGTCCAGACGCTCGAGCCGAGGCCGAACTCCGTCCCGTTGGCTACCTCGAGGGCCTCATCTGCGTCGTCCACGACGAAGAGCAGCGCGACCGGCCCGAAGACCTCCTCGGTGGCTATCCGCATGTTCTCGGTGATGTTGCCGATGACGGTGGGGCGGTAGAAGCACCCCGGATGGTCCGGGCCGCCGGGCCCGACGACCGTCTGGCCCCCGCACAGGATGTCGGCACCCGAGCGCCGGGCATCGTCGACCTGAGCGGCCAGGTCCGCCTGGGCAGCCGCGTTCACCAGTGGCCCGACCTCGGTGGCCGGATCGAAGGGATCGCCGACCACAAGCGCCTCCATGCCGGCGACGAATTCACCGATGAACCGATCGGCCACCGCCCGGTGGACGATGAATCGCTTTGCGGCGATGCACGACTGGCCCGCATTCTGCACCCGGGCCTCGATCCCCACCCTGACCGCCGACGGCAGATCGGCCGACGGGAGGACGATGAACGGATCGCTCCCGCCCAGCTCGAGCACGACCTTCTTCCCCACCGCTCCGGCTTGGGCGGCGACCTTGCGCCCCGCACCCACACTGCCGGTCAGGGTCACCGCCGAGACCCGGGCGTCGGTGATGACGCCCGGTACCTGATCCGTGCCGATGAGGAGCGTCTGGAAGACGCCATCGGGGGCGCCGGCCCGCCGGAACAGGTCCTCCAGGAGCAGCGCGCAACGGGGGACGCTCGGCGCGTGCTTCAGCAGTCCGACATTACCGGCCATCAGGGCCGGGGCGGCGAACCGGGTGACCTGCCACAGGGGGAAGTTCCACGGCATGATGGCGAGCACGACCCCGAGGGGTTGGAAGACAACCTTTCCCCGCGCCCCGTCGAGGGCGACCCGGTACTCGTCCAGCATGGCGGGAGCGTGCTCGGCGAACCAGCGGAAGGCACTGGCGCACTTGGACACCTCGGCCTTGGCCTGGGCGAAGGGCTTGCCCATCTCGGTGGTGAGGGTATGGGCGATGTCAGGCACCTCCCCTTCGAGCAGCTCAGCCGCCGCTAGGAGGAGGTGCGTCCGGTTCTCGAGAGTGCTCTTGGCCCAGCGGCGAGCGCCGACCGCCGCGCGACCCAGCGCGGCCTCCACGGCGGAGGGGTCGGCAGGTTCGAACGACTCGACCAGTTCACCCGTTGTGGGATTCACCGAGGCGATCGGGGGACCGGCATCGGTTGGTCCGGCTCTGGCAGTGGGCATGGCCCCAGTATCGCTCAACCTCAGGTTCGCTCGACACGGTCGCCGATTCGTTGCACAGGGGATCAGCGCTCGGTCATGCGACCTCGTCCGCCGGGTCGATGGGCCCACCGATCCCCCTGCGCTCTCGCGGCGGCCGGTCCGGCGTCACTCCGGCGGGTCGATCATCGAGGGCGGTGAGCACCGCCGGACGCAGCAGGATCATGACGGTCAGGGCGGCGGCGAGGACGGCGGCCCCGGCCACCGTCACCGCGCGGACACCGACCCGATCGGCCACCGCGCCCTGGATCACCGCTCCGGCCGGGTAGAGGATCCCGAGGGCCATCATGTAGATGCCGAGGACCCTGCCGCGCGAGGTAGCCGGCGCCCGCAGCTGGACGACCGTGTTGAGTCCGGAGAGCACTGCGATGTAGACACCGCCCACCGCGAGGAACACGATCAGAGCCGACCAGAGGTCCGGCGCGACTCCGTAGGCGGCGAGCACCAGCGGCAGGAGGAACAGCGAGGAGACGAGGACCCGACGCCTTCCGACCCGTTGGGCGAGGACCGGCAGGGCCAGGGCCCCGACGACGGCGCCGATGCCCTGGACCGTGACGAACAGGGCCGTGCTCTCGGGGATGCTGAATGGTCGATGGCCGTGACCGGCGGCGTCGAGCACTCCTGACATGGCCGGCACCAGTGCGATGAACGGCGATGCCGTGAGGGCCACCACTCCGATCAACCCGATGGCTGCCCGGCAGCCCGCTTCGGATCGTGCCGATGCCACCCCATCTGCCAGCCGGCTGGTCAGCCGCTGGGCGTCCCTCCCGGAGGTGACCGGAGGTGGCAGCCGGACGAGGGCGAGGGCCCCGAGCACGGCGCCGAACGAGGCGGCATTGATGCCGAAGACCAATCCGTAGTCGTGGCCGAGCAGGGCCACGCCGGCCAGCGCCGGGCCGATCACCCGGCCCAGGTTGAACTGTGCCGATGACAAGGAGACCGCGCCCAGCAGGTCTTCGGGCGGCACCAGATCGGGCACGATGGCCTGATAGGCGGGAAACCCGATGGCCGCGGAGGCGCCTCCCATGAATGCCAGGGAGACCAGCAGCACCGGGGAGTCGTGGCCGGTGGCGGCGAGCACGGCCAACAACGCGGCGAACGCAAGCTCGGCCGTCGTCGTCACCATCAGCCATCTCCGGCGGTCGAGCCGGTCGGCCAGGGCTCCGCCCACCGGGGCGAGGAGCCCGATGGGCACGAACGCGGCAGCGGCGACGAGCCCGGTCCAACCCGGCTGGCCGGTACGGGCGTAGACGACGATGCCGAGAGCCACCGTCTGCATCCACGAACCGACGTTGGAGACGAGAGCCGCGGACCAGATCAGGGCGAAGTCACGCGACCGGAGCGGACGGAGCGATACCAGGGCCACCGCGGGAGCGTACCGGCAGCTGCAGAGAGGCGATCGTGCCGGGCGGCGTCGGAACTCCGTACGTCGGCGCTACGAATCCGTACGTCGGTGCTACGAAGTGGCCGTAGGGGGCCCTCCGCCGTCGGCACCATCGCTCGATGGTGCGGCGTGCCGGACCTTCCGGCGGGGTCGGAGGGCGAACCACCAGATGCTGGCCATGGTGGCAAGCACGCCGAATGCCGCCACCGGCTTGGCCGCCTTGCGCGATCGATCTGCCATGCCTCCGACGTTAGTGGCGATGGCCCCCGGACGGTACGTGGGCGATCTCTCCGCCATCGGAAGTGCGTACCTCATGGTGCTGGACGGTGTCTCGGATCGGCCCACGAGACCGAACCGAGGTGAGCGAGCTCAGGTGACCGAGTTGAGGTTGAGCGCGTCGGCGAGCACGCGGTCCAAGAACTGTGCGTAGGCGGCCGTGACGTGCCACCTGTCCCAGTAGACCTCGTATCTGCCGACGATGGCGGTGCAGGTGGTGGAGCAGAACCACGGAACCGTGGAGATGTAGCGGGCGCCCACCGCGGCCGCCGCTGTCCGCTCGGCGGCGTTGTCCGCAGCGACATAGGCGGGCAGCGGGCTCGAGCACTTCTGCACGTCGTTGGTATGGGTGGCGAGGCACTGGGCCCCGTCGTGGGGCAGGATGGGGATGTTGCCAAGCACGTCGACGTGCGAGGGCGGCACGTCCAGCATGTGCACCGCCGCCTCCAGCCCCAGCTGCCACTGCGCCCATGAGTAGCTCCGTCCGTTCGGCTTGGAGCGGAGTTCCTGGGTGATCACGACCAGGTCGGGCCGGAGCTGGTTGATCCGGTCGATGGCGAAGCGGTGCCACTGCTGGCAGGGCGCGTACACCCGCCCGGGGCGCCCCCAACCGATCGGATCCCCGTAGGGGAGCATGTCGACCGGGCAGTCACCCTTGCCGAGGTAGACGAGCTTCCAGTGGGACAGGCTGGCGATGAGATCCAGGGTGTCGAACCACATGCCGGCGTGAGAATCTCCGTAGACGACCATGGTACGGGATCCCTGGACGTCGCCGAAGACGCAGGCTGGGATGCTGCTCTGGCCGAGGGAGGGCCAGCAGCTGCCCGGTGGCCCACCCCAGTCGCTGCGGACGCTGCCCAGCGGCGGGCTCAGATCGGCGGGCACGGTCCGGATGGACGCAGCCTGGTGGACCGCGTCGAGCACGGCGGCAAGCGCGGCGGAGTTGCTGACGCCGAGGGTCCCGGTAGCGGTACCGCTCGTGCTCCGAACTGCCGTCGAGGTGCCGGTGGACGGTCCAGAGCCGTGGGCGTCGAGCTGGGCGGTCACCATCCCGAATGACGCGACCACCAGCACGACGCCCAGTGCGAGCGGCGCCCAGCGCCGCCCGGTGGCGAACAGCCGGGCGTGGCGGATCGGTCGCTCGATGGCGTAGTAGGAGACGACCGAGGCGCCGAGGGCCACCCCCAACCACGGAACATTGGTGGTGAACGGCAGACTGGTCCTGCCCGCCGCCTCCGCCGCGAGCACCAGGATCGGCCAGTGCCAGAGGTACAGCGAGTACGAGATCCGCCCCATCCATCCGAACGGAGCGAGGCGCAACAGGGCCTCGGCGCCCCAGGTCGGTGCCGGGACCCCGCCGGCGATGACCAGTGCGGCGCCGAGCACGGGCACCGCGACGAGCGAGCCCGGATAGGCGGAGGCGCTGGTGAACACGAAGGCCGACCAACAGATGGCGGCCAGCCCGACCCAGCTCAGCACTGCTCCGATCCTCGGCGGTAACCGGAGCAGCCATTCGGTGGCAACGGCCACGAGGGCCCCGACGGCCAGCTCCCAGGCCCGGGTGAACGGCGAGAAGTAGGCGGATGTCGGGTTGGTCCCGGTCTGGACGACTGACCATGCGAAGGAGACGGCCGTGACGGCGATCAAGCCGAGCGCCAGCTTTACTCGGAGGCTCAGCCTGGTCGGCACGGCGGCGATGGCCACGAACACGGTGGGATAGACGAAGTAGAACTGCTCCTCGACGGCCAGTGACCAGAAGTTCTGCAGTGGAGAGGGGGGCTGCCTGGCGCTCAGGTAGTTTGTCCCTTCCGCTGCGAAGTGGACGTTGGCCAGAAAGAAGGCAGCCCATCGGCCGTCGATGGCCGTCTGATCACCGGAGATGACACCGAGCACCGCGTAGGTGAGGACAACGGTGACGACGATGGCCAATGTCGCTGCGGGGATGATCCGGCGAGCTCGGCGTCCGTAGAAGGCGAGCATCGAGGTCCGCCCGGAGCTCCCCCGCTCGCGCAACAGGACGCCGGTGATCACGAATCCCGAGATCACGAAGAAGACGTCTACTCCCACGTACCCGCCGCTGACGCCACTGAGCCCAGCGTGGAAGAGCACGACCAGAACGATGGCGACTGCTCTCAGGCCCTCGACGTCGGGCCGGAACTTCCGGTCCCCCGGGGCAGTGCCCGCTTCGTCCGACGATCCGGGAACGAACCTGTCCGAAGCGACCTGCTCCGTTTCAGCCATTCCGCTCCGAACCGGTGGGCGCGGTCCTGGCTGCCTCGATGATCACCTCGGCTCCCCCTCTCCACCGGCCCGTGCGGATGCCGGCCCACCTTCGCCGGAACCGGCATGGCCACGGTGACCGGTCCGGACCGGTCACCACCTGGTCACCACCGATACCGGTGCCATCTACACTGCATCGTCAGCGGTCGGTGCTCACGTAGACGTTCTTCACGTCAGTATAGGAGTCCAGGGCTTCGAGGCCCAGCTCGCGTCCGAAACCGGACTGCTTCGTGCCGCCGAAGGCGGTCTGGACCCGCACCGAGCTGTTCGAATTGACCGACAGGTTCCCCGCCCGGACGGCCCGGGCCATCCGCAGGGCCCGGGACCCGTCGCGGGTCCAGATCGAACCCGACAGTCCGAACGGGGAATCGTTGGCGAGTCGGACGGCATCGTCCTCGTCGCCGAAGGGGATGACCGCGACCACCGGACCGAAGATCTCCTCCCGGGAGATCCGCCAGTGCGGACCGGCCGGTGCCACCACCACTGGGGGAAACCAGAATCCGGGACCCTCCGGCGCGGTCCCGAGGGTGCGCGGCTCGATCGGACCGGCACCGGGTTCGCCCATCCCAGCCGCCAAAAAGCCCGCCACCCGCTGCCGGTGGGCAGCACTCACCATGGGTCCCATGTCGGTGCCCGGCTCGGTCGGATCGCCCACCCGCCAGCGTCCGACCGCGGCGGACAGCAGCTCGACGAAGCGGTCGAACACCGGGGCTTCGACCAGGATCCGGCTGCGAGCGCAGCAGTCCTGGCCACTGTTGGCGAACACCCCTGCCGGTGCCGAGGCCGCCGCCTGCTCGACGTCTGCATCCGCGAACACCACCGAAGCCGACTTGCCGCCCAGCTCGAGGGAGACTCGCTTGATGGTCTCCGATGCCCTCCTCATGACGTCGCGGCCGACCACCGTCGAGCCGGTGAAGGACACCTTGGCCACCTCGGGATGCTCGACCAGACGCGCGCCGACCACCGGGCCCGCACCCACCACGACCTCCAGAACGCCTATGGGGATGCCCGCCTGGAGCGCCAATCCGGCCAGTCGCTGGGCGGTCAGCGGTGTGAGCTCGGCAGGCTTCACCACGATGGTGTTCCCGGTGGCTATCGCCGGCCCGATCTTCCAGGAGGCGATGGCTATCGGAAAGTTCCACGGGACGTTGCCGTCCACCACGCCGAGTGGTTAGTGGAAGGTCAGATCCACGCCGCCGGCGACGGGAACGGTCGCCCCACGGTGCTTGTCGATCGCACCGGCATAGAAGTGGAACACCTCGGCCACCATGGCCACATCGGCGCGGCTCTCGTTGATCGGCTTTCCCACGTTGGCCGTCTCGATCCGGGCCAGGTCCTCACCGTCTTCCTCGACCAGGCCGGCGAACCGGCGCAGTAGGCGTGCCCGGTCCGCCGGAGCCACCGCGTACCAACCCGGCTGGGCGGCAGCAGCCCGAGCTACAGCGGCATCACACTCCTCGATTCCGGCCGGCCGGACTCGGGCCAGCACCGACTCGTCGGCAGGATTGAGGATGGTCAACTCATCGGGCATGACCGCACCTCCCTTTCCGCCCCGATGCCCGCCTCGAGGCCTCCTCGACCAGGGCGTCGAAGAGGCGCCTGTCGCCTGATTCCTCCGGGTGCCACTGCTCGCCCACCACGAACCGGCTCGTCGGCAATTCGACGGCCTCGACCAGGCCGTCGTCGGAGAGAGCCGTCACCCGCAGACCGGCACCGAGGGTTGCAATGGCCTGGTGATGGCTGCAGAGGACCTCGAGGCGTTCGCCCACACAGCGCCGAACGAGGCTGTCCTCGGATGTGGCCAGGCCGACTTCTCCGAATGCCCCGGGACGTGGTTGGTGGCGGGATCCCAGCCGATCCGGAAGGTACTGGACGAGATCGCCCCCGAGGGCCACGTTGAGCAGCTGGGCGCCGCGGCAGACGGCGAGCACGGGCAGATCGGCGTCCAGCGCCTCGCCGATCAGGGCGAGCTCGAGCTCGTCGCGTCTCGAGTCGTGGCCCCCGGTCCGAGCATCGGGCCGCTGCCCGTATCGTTGGGGTTCGAGGTCGCCACCCCCGATGAGCACCAGCCCGTCCAGCGCGGAGACCACATGCTCCAACGGATGCCCGGCGCCGCTCGTATCGGACGATTCGGCGTTGACCCCCGAGGGGGGAATGAGGAGTGGTTGTCCTCCGGCCAGATCGATCACGTCGAGGTAGGTCCCCGGCACGACTGCGGCGTCGCGCTCCCACGACCACCAGGCAGTCACCTGCCGGTAGGTGGTGACACCGATGAGCGGTCGCTGCGTCGTGGGGCACACTGCGGCCAGTATCCCACCGGCCTTGGCACCGACAGCAGTTCCCTGCCGGACTCGGAGGACCAACGGTTCCGTCGGCCGTCGGCCGTCGGCCGTCGGCGGAGGACCACCCCGGGCATTCCCCACTGCGCGGATAGGGTGCAGACGGCCACGGGATGCCGAGGAAGAAACCGAGGGAGATGCCGAGGAAGGGGACCGGATGGGGCGGCTCGACGGGAAGATCGCAGTGGTGACCGGAGCGTCGAGCGGCATCGGTCGCGTCTCCGCGATGCGGTTCGCCGCCGAAGGTGCCCGGGTGGTCGTGGCTGACCTGGCGATGGAGGGGGCCACCACGACCTCGGCCGCCATCACCGCAGCGGGGGGCAGCGCCGTCGCCGTGCAGGCGGACGTATCGGTGGAGGCACAGGTCGCCGCCATGGTGGCCACCGCCGGAGACACCTACGGCGGCCTCGACATCATGTTCAACAACGCCGGCATCTTTCCGGATGATGACGGCGGTGTGCTCGACACCTCCCCGGAGACGTGGCAGCGGGTGATGGACGTCAATCTGAAAGGGGTCTGGTTGGGCTGTCGGGCAGCGATCCCGGTCATGCTGGAGCGTGGTGGTGGCTCCATCGTCAACGTCGCCTCCTTCGTCGCCCTGGTGGGAGCCGCGACCGCACAGATCGCCTACACGGCCTCCAAGGGCGGGGTTCTGGCCATGACCCGCGAACTGGCAATCGAGTACGCACGCAAGGGCATCCGGGCCAACTCGATCTGCCCCGGGCCGATCGAGACGCCGTTGCTGGTCGAGTTGCTGGCCGACCCGGTCCGTCGGGAGCGACGCCTGGTCCACGTTCCACTCGGACGTTTCGGCAGGCCCGAGGAGGTCGCCGACGCGGCACTCTTCCTGGCCTCGGACGAATCATCGTTCGTCACGGGGTCCTCACTCGTGGTCGACGGAGGTATCACCGCGGCCTACGTCACCCCCGAGTGAGGAGCCGGTGCTCCTCCCCCGAGTGACCGGTGCCGGGCCGGTCCGCTGGACGATGCGTCGGAGCTGAGACAGAGTGCACCCATGCTGACCCTCGAGACGCTGCCCCGGCAGATCAACACCGGTGACATCGAAACGATCATCGTCGCCTTCCCCGACCTCCAGGGTCGACCGGTGGGAAAGCGGGTGACCGGGCCGTTCTTCCTCGATCAGGTCCTCGAGCACGGAATCGAGGTGTGCAACTACCTGCTCGCCTGTGACGTGGACATGGTGCCCCTTCCCGGCTATCGGTTCGCCAACTGGGAATCGGGCTACGGGGACCTGCGGGCCTTGGTCGATCCCCAGACGGTTCGCGCGCTCCCCTGGCAACCAGGTAGCGCCCTGGTGCTCTGTGATCTGCTGAAACTCGACGGGGCGCCGGTCGAGGTCGCACCCCGCCAGATCCTGCGGCATCAACTCGAGCGGCTGGCCGGCCACGACCTCGAGGTGCGCTGTGCCACCGAGCTCGAGTTCTATCTCTTCCGGCACTCCTTCGCCGATGCCTCTGCCCGGCACTGGCAGGGTCTGGAGCCGACCTCGGGGACCATCGGCGACTACCAGCTCTTCCAGACATCGGGTGACGAGCCGGTCATCGCAGCGATCCGTAGCCAGATGCTCGAAGCGGGCATTCCGGTGGAGTTCTCGAAGGGTGAGGCGGGTCCCGGTCAGCACGAGATCAACGTCGCCTATGACACCGCTCTGGAAGTGGCCGATCGCCACCTCGTCTTCAAGTCCGGTGTGCGGGAGATCGCCTCGCAGAAGGGACGCGCCGCCACGTTCATGGCCAAGTGGTCGATGGCGAACGCAGGTTCGTCGTGCCATCTCCACACCAGCCTCTGGGGCGCCAGTGACGGTACCCCGCTCATGGCTCCGGCTGGCTCTGAGGGCAGCGACTCCGGGCTGTCGGTCGTCGGTCGGCAATTCCTGGCTGGCCAGTTGGCCGCCGCACGGGAGCTCGCCTGGTGCTTCGCCCCATACCTGAACTCCTACCGGCGCTACACCCCGGACTCGTGGGCACCGACCGCGGCGGTCTGGGGAGAGGACAATCGAACCTGTGGATTCCGGGTGGTCGGTGACGGAGCGGCGCGACGGATCGAGAACAGAGTGCCCGGAGCGGATGTCAACCCGTACCTGGCGCTCGCTGCCGCGGTCGCCGGTGGATTGTGGGGCATCGAACACGAACTCGAGTTGGAGCCTGCCTTCGTGGGCAACGCCTACCAGGCCGACGATGTCGTCCGGATCCCCTCGACCCTGCCCGAAGCGGTGGAGCTCCTGGCCGGTAGCGCCCTGGCGGCCGAGGCCTTCGGCCCCGAGGTCCACCGTCATCTGGTCAACACCGCGCGACAGGAATGGGCGTCGGCCAACCGGGTGGTCACCGACTGGGAACTAGCGCGCAATTTCGAACGGATCTGAGCCCAACGTACGATCGGGACACCGCCCGCTACCAGTGAGGTGCCGTCAAGGTCGCAACCCGGCCTCATAGTGGACCTTGACGCCGGCCGAGTGGACTGGCACGATGGTGGGGTCATGCATTGCGTCCACTGCACCGAGCTCCTCCTGACCTGACGGCGAACGTCACATCGCGTTCGCCCGCAACCTCCTGCGCCCGATGGGCCAGGGGGTTTTTTGTTTCCCGGGAGAGTCGACCGGCAGGCGGCGAAGCCTCACGACAGGCAACAACGACAGGCAACAACGACAGGCAAGGGAGCATCCGTGAGCATCGATCCGAGAGTTGTCGAGTCGGGTGGAGACGGTGAGCCGACCGTTTCTGGCTCGACCAAGCCGGAACCGACCGACGGTCGGCTGGCCATGCCCTGCGATGTCTCCCCGATGCCCTACCACCTCTACCGCCCCCACCGACCGCTGGTGCTCAGCGATCGCACCTGGCCCGACCAGGAGCGGACAACCGCGCCCCGCTGGGCCAGCGTGGACCTACGCGACGGCAATCAGGCTCTGGTCGACCCGATGGACCCCGAGCGGAAGCTGGCGTTGTTCAAGGCACTAGTGGAAGTCGGATTCAAGGAGATCGAAGTGGGCTTTCCGGCTGCATCCCAGCCCGACTACGACTTCCAGCGACTGATCATCGAAGAGGACCTGATCCCCGACGACGTCACGATCCAGGTCCTGGTCCAGTGCCGTCAAGAGCTCATCGAGCGCACGTTCGAATCGTTGAAGGGAGCACCTCGGGCAATCGTCCACTTCTACAACTCGACCTCGACCCTGCAGCGCAAGGTCGTCTTCGGGCTCGACCGGGCGGGTATAACAGAGATCGCCGTCACCGCAGCCCGGCTCTGCAAGAAGTTCGAGCCGATGCTGGCCGGAACCGACGTCTACTACGAGTACTCACCGGAGAGCTTCACCGGCACCGAACCGGACTTCGCTGTCGAGATCTGTCAGGCCGTAGCCGATGTCATCGAGCCCGATCCCCGAAGGCCGCTCATCGTCAATCTGCCGAACACCGTCGAGCTTTACGG
>DAHUZT010000105.1 GCA_027315005.1 Acidimicrobiaceae bacterium | reverse complement strand
AACCCGCTGGTGGGCAAGAGCCTGGTGCTCTACCTGGAGAAGCCCGCCGGAGCTCCTGCGATGGGCGATCCGGCCGTACGACGGCGCCGGGCGGTCACCGTATGAGGACACTACCGGCGGTCGCCGGGGTGATGAGCGCCGGGGACGTCCTGGAGACGGCACGCTCCATCGCCTGCCTGCAGCGGCCGGACGGGATGATCGAATGGTTTCCCGGAGGTCACTGCGATCCGTGGAACCACGTCGAGTCGGCCATGGCTCTCACCGTGGCCGGCATGGACGCCGAGGCAGACCGTGCCTACCGGTGGCTCGTCGACGCCCAACTGCCCGACGGGAGCTGGTTCAACTACTACCTGGCCACCGGGGTGAAGGACGCCCGGCTCGACACCAACGTCTGCGCCTACCTCGCCACGGGCGCCTGGCACCGGTACCTGTCCACCGGGGAGGTCGACGGCCTCGCCCAGCTGTGGCCCGCCATCGAGTCCGGGATCGACTTCGTGCTCCGGTGGCAACGCCCCGACGGTGCCATCCGGTGGTCCCTCGACGCCTCCGGCGTCCTCGAGGAGTACGCCCTTCTGACCGGCTCGTCGTCGATCTACCACAGCCTCCGCTGCGCCATCGCCTGTGCCGAACGTCTCGGGCACGAGCGTCCGGACTGGGAGCTGGCCGCCGGCCGCCTCGCCCACGCCCTCACCCACAGCCCGGCAGCCTTCGCCCCCAAGGTCGAGTTCGCGATGGACTGGTACTACCCGGTGCTTTCCGGCGCCCTCACCGGCCCGGGCGGCGAGCGGCGGATCGAAGCGTGCTGGGACGCCTTCGTGCTCGAGGGTCGCGGTGTGCGATGCGTGTCCACCGGAGACTGGGTCACGGCCGCCGAGACGGCCGAGTGCGTCCTCGCCCTCGACCTCCTAGGACTGGACGAGGACGCGCTCCGCCTGTTCACCTGGGCCCAGAGCCTCCGCAACGACGACGGTTCGTACTGGACCGGCATGGTCTTCCCCGAACAGGTCACCTATCCACCGCTCGAGCGGTCCTCCTACACCGCGGCGGCCGTCGTGCTGGCTTGCGACGCCTTGAGCCGCACGACGGCGGCCTCGGGCCTCTTCCGGGGCGAGGGCCTCCCCAGCAACCTCGACCTCACCGAGCCAGCCCCCGACGCCCCGATCGAACCCGAGGTGTCGGCCCCTGGCTCGCCAGCTCCCGGCTGAGCAGGTCCGCGAACCGACCGATCAGCCAACCGGCCGGACCGCGGCCGGACCGGTCACCTTGCGGAGGACCCGAAGCGATCCACACCCTCCGTCCTCGACGAAGGAGCCCGAGTCGAGGGCGTCCCTCCAGAGCTCGAAGGGTGGTCGTCCTCCGTCCGCCGGGTCGGGGAAGACGTCGTGGATGGCCAGCCAGCCTCCGGGGCACACGTGGGGGGCCCAGCCCCGGTAGTCGGCCCAAGCGGGCGCCTCCCCGTGGCCCCCGTCGATGAAGCAGAACGAGAGCGGTTGCGCCCAGTGGGCGGCGATGGTGGGCGAGTCGCCGACCACGCCGACGACCGAGCCAGAGAGCCCGGCCCCGTCGATCGCCTTGCGCCAGTGGGGGAGGGTGTCGATCCGCCCGGTGGCCGGGTCGACCAGCGAGTCGTCGTGGTGTTCCCAACCGGGCTGGTTCTCCTCGGACCCATGATGATGGTCGACGCTGAAGAGCACGGCTGCGGTCTCCTCGGCTGCGGCTCCGAGGTAGAGCCCGGACTTGCCGCACCAGGCCCCGATCTCGACCATGGTCGACACTGCGAAGGTCGAACCGGCCCGCATCGCCGCCGTGTAGAGGGCCTCGCCCTCGTCGTCGGGCATGAAGCCGGTGGCCTGGCGGGCGAGGGAGAAGAGGCGCGCTCTGCGCTCGGGATCTGCCGTGCGCTCGGGAGCTGCTCTGCGCTCGGGAGCTGCTCTGCGCTCGGGAGCTGCTCTGCGCTCGGGATCTGCGGCGCCGGTCGACGCCGGGGCCGTCGGTCGCATGCTCGGTGGTGTGGCCATCCTGCCAGCCTGGCATGGCGGCGCGGGCACCATGGAGCAGATCAGTCGAGGCTGACCCCGTAGACGACCTCGCCGTCGTCGTCGAAGTCGCAGAGCTCCACCCCGTCAGTCACGTGGGCATCGTCGGCACCGAGGGCCACGGCCACCTTGTTGAAGGCGTTGCGGGTCACGTCGAGCACCAGCTCGACCTGGGCTTCTTCGGTGAACAGCACCCGCAGGTCGCCGAGCACCCCTTCTGCGATCCGACCGGGTGTCCAGATCATGGCATCGGTGAGGTCCAGGGCCGCGCGGTGCTCGGGGGTCAGATCCCGGAGGCCGCGGTGATCTACCGCACCGAGCAGCGCCTCGTCGGCGCCGGCCCGGATGGCAGGCCGGCTGCGCAGGGACGAGCACAGCCGGCACCGGTGCTGGCGGGCACCGCGCAGGCGGACCAGCTCGGTGGTGACCGGATCTACCGCACCGAGCAGCGCGACGGCGCGGGTCATGGTGCCGAACGACTCCCAGAGGGCGCTTCCGACGGTGGATGCCGAAGCTCGCACGGGCCGTGCCCGCGCGGACACCGGATGGGAACCGTCGCCGTCGCAGTCGCCTCCGTCGAACAGGGCAAAGAGGGCGGCGTTGGTTCGTGGGAGGAAGTCGAGGGCGAAGAGCACCGCGGCGAGGTCACCGGCCGCGGCACCGAAGTGGTCGACGAAGGACCGGCGCTGCTCCTCGGTGATGCCCGTCACATCGGCGGTGAACTGTTCGGCGAAGCGGAGGACCACGGCGTCGGCCTCGGTGAGCTGGTCGATCGACCGCCAGGCGTGGGGCGCCACGTCGGCCCATCGAAGCGGTCCGGTGTCCGGAGGCGGGGCCAGCGGCTGGAGATCCATCTGGGCGGCACTGACCCGACCGGCCAACCCGAGAAGGTCGACCCGGTCCTGATCACGGGCCCATGCCCAGGTGGCGGTGGCCACCTCTTCGAGGGCGGTGCCCGCCTCGGGAGCGAACCGGCGGAGAACCTCGGTGAGACCTCCCATGGGTGGTGAGGCTATACCGGCGTCCGCGGTCGAGGCCGGTTCGCTTTCCCCTCCCACCCCACTCCCGGTCATCCGGCGATCAGCGACGCCACGGTGTAGATGGCGAAGCCGGCAAGCAGCACGCCGCCAACCTTGCGGATGACGGCCAGGGACACTACCCGTAACAGGGCGCGCCCGGAATAGGCGCCGATGGCGATCACCGCGGACAGGGCGGCGAGCGCACCGATGAAGACCGCGACCGGCTGGTGCTCCCTCGCGGCCAGGTTGGCCGTCAAGATCTGGGTGAGGTCCCCGAACTCGGCGATGAAGATGATGACGAACGCGGTTCCGATCGTCTTCAACCCGGTCCCCGGTGGCTCGGACTCGCCGTCACGCTCACCGAGCGCCTCCTCCTCGTGTTCGGGCACGAAGAACAGGTAGGCCGCCCCTCCGGCGAACAGGGCGGCACTCACCCCTTCGATCCAGGGGTGGGGGAGCAGGTGGAGTACCTGGCCCACGGCGACGGCGACGGCCACCTGGACGGAGAAGGCCAGGGTCGCGCCAAACCAGACAAGCACCGGACGGCTCCGGCCACCCATGATGAGGGCGGCGATCATCGTCTTGTCCGGCAGCTCGGCCACGAAGATGACGGCGAACACGGTTAGGGCGACGCCGATCGGCACCGCCACAGGTTAGGGAGCCGGAGGATTGCCGGAAACCCGGCAGGGCCCCTCAGGTGTGCCCGGCAGAGAGCCGGTCACGGAGCATCGGAGCGAGCGAGGTGCCCTCGCGCTCGGCGAAGGCCAGGTTGACCCGCAGCCGCTCCACGATTTGATCCACCGTGCGGCCGGCCGATGGGAGGGGGTGGGCTTCGACGAACTCGATCACCGCCTCGGCCAGCTCCTTCGGAGCGCACAGGCCTCGCACCCCGTCGAGCATGCGGGGCACGGTGTTGGAAGGGAAGCGGGCCACCAGGTCGTCCCACGAGGTGGCGACCCGTTCCCAGACGGCCGGTCCGGTGGTGCGGTGGGCGAGCAGCTGCTGCACGAGGAAGGGGGCGTTCTGGGTCCGTACCTCTGAGACGGCGAGGTCGAAGGCACGGCGGGCCAGCGCCCGGTCATCGAAGGATGCCAGCGCATAGAGGTACCGGTTCTCCTCTTGGGGGTTGGCCGGGGACCGGTAGCGGGACAAGAACGTGTCGAACTCCGCCGGACCACCGGTGGCCGCAACCACATCGAGGATAGCCGCCTCGGTGTCGGGGTGGAGGACGCCCGAGCCGGTGCCCGAGCCGGTTCCGGTGAACCTCCGGGCGGCCTCCCGGCCGACGACCGGGTCTTCCCCGACGGTTCCGAGGAAGCGGATGATTGCCGCTCTCAAAGAGGGGGTGCGCTCGGCGTCGTCGGGACGAGGGTCGAATCCGAGGGCGTCGAGCAAGGGAGAGAGGAGGGTCCGGACCGCTTCGGCCAGCACCGGGCGGTCGCCGTCGGGAATGACCCGATCGACGAGTGAGAGGGCCCCGAGCACGACGGACCACACGCTCGGGTCACGCTCGTCCGAGTGGCGGAGGGCGAGGGCCAGACCGAGCAGGTCGGCCACCGGTCTGCGCCCGGCCAGGGCGGCGGCCCAGGTGTCCGACACCAGGTTGTACCGCTCGAGGGGGTCGAGCGCGCCGAGCCGTCCGGCCAGCCGGTCGAGGACGATCGACGGGTAGGCCACCCGGAAGAAGCCCGATCCTCCCGCATTGACCACGGTGATCAGGTCGTGTTCGTTGCGGGTTCCTTCCCCGGGTCCATGATCCGCGTGTGGAGGCAGTGGCTTGGGCGCCGCTTCGAGCAGCACGCTGCCGGTCGGCCCGCTGCCCGGACCGAGGGTCCTGGTGAGCACCGGGATCCGCCAGAGAGTCCCGATGGCACCGCCGGGAGCGTCCCGGTAGGAGAAGGGCGACTGTGCAACCGTACCGTCGGTCCCCACCGTGACGAGCGGGTAGCCACCCTGGTCGATCCAGGTGTCCATGATGGCACCGACCGGTTCTCCGCTCGAGCGTTCGAGGGCGGCCCACAGGTCGCTGGTCTCGGTGTTCCCGAAACGGTGGGTGGTGAGGTAGTCGGTGATCCCCTGCCGGAAGACGTCGGGGCCGACGAACTGCTCGAGCATTCGAAGGACGCTGCCTCCCTTCTGATAGGTGAGGACGTCGAACATGCCCTGGGCCTCCTCGGGACGGCCCACCGGGAACTCGACCGGACGGGTCGCGTGGAGGCCGTCGACGGCCATGGCCGCCTCTCGTTCCACCCCGAAGCTGACCCATCGCTGCCACTCGGGCCGGAAGGCGTCCACGGCGAGCACCTCCATGAAGGTGGCGAAGGCCTCGTTGAGCCAGATGCCGTTCCACCACTTCATGGTGACCAGGTCACCGAACCACATGTGGGCGATCTCGTGGCATACGACGTCGGCCACCCGTTCGAGCTCGGTCCGCGATGCCTGGTCTGCGTCGATGAGCAGGACCGATTCGCGGAAGGTGACGCACCCGAGGTTCTCCATGGCCCCGAAGGCGAAGTCGGGGATCGCCACCAGATCGAGCTTGTCGGCCGGATAGGGGATGCCGAAGTAGTCGGTGAAGAAGGAAAGGGCGTGGGTACCGACGGCAAGGGCGAAGTCACACAGGCCCGATTTCCCCGGAGCGTGGACGATGCGGAGGGGCACGCCGCTGGCCATCACCGGATCGGTGGCCTCGAGCGGTCCGACGACGAAGGCGACCAGGTAGGTGGACATGACCATGGTGGTGGCGAACCGGACCCGGCGTTTCCCACCTGGTTCGGCCGTCTCGGCCACCACCGGACCGTTGGAGAAGGCGGCCAGGCCTTGGTCGACGACCAGGGTCACCTCGAAGGTGGCCTTGAGCTCGGGCTCATCGAAGCAGGGAAAAGCCCGTCGGGCGTCGGTCGACTCCATCTGGGTGGTGGCGATCACCCGCTCGGCGCCATCGTCGCCGGTGAAGGTCGAACGGTAGAACCCGTGCAGCTTGTCGTTCAGGATTCCGGTGAACTCGAGGCGAAGCGAGGCGGAGCCGCCGCCGACGGTTTCGGCAAAGGTGAGGACGGCCCGCTCCTCCGCCTCGTCGAGCGTGACCGAGGCGGGCAGGATCGAGGTCTCAGGGCCGTCACCCACCACCGCTTCGGCACTCGTGATCTCGAGCTCGGCTGCGTTGAGCACGACGACCGGGGTGGCTTCGTCGATTGTCACGTCGATCTCGACGGTGCCACCGAAGGTAGAGGCGTCGAGATCGGGGGCGAGGGCGAGCCGGTAGGCCCGGGGTCGGATCGATGTCGGTAGGCGGTAGGAGGACGGGGCGGGCGCAGGGTCAGGCGCGGGCGCAGTGGCAGGGTCAGGCGCGGGCGCAGAGTCGGCGTCGGGTCCGGAAGCGATCATGCCGGGCAGGCTACCGTCGCCGGTCGATGTCGGATGCCGTTCGCGGCCGGTCGTGCGCATCTTCAGCTTCTGGAGACCCGGCTACCGGAAGGCAACCACCCGGTGGGCTGTGGTGGCGAGCAGCAGGCCGTCTCCGATCGCGGGGGTCGGGAAGTGGTTGGCCGGCGGCGAGCCGAGGGGCAGCACGGTCTCGATCCGACCGCTGGCCCGGTCGAGGCCGTAGAGCACGCCGCCCTGGCTGATGGTCCAGACCTCGCTGCCGACGACGATGGGAGGACCGGCCGATTCCGGGGCCGACCAGAGCACTCCGATCGGCACCTCCGGGTTGCCGGGCTGGACCCGTACCGCCTCGACGCCATTGCTGCAGGGGAGGTAGACCTCGGCCGCAGCCCAGGCCTCTCCGCCATAGACGCCGCCGCAGAGGTTCGCCTGCTCGCCTGCCTGACCGCCCACGCCCCCGAGGTGGGACGCGTGGAGTAGGTACGCAGTCTGCGACTTCCCGATCTGGAGCACGTAGCCGTTGGCGAGCAACACTGGCGGCGACGAACCGAGGTCGAGGTCGTCCGCGTTGTCCCTCGGCCAGGTGGTGGGTGTGAACGTCTGCTCCACGGTGAGCGAGGGGGAGAGCTCGACCACGGAGTCGCTGCCGTTCGGGGTCGGTCCCGTCGTGTTCGATCCGTTCCCGGTGGTGACCCACAGGTTGCCGCCGGCATCGACGACCGGAGCGGCACCGCCCATCCAGATGGCCCCTTGATCGTTGCCGGGCGCGGCATCGGCCTCCCAGGTGCGGCCGGCCCCGCCCGATTCGGGGACGGAGACCAGCCAGCCGTGGTAGGTGGCGCAGTCGCCGTAGTTGCCTCCGAAGCCGATCTCCACCGAGCCCCGGTCGAGCGCCAACCCGGCTCGTTGCAGCAGCGCCGAGGGGCGTCCCGGTGGATCGACCGCCTGATCGAGCAAGACCTGGCCGGTGGAGAGATCGAGCCCGACCAGATGGTGGGAGATGACGCGGCCGGACAGCACGTCTGCCACCACGAACACCTCGGACCGGGCCATGTCGATGACCGGGGTGGAGGTGATGCCCACGGTGGGCGAGATGTCCCCGCATGGCAGCATCGAAGACGGCACCGGTGAGCCGACGGTCATCGACCAGGCCACGGTGCCGTTGGCGGCACGGAGGGCGTAGACCACGTCGTGCTCGGTGGCAACCACGACCAGGCCGTCGTAGACCAGTGGTTCCCCGTAGAGCTGGCCGTAAAGGGTCGGGGAGGTCCACGCCGCTCCGGGGCCGGTGAACCGCCGATCGGTGGGTGCGACACCCGATCCGAGTGGGTCACCGTGGTACGTGGTCCAGTCGGTGGCCGCCGCCGGGCGAACCGTTGGGACGGTCGTCGGAGAGGAGCCTGGTGGTGTGGTGGGCCTGGTCTGCACAGGTGAGGTCGAACCGATCCGGTCGGTGGCGACGAGGACGGCGGTGGCCATCGCGGCGGCGACCACGGCCGAGACCACAGCCAAGCGCCGTGCTCGCCGTCCCCTCCACGACGTCCCCCCGGGTGCCGGTATCACTGGGTCTGAGGCGCTCGACGCCCGGCGGGCGAGGCCGGGTCGACCGTCGAGGTCTTGTGAGTCACCGAGGCCACGCCGGCCAGGCTACGTTCAGGCCCGTGCCCGCGGAACCCGCAGATCCCGACTCCCGTTCCATGGCGGTGCGATCCGACCCCTCTGTCGGCTCCTCCGGCAGACCCTCATCCGACGACGCCCCTCGGTCGGACGTCTCTCAGCGGTCAGCGCACGACGTTGTCTGCATCGGCAACGCCTTGGTCGATGTGCTGGCCGAGGCCAGCGACCACCAGCTGGGGGAGCTCGGTCTGATCAAGGGGACCATGGTCCTGGTCGACGGCGCACGTTCCGCATCCATCTTCGAGACGATGGGCTCAACCGTCGAAGCCTCGGGTGGGTCGGCGGCCAACACCGCGGCCGGGATCGCCGCCCTCGGGGGCCGCGCAGCGTTCCTCGGTCGGGTGGCCGACGACAGTTTCGGTCGGTCCTTCCTCCACGACATCCGTTCGATCGGAGTGACCTTCGACCCGACGCCGACCACGGCGGTGCCCGGTGAGACGGTGACCGGACACTGCCTGGTGCTGGTCACCGAGGACGCCGAACGGACCATGGCCACCCATCTCGGGGTGGCGTCCGAGTTCGGTACCGCCGATCTCCACCGCGGTCACCTCATCTCGGCCGAGGTGGCCTACCTCGAGGGCTACCTTTGGGAGCAGGACGCTGCCAAGGCCGCCATGCGCGAAGCGATCGAGATCGCCCACCGTGACGGGGCCTCGGTCGCGCTCAGCCTGTCGGACCCGTTCTGCGTCGAGCATCATCGATCCGAATTCCTCGAGCTCATCCACAACGACCTCGAGTTGGTGTTCGCCAACGAGGACGAGATCACGCTGCTGTTCGGCACCGCCGGATTCGACGAGGCGGTCGAAGCGGTGGCGGAGACCGGGGTGCTCGCCGCCCTGACCCGTGGCGACAAGGGATGTGTCGTGGTGACTCCGAGCGGTCCGGTCGAGGTCCCTGCCGAGCCGGTCGACCGGGTGGTCGACACCACCGGAGCCGGGGATCTGTTCGCCGCCGGCTTCCTCTTCGGCATGACCCACGGCCTCGGGCCCAGTGATGCGGCCCGTCTCGGCGGGGTGTGTGCGGCCGAGATCATCTCGCACGTGGGTGCCCGGCCCCTGGCAGATCTGCGCGCCCTCGCCATCGGAGTCGGGCTGCTCGATTGAGCGGTGGCGGGCGTCGGGAGGTTGACAGGTCCACGGACTTAGGGTTACCTAAGATCATAGTTGTGACCAACCTGGCAAACGAACCTCGATGATCCCGACCTTCGTCATCTTCCTGCGGGAGGGGATCGAGGCCAGCATGATCGTGGCGGTCCTCCTGGCGTACCTCGACAAGATCGGACAGCGCCGCCACTTCCGTGACGTGTTCCTCGGCGTGGCCGCGGCCATGGCCGTGGTGAGCTGCGGAGGAGTGGTTGCCTACCTGATGATCCAGCGGTACCAGGGGTCGTCCGCACAGACGATCTTCGAGACGGTCACCTTTCTCGTCGCCACCACTGTGCTCACCTACATGACGTTCTGGATGCAGTCGCACTCTCGGACCATGGCCGGCGATCTCCGGCGCCGATCGGAGGAGGCGATCGACGGCAAGGCCCGTTTCGGGCTCGGGCTGCTCGCGTTCCAGGCGGTCGGGCGCGAGGGTCTCGAGACGATGGTCTTCACCCTGGCGATCGTGTTCGCGTCGTCGACCCAGGCGGCCACCAAGGCCGGCGTGGGCCTGCTGTTCGGCGCAGCGCTCGGTCTCGCGGTGGCGATGGCGGGCGCTTACCTCGTCTACAAACTCGGACGGCGCCTCGACCTCGGGCTGTTCTTCCGGATCATCGGCGTGGTGCTCATGGTGTTCGCGGCCGGGCTGCTGGCCGATGCGGTGGGGAACCTGCAGGAGCTCGGGTGGCTCCCCGTCCTCGAGCACGCCCTCTGGAGCACGAGCCGATTCCTCAACGAGCGCAGCTCACTCGGCGATGCGTTCCACAGCCTGTTCGGTTATGCAGACCGTCCGACGGTGCTGCAGCTGATCGTCTGGTGCGTCTACCTCTCCGTGTCCGTCCCGGTGTTCATCCACATCGGCCGCCGGGCCCGCCGGGAGTCGGCGCCAGGCGTGGAGAACAGCGTCGAGGTGGCCGATGCTGCAGTCGAGTAGGCGGCTCGGGCTCAGGTGGCCTGAGCATCCCAGCCGGCTCAGTGCTGCGGGTCGTCCCCGGAGAGGAACGAGTACGGGAGGTCGCCCATGCGCACGAGCAGCGAGGCGACCTGGCGTCCGAGCGGCATGAGGAGCTCGTCGAGGCTGCCCGGACGGTCGAGCACGTCTTCGTCGAGCCGGCAGGGTCCCTCGTAGGAGACCTCGACCGCCCAGGTCGAAGAGGAGGCCGGATCCGCCGGGACGAGTTGCTCGACCGTGGTCTCGCCCCGGGTCAGCGGTTCGTCCCCCACGAAGTCGATGCGGGCGGGGACGACCGCGAGGAGGGGGGCGATCTCGGGGGACCCGTCGATCGCCTGGAGCCGAAAGGCGATCTCCACCAGGACTTCGGGGGGCTCGTCCGGCTCCTCCCCGATGAGCCGGCTCCGGTAGGAGGTCTGGCTCCAGGTGGGCCAGTCGAGGCCGACGTCGACTCGGATCCGGGCGGGCCGCTCCTCGCCGGGCAGGCTGTAGGACGTTTCGAAACTCACGTCCCCCAGGAAGACGTCGACCTGGAACCGCTCCTCGACGGCCTGGCGCTCGAGGAGCGCCTCCTCGAAGGCATGGCGGATGGAGCTGACGAGCTGCGCGAAGACGTGGTCCAACATGGCGAGGCAGAGGCTACCGTTCTTCCATGTCCGCTCCCTTGGTGACCGGGACCACCCCGACGTGGATGGAGCGTCGGGTCATCGCCTATGCCCATCAGGGTGGAGCCTGGGAGGCTCCCTCCTCCACCCTGTATGCCATCGAAGCCGCACTCGAGGCCGGCGCGACCGCCATCGAGCTCGACGTCCACGCCACCGCCGACGGCCGCCTGGTGGTCTGCCACGATCCCACCGTCGATCGGACCACCCCGTCGAGTGGCAGGATCGCCGATCTCACCTACCCCGAGCTCGCCCGGCTGGACAACGCCTACTGGTGGGCACCGGGAGCCGACGTGTCCCCGGGGCTCGATGGGGACGCCTATCCCTTCCGGGGCCGCGCCCCGTCGGACCGCCGGTTCGCCATCCCCCTCCTGGAGGAGGTGCTCGAAGCCTTTCCGCAGGAGGTGCTCAACCTCGATATCAAGCAGACCGCCCCGGCCGTCGCACCGTACGAGGAACGCCTTGCCGACCTGCTCCACCGGTACGACCGGGGCGAGGACGTGATCGTGGCGTCGTTCCTCGATACGGCGACCGAAGCTTTCGCCCGGTTCGCGCCCGACATCCCGACCTCGGCGGGGACCCAGGCGGTGGCCGCGTTCTACCAGGCGGTCCGCGACGGGAGGACGCCGGAACCCATGGCGCACGTGGCCCTCCAGGTGCCGGACTCCTACGCTGGTCTCACCCTGGTCGAGGAGCGGTTCGTCGAGGTCGCCCACCAGTTGGGACTGGCCGTCCACGTGTGGACCATCGAGGAGGAACCCGAGATGGAGCGGCTCTGCGACCTTGGGGTGGACGGCATTATCACCGACCGACCGAGCGCCCTGGTCGACCTGCTCGACCGGCGCGGCCTCAGCTGGCATCCACAGCGGTGACCGTCGTGCGGTCAGCCCCGGCCGCAGTTGGGCTTCTTGCCATGGTTGGCCTTCTTCTTGGCACGGAGCTTGCGCTTGTTGGTCCGCTTCGACACAGTCCGCCGATCGTAGCCGCCGGTGCACCGGCCTGGCCAGTGGGGCGGAGCCGGTGAGCTGGCTGATGCGCGACGGTGACGTCCTGGCGTCTGCCGAGGTGGCCGATTCCCTCGCCGCCCGGACGAAGGGGCTGCTCGGTCGAGACGGCTACGACGGTGCGATGGTCCTGCCGAGGACCAGGTCCGTCCACACCGTCGGCATGCGGTTCGCCATCGACGTGGCCTTCTGCGATCGCGAGCTGGTGGTGGTGGGGACGACCACGCTCCGGCCGTGGAGGATCAGCCTGCCGAGGCGCCACGGACGCTGGGTCATCGAGGCGGAGGCGGGCGCCTTCGAGCGGTGGGGGTTGCGGGTGGGTGACCGCCTGGAGCTGGCCTGATGGCCGATCCTCCACCCACACGCGGGGTCGACGAGCCGGTGTCCGGCCGAGGACCGGTGTCCGGCCGAGGAGTCGCGGACTCAGGATCAGAGGACTCCGATTCGCCGGGCTCCGCGCCTGGGGCACTGGTGCTGGTGGCCACCCCGATCGGCAATCTCGGCGATCTCTCGCCGCGGGCCTCCGCCGCGCTCGGCCAGGCGGAGGTGCTCTTCTGCGAGGACACCCGCCACACCAGGAAGCTGCTGTCCCACGCCGGCATCCACCGGGGGGACCTCCGCTCCCTAAACGCCCACAACGAGCCCGCTCGCATCGACGCCGTCCTCGGCCTGCTCGACGAGGGCCGCACCGTGGCCGTCGTCACCGATGCCGGCATGCCCGGGGTGTCCGACCCGGGCGCACGGGTAGTGGCCGCCGCCGCGGACCGAGGGCACCGGGTGACCGTGGTGCCCGGACCGTCGGCCCCGCTCGCCGCGCTCGTGATCAGCGGCCTTGCCACCGACCGGTTCTGCTTCGAGGGGTTCCTTCCCCGCTCGGGCACCAGCCGGCGTCGGCGTCTCGAGGTGCTGTCGTCGGACGAGCGGACGACCATCCTCTTCGAGGCACCCGGCCGGGTGGCCTCCACGCTCGCCGATCTGGCGGCCACCTGCGGTGGCGGGCGTCCGGCCGCGCTCGTGCGCGAGCTCACCAAGGTCCACGAAGACGTGTGGCGGGGGCCGCTCGATGACCTGGCCGACCGCGCGGTCGCCCAGCCGCCGCGAGGTGAGGTCGTCATCGTGCTCGGCGGGGCACCACCGGGCGAGGAGTCGGTCGATGACCAGGTCCTCCTGTCGGCACTGATCGAGGGGATGGCCGGGGGCCGACGCACCCGGGGGGTGGTGGACCTGGTGGCGGAGCGGTACCGGGTCCCTCGCCGGCGGGTCTACGGGTTGGCCCTGTCCGTTCGTCAGGCGGACGTCGATACGCCACCGGATCCGCCCCGGTGATCGCGTCGGCCGGAATGGCGCCGAACGCGCCGGAGTTGGAACAGCAGAGCAGTGCGGAACAGCAGAGCAAGAGGAGACGACATGTTCGGACGGAGCGCTCTCGATACGACGCAGGCCCCGGGCATCCCGCCGGACGACGTCCCCGACGGTCTGGACCGGGCCGCGTTCGCCGCCGGGTGCTTCTGGGGGGTGGAGGAGTTCCTTCGGGCGGTGCCAGGCGTGGTGGACGCCATCTCCGGGTACGAGGGCGGGGCGGTGGAGGCACCGACCTACGAAGCGGTGTGCTCGGGCCGGACCGGCCATGCCGAGGCGGTGCTCGTGACCTACGACCCCGACCGGGTCAGCTACGAGACCTTGCTGGCAGAGTTCTTCCGCCACCACGACCCGACCACTCCCAACCGTCAGGGTCCTGACGTCGGCACCCAGTACCGCTCGGCCATCTTCACCCGCACAGACGAGCAGGCAGAGTCGGCCCGTCGGGCGCTCCGTGACTTCCAGGAACGCTTCAAGCGACCGATCGTGACCGAGGTGACCCCGGCCGCCACCTTCTGGCCGGCGGAGGCGTACCACCAGCGCTACACCGAGCGCAGCGGTCGTGGCGGTTGCCACGTGGCCAACTGGTAGCCGCTCGGGCAACACCCGCACGGTGGATGCGAAGCCGGAGCCCGGTCACCGTGCGAGCCCGACCACCCCGGTCACCCTCGGAGCACGGTGAGCGCCCGGCGGACGTAGGGGCGGAGGGGCATTCCCAATGCGTCGGCCACCGGGACCCACCGGGCCGCGTCGGTCGAGCCCCCGACCTCGTCTCGCACGACGCCGGTGAACGAGGCGATGCCGTAGATGATCCGGACGGTGTGCAGGTCGACCCCGTCGGGAAGGGTGAAGACGTCGGACAGCACGCCGAGCAGGTTACCCACCACGACGGAGAGGCCGGTCTCCTCGAGCAGCTCCCGCTCGAGCGCAGCGCCCGGCTCCTCGCCGTGGTCGATCCCACCCCCGGGGAGGAACCAGTCGCCGCCCACGGTCAGGTAGGGCGAGGCCCTGGTGAGCAGCACCCGGCCGTGGCTGTCCTCGCAGATGCCGTAGGTCGCCAGCCGTTGCCGTCTCCCGGGCCGATCGGTGGCCGATGCCTGCTCGGGGGGCCGGTCCTCCACGCCGCAGCATCCTAAGGGCCTGGGACGGCAACGCCAGTCAGGCCGACCACCGGGCAGGACGCCGGTAGCAGAACTGCTACCCTCGGCCCCATCGACGCCATCCCGCCGGTGAGAGTGGTGCTCGACACCTCGGTGCTCATCGCCCTCGCCGTCGCCGCGACTGCAGCCGTGGAGGAGGTTCCGCTGCTCGCCTACAACGTCGCCGACCTCCAGATCATCGAGGTCCTGCTCGACGCTCGCCGGCCCTGAGAGATGTGCTGCTTGTCCTTGGACATCCGCCAGCAACCCCACGAGCACCCGAAGGAGCCAGCTGATGACCGATCGTGCGATTTATGACTACGTTCCCCATCATCGGACGGAGTCCAAGCTCGGGGGGAACCCCGCTCACCCGGTGACGGTCGCCGAACTGCTTCCGGCCCGCAACCGTGTGGCCCGCTTCAACGCGTGGTTCGCGGTCAAGGTCACGAACGGGGTGGGCACCATGTGGTGCGCGTATGCGTTCGCCGCCATCGCGCTCATCAGCCTGCCCCAGGCCGTCAGCTCGCACAGCGCGGTCACCCTGGTGTCCTGGGTGTCCCAGACGTTCCTCCAGCTGGTCCTGCTGTCGGTGATCATCGTCGGTCAGAACGTGCTGGCCGCCGCCGCAGACAAGCGGTCCGAGGCCACCTCTGACGACGCCGACGCGGTCCTCCACGAGGCTGTGAAGCTCCAAGAGCACCTGCTTGCCCAGGATGTCGTGCTCGGCGACCTGGTGGACAGGTTGGCGAGGGTGGAGGGCCGATCAGGCGCATGACTCGAGGTGACAGGGGTCACGAGTTGGTCGCAATCGGGCGAACCTCGGTCTCGCGGTCGGCTCGGGTGAGCCAGCGGATCGGTACGCTACCGGGCAATGTCGCGCTACTACATCACCACGCCGATCTACTACGTCAACGACGCTCCCCACGTGGGCCATGCCTACACGACCGTGAACGCCGACGCGCTGGCCCGATGGCACCGGCTGATCGGCGACGAGGTCTTCTTTGTCACCGGGACCGACGAGCACGGGCAAAAGGTGGCCCGGGCCGCCGAAGAGCACGGGGTCGGGCCCGCCGAGTGGACCGATCGGCTGGCCCCGCGGTTCTCCTCGGCATGGGCCGATCTCGGGGTCGAACCCGATGAGTTCATCCGGACCAGCGAGGCGCGTCACCACCGGGCCGTCCAGCACTTCCTTGGTCGGATCTACGAAAACGGCTACATCGCGAAGGACACCTACCGCGGTCTCTACTGCGTCTCGTGCGAGCAGTACTACGCCGAAGACGAGCTGCTCGAAGGAGGCCGGTGCCCGGTCCACCTCCGGCCGGTCGAGCACCTCGAGGAGGAGAACTACTTCTTCAAGCTGAGCGCCTTCGAGCAACGGCTGATCGAATGGTACGAGGCCAACCCGGAGGCGGTCCGCCCCGAGTCCAAACGGAACGAGGCATTGAGCTTCATCAAGGGAGGTCTCCGGGACATCTCGATCACCCGCACCTCCATCGACTGGGGCGTGGGGGTCCCCTGGGACGAGGGACACGTCTTCTACGTCTGGTACGACGCCCTGGTCAACTACCTGACCGCCATCGGCTACGGCGAGGACGGGGACCGCTTCGACCGTTGGTGGCCGGCAGTGCACCACCTCATCGGCAAGGAGATCATCCGGTTCCATGGTGTCTGGTGGCCGGCCATGTGCATGGCGGCGGGCATCGAACCGCCGGCCCACATCCAGGTCCACGGGTGGCTGCTGGTGGGCGGGGAGAAGATGTCCAAGTCGAGCGTGAACCAGATCGCCCCCGGCGAGCTGGTCGCCGAGTACGGAGTCGACCCGGTGCGCTACCACCTGCTCCGCGACATTCCCCTCGGCACCGACGGCGAGTTCTCCGCCGAGGGGATCGCCGCCAGGTACAACGCGGACCTGGCCAACAACCTCGGCAACCTGGTATCACGGGTGGCGACGGTGGTGGCCAAGCAGTGCGGTGGCATCGGCCCGGCGCCCGACCCGGCCAGCCGGCTCAAGGCGGTGGCCGCCGACGTCGTGACCGAGGCCACGGCCGGCTGGGGTGGGGGGCAGCCCAACCAGGGCCTCGAGGCCACCTGGCGGCTGGTCCGTGAGACCAACGCCGAGCTGGAGGTGGCCGAACCTTGGAAGGGCGACCCGGGCCCGGAGGTGGACGCTGTGCTCGGCAGCGCGCTCGAAGCGATCCGGATCGTGACGGTGCTGATCGTGGCGGCCATGCCGGCCACCGCGACCGAGCTCTGGAGGCGGATCGGTCTCGGCGGATCGCCCGCGCAAGGCCGGCTGCCGGAGGCGGCCGCCTGGGGCGGCTACCCCGGCGGTCTCCCGGTCGAAAAGGGCGCGCCGCTGTTCCCCCGGCGCAGGGACTGAGCGGGGTGGTCGGCCATGGATGACGCGGTGGTCGAGTGGTTCGACTCCCACTGCCACCTCCAGCGGAGCTTCGGCGACGAACCCGCCGCCGGTGCCGACGATCTCATCGGCGAAAGGCCGCACGCCACCTCGCTGTCCGCCGCTCTCGCCCGAGCCTCTGAGGCCGGGGTGACCCGGATGGTCTGCGTGGGGACCGGAGCGCGCTCGTCATCCGAGGCGGTGGAGCTGGTGCGCTCAGAGCGGCGCCCCGGGGCGGCCGCGCGAGCGGAGGGGGTCGAGGTGTGGGCGACGGTCGGGCTGCATCCTCACGATGCGGTCGACGGCGTCGCAGTGCTGGACGCGGTGCTCGCCGACGCGGTCCCCGAAGGCTACCCGGCCGAACGGGCGATGCCCGAGAGAGGAACCCCGGCAGGCAAGGTGCCCGACAGCCCGGTCGTTGTCGCCATCGGCGAGTGCGGGCTCGACTACCACTACGATCACTCGCCTCGAGCGGTCCAACGCGAGGTGTTCGCCCGCCAGGTCGACCTGGCCCACCGCTGCGGGCTGGCCCTGGTCATCCACACCCGCGCGGCGTGGGACGACACCGTCTCGGTCCTGGAGTCGACCGGGGTTCCCGAGCGCACGGTCGTCCACTGCTTCACCGGCGGCCCCGATGAGGCCCGGCGCTGTCTCGACCTCGGCGCGGTGCTCTCCTTCAGCGGTGTGGTTACCTTCAAGAGCGCCGACGAGGTTCGGGCGGCTGCTGCCCTCTGCCCGCTCGACCGGTTGCTGGTCGAGACGGACGCACCGTTCCTCACCCCCGTCCCGCATCGCGGGACCCCCAATGAACCGTCGCGGGTGCCGCTGGTGGGGGCGGCGGTGGCCGCCGCCAAGGGCCTCGGCGTCGAACAGGTGGCCGCGGCCACTGTGGCCAACGCCCGCCGCATCTTCCGCATCTGAATGCCGAATGAGGACCCCGCGCCGGCGACCTCCGTTGGGACCTGCCGGGCGCGGTCGAGCGCCGGACGACCCGTAGGCGATGTCACACTGAAGCGATGACCCACGGTCCCGCCCACATCGAGGACCTGCTCCGAGCCAGTGGAGTGCGACCCAGTCGGGCCCTCGGTCAGAACTTCGTGGCCGACGCCAACACCGTGCGCCGCATCGTCCGCCTGGCCGGGATCGGAGAAGGTTCGCCGGTCGTCGAGGTCGGTGCGGGACTCGGGTCCTTGACCCTGGCGCTCGCCGAGGCGGGTGCCCTTGTGGTCGCCGTGGAGATCGACCGACGCCTGGCCGGGATCCTGCGCGCCGAGGTCGAGCCGGCCGGGGTCAGAGTGGTCGAGGCCGACGCCTGCGCCCTGGACTGGGCATCGCTGCTCGCCGGATCCGAGGTGCCCCCACACCAGCCGTGGACGATGGTCGCCAACCTGCCCTACAACGTCGCCATCCCCATCGTGGTCCGGGTGCTGGAGACGGCACCGACGGTCACCTCGATGCTGGTCATGGTGCAACGGGAGGTCGGTGAGCGGTTGGCCGCGGGCCCCGGGGATGACTCGT
Source organism: Acidimicrobiaceae bacterium (assembly GCA_027315005.1). Taxonomy (GTDB): domain Bacteria; phylum Actinomycetota; class Acidimicrobiia; order Acidimicrobiales; family RAAP-2; genus Bog-756. Next base: position 9,459 of record DAHUZT010000105.1, on the reverse strand, counting down.
ACGGCGCCGTCTCGGTGAAGGTGGCCTACTGGGCGAAGGCCGCGGTGGTGGGTCGGGTGCCGGCCACCGTGTTCGTTCCCCGGCCCCGGGTCGAGTCGGTGCTGGTGCGCCTCGAACGAAGGCCGGACGATCCACCGGACCGGAGGCGGAGCGGTCCCGGCTCACCTCCCTACGACCGCTTGTTCACCGTGGTCCGGGCCGGGTTCGCCCACCGTCGCAAGATGCTCCGGCGTTCGCTCGACGGGGTGGTCGCTCTCCAAGCGTTCGAGTGGGCCGGGGTCGATCCGACTTCGCGAGCCGAGGAGATCGATCTCGAGCGGTGGTGGCGACTGGCCGGGTCACCCCCACCGACACCGAGCGACGCCGCCGGGCAGCGGGACCGAGGAGGGGAGCGGTGAACCCGACCGGGAGGGGCCGGAGAGAGCCCGGGGTCCCATCCGGAGCCGAGGTGCTTACCGCCCCGGCCAAGCTGACCCTGTCGCTCGAGATCACCGGGGTGCGCCCGGACGGCTATCACCTGCTCGAGTCGGAGATGGTCACCGTGGACCTGGCCGACACCCTGGTGGTGTCCGACGGCGACCGCCTTTCGATCACCATGGACCGACCCGGGGGCGGGACGGGCCCGGGGTCGGTCGTGCCCGGTGGCGCGGACAACCTGGTGGTCCGGGCCCTCGATGCCGTGGGTCGCCGGGCGTCGGTGGAGTTGATCAAGCGGATCCCCCCGGGAGGGGGACTGGGAGGGGGGTCCGCCGACGCCGCCGCCATCCTCCGATGGGCCGGCTGCACTGACGTCGGGCTCGCTGCCCACCTCGGGGCCGACGTGCCCTTCTGCCTGTCGGGTGGCCGGGCGATCGTGCGGGGGATCGGCGAGCAGATCGAGCCCCTGCCCTTCGAGGACCGGGCCTTCGTGCTGTGCCTGGTCCCCTTCGGTGTGGACACGGCCTCGGTCTACGCCCGATGGGATGCCCGGAGGACCGGCTCTGGGGCGAGGTCTCGGGATGTGCCACCGGACGCCCCGGACCGTGCCTGCAACGATCTCACCGTGGCCGCCCTCGACGTCGAGCCGCGCCTCGCCTCGTGGCGGAAGCGGCTGGAGACGCTGACCGGAGCGCCGGCGACGCTGGCCGGGAGCGGATCGACCTGGTTCGTCGAGGGAACACCCGACTCCCTCGGCATCGGTGACTGCCGGACGGTGGCAGAGGGCGGCGACGCCGCGGTGCTGGTGCCGGTCCGGACGGTGCCGGGCCGGACGGCGCCGGTCCGGGTCGGGTGATGCCGGGCGTCGGGCTGAGCCCGCCCGGGCGGGAGCCGGGGGTCGCTACTTGCCCGCGGCGCGGCGCTGCCAGCGGGTCGCCTTCAGCATCTTCTTGTGCTTCTTCTTGCGCATGCGCTTCCGGCGCTTCTTGATCAGCGATCCCATGTCGACCGGGACCCTAGCCGACCAGGGAGTTCCATGCCATCGAACGGTGACCGGTGACCGGCGGTCGGGCCCTCACGGTCGGCGGTCGAGTGGGAACGGTCACCGTTCGTCGTCGTCTTCCCCTTCGGGCGCGGCCACCACCGGCAGGCTGAACCGGAACACGGCTCCGCCACCCTCGGCCTGGTAGGTGTCGACCGCCCCACCCTCGTCGTGAGCCACCTGGGCCACGATGGCGAGCCCGAGCCCCGACCCGGGCCGACCTCGGGCACCGGGTGCCCGGTAGAAGCGGTCGAAGATGAAGTCGACGTCGCTCGGGTCCACCCCGGGACCGTGGTCGCGGACAACTACCACCCCCTCCGAACAGCTCACCTCGACCACCCCGTTGTCCGGGCTCCACTTGAGGGCGTTGTCGAGCAGGTTGTCGATCGCCCGCTCGATCCGCGCCGGTGCTCCCGACACCCAGGTGGCAGCCACCGAGGCGTCGAAGACGACCCCCCGGCTCCGCCCGTGGGTGGTCGCCACCTCCACCGCTTCGAGGACGATCTGGTCGAGCCGGAAGGGCTCCGAGGTGACCGTTGGCTGCTCGCCTCGGGCCAGCTCGGCCAGGTCCCCCACCAGGCTGGTGAGCTCGTCCATCTGGGTGAGCACGTCGGAGATGAGGACATCCCGATCGGCCGGCTCGAGCTCCTCGAGGCGCCGTGCGACCTCCATGTTGGTGCGGAGGCTGGTGAGCGGGGTCCGGAGCTCGTGGGAGGCGTCGAGCACCAGCTGGCGCTGGCTCACCCGGGAGGCGTCGAGGGCGGTCAGCAGGCGGTTGAAGGCGCGCCGCAGCCGGCCGAGCTCGTCCGGTCCGCCCGGATCGAGGAGCTTGCCAGCGTCGGTACTGGCTGCCAGCTCCTCGACGGTGCGGGTCAGACTGTTCAGCGGCCGGAGGACGGTGCGGCCCACGGCCAGGCCGAGGAGGATGGCCATCGTGATGCCGATGATCACGATGATCCACAGGGCGAGGGCCAGACGGCCGAGCTCCCGGTTCACCCCGGTCAGTGGGGCGGTGAATTGCGCTGCACCCCCTGTCGGCAGCTGCAGGGTGATCCCGCCCGCCCGGTAGACGAACCGGGGCGGAAGGGCGATCGCCAGCTCGCGCACCGCGCTACCGCCCACCGTGGTCGAGAAGTACCGGTCGGGGGCGTTACCTTGACTGGTCGCCGACGCGCGCACCTGGTTCGTGAGGGGAAGGACCGGCGGCGAGCCCGGACCGACGCTGCCGTCGGACCCGACGACCTGGATGCACGAACCCTGGCCGGTACAGAGGTTGGGAATGTCTGGGACCGGGGAAGCGAGGGATGCCTGGGCACCGGCCTGCAGGTTGACGTCGATGGACGTGACCAGGGAGTTGTAGGCCACCAGATAGGTGGCGATGGAACCGAGCACCACCACCACCAGCACGGCAGCCGTGGCGGCCAGCACCAACCGGCTGCGGAACGTCACTGCCCCGGGCCGGTGCCGCCCCGGGCGGGGGGCGTCACGGTTCGCGCAGCACGTAGCCGACACCGCGTGCCGTGTGGATCAGGCGTGGCTCACCCCCCGCCTCGGTCTTGCGACGCAGGTACCCCACGTAGACGGCGAGGGAGTTGGTGCCCGAGTCGAAGGTGTAGCCCCATACCCGGTCGAGGATCAGCTCGCGGGTCATGACCTGGCGCGGATGGCGCAGGAGGAGCTCCAACAAGTCGTACTCGATGCGGGTGAGGGTGAAGGTGCGCGAGCCCCGACTCGCCTCGCGGGTCGCCGGGTCGAGCTCCAGGTCGGCGAAGGAGAGGACCGCACTCCCGTCCCCTCCGTCGTCGGGGCGGCGGCGGAGCAGGGCTCGCAGTCGGGCCAGCAGCTCGGCCAGCGCGAATGGCTTGACCAGGTAGTCGTCGGCCCCGGCGTCGAGGCCCGACACCCGGTCGGAGACCGCGTCGCGGGCGGTCAGCATGAGGACCGGGGTGTCGTCCCCGGCCGACCGCAGCCTCCGGCACACCTCGAGGCCGTCGATGACCGGGAGGCCGATGTCGAGGACCACCGCGTCGGGTGGGCGGACCGCCATCGACTCGAGAGCGGCACCGCCGTCGACAGCGGCGGCGACATCGTATCCCTCGAGCCGGAGGGCGCGCCCGAGTGCACCACTGACCGCCGGATCGTCGTCGACAACCAGCACCCGAGTCGAGCTCATCGGGCCGGGAGCCTATCGGGCCGGCTCACTCCCACCCCACCGGCCTACGGGATGGTCGGGGGGTTAGCCTGATCGCGCTGCAGCGCAGCATCGGCGACCCGGCCGGTCCACCGGGTGCATTATTCCGGGTGCAGCATTCCGGGGTAGTTCAATCGGCAGAACGCTGGCCTTTGGAGCCAGATGTTGGAGGTTCGAGCCCTCCCCCCGGAGCGGACCCGGGCGAAAAGAAGCCTGGTGTACCCCCCTTGTCAAATGAGGGGTGTCGGTTTACGGTGAAGGGGGGTACGGATTCTGCGGCGCCGGCGAATGGCCGGTGTCGATCCGGTTCCGGCCCGATCCGAATGGCGATGGTTGGCGGTGGGCAGGGGGTCGGCGGAGAGGAACGGAACGATGGCGGACGGCGCGGGCCTGGCAACGCCGCAGAACCGGCGGTCGACACGACGGCGGTCACTTCGGACGGGAAGGAGCCGATCGCTGTTCGGCCGGCCGAGGTCGGGGGCAGCTCCGACGATCGGGAGTTCGGGTACCGCTTCGCGCCGGAGCTCGTGGCGCAACCGCTGCTCTCTGCGCTCGTCCCTGGCTGTCCTGGTGGTGCTGGGTGCACTCGGCATTCCGCTCGTGGCCAACATCGCTTCGGCCTCGGCCGCCTCGTCACTGAGCCCGATCGCCAAAGGCGACATCGTCGCCTCGCTCGCGAACGGGCAGGTGAACGAGTACACGCCGTCGGGGACGCTCGTGCAGACGCTGATGACGGCCAGCAATCCGACAGGGATGGCGTTCGACGCCCAGGGCAACCTGTACGTCACCGACTTCGCCAGCAACGACATCCTGAAGCTCGACGCCAAGACGATGGCCGTCTCGGTCTTCTCCAACGACACCATCCTCAACGACGGCACCACATACAACAGTCCCGAGAGCATCGCCTTCGGGCCCGGTTACACCAAGATGTACGTGTCGGACGCCAACCGCAATGGCCCGGGAGGGGGCATCCACGTGGTCAACCCGGCGACCGGGGCAGGGGAGGGGTTCTACCCCCTCCCGAGCAGCCAGGGCAGCGACGGGACAGGAGAGTCGGACTGGCTCGCCTTCGACCACAGCGGCAACCTGTTCATGACCAACGAGAATGCCACCCAGGGCATCATGCAGGTCGACCAGACCACAGGCGACATCGTCCAGCCGAGCTTCGTCGCCAACACTCCGGGGTCCACGCCCTACGCGCTGTCGTTCGACCAGAACGGCAACGTCTGGCTGGGTGACACCTCCTCGATCGACGAGTACAGCCCGACCGGGAAGCTGCTCAACTCGATCACCAACCCGAACTTCAACACGATCTTCGCCGCCGCCTTCAATCCTGTGGGCAACACCTTCTATGCCGGTGATGCCGGCACCGGTGAGATCTACACCTACAACCTGGCCGGCACGCTCCAGAGCTCGTTCAACGCCGGGTCGGACATCCAAGGGCTCGCGGTGGCCGGATCGACGCTCGTACCGACGACACCGGCGGCCGTCCCGACACCGAGCTCGCTCTCGTTCGGCAGCCAGCCTGTCGGCACCCCGACGGCCGCCCAGACGGTGACCCTGCACAGCAGCGGCACCGCCAACCTGGCCCTCTCGGCGGCACCGACCGTGAGCGGCACCGACGCGGGAGACTTCCAACTGTCGGGGAACACCTGCAACGCCGGGCTCGTCCTCGCGCCCTCGGCATCCTGTAGCGTGTCGGTGGCCTTCGACCCGACGGCGAGCGGCGCACGGAGCGCGACGCTGAGCTTCTCCGACAACGCGGCGTCCTCACCCCAGCAGGTGAGCCTCACCGGGACCGGCACCTCTCCCGGTCCACCGCCGCCGCCACCGCACCACCACCATGCCCGAAGCACCTGCAGCGGGTCGTTCGCGGTCCCGGGAGTGCTGTCCGGGACCCACATCGGCGACGTCACGGTGAAGGGATACTGCATCGTCGACGGAGGCCCGACGGTCATCACCGGCGACCTCACCCTGGCAAAGGGTGCTGCGCTCAACGCCACCTTCGCCCGCAACGACGTGACCGGCTCGGGCACCTCCAGCCTCCTCGTCGAAGGCGACCTCCGGGTCGGGAAGGGCGCGGCGCTCGACATGGGGTGCGAACCGAAGTACTCGCCGTGCTCGGACGACCCCACGGTCACGATCGGTCCCCACGGTCCGGCCGGGGGGACGCTCACCGGCCAGAACCGGGTGGATGGCAGCCTGGTCAGCCGCAACGCCCTGGCCGTCATCGTGCATGCCAGCACGATCAAGGGCAGCGTCTTCCAGACCCGAGGTGGTGGCGGGCTGAGCTGTGCGCCGCCGTCCACCGGGTTCTTCTCGTTGCTGCACTCCCCGGTCTTCAGCGACTACGAGAACAACGACATCGTGGGAAACCTCTCGGTCGCAGGGCTTCGGTCGTGCTACTTCGGAGCGTTGCGCAACCGGGTGCACCAGAACCTCAACTTCAATCACAACACGTTCGGTGACCCCGACTCCTCGGAGGTGGTGTCGAACATCGTCGGTCAGGACTTGCGGTGTGCCAACAACGCTCCTGCCGTCCAGTACGGCGATTCGACGGCTCGGCCGAACCGGGTCGGCGAGCACGCGACGGGCGAGTGCGGCTTCACCGTGCTCCAGCCCAGGCCGGCACCCCACGGTCCTCTGACCCACATCTCCATCAGAAGGCCCTGATCCCAACCGGCGGCAGCTCGGGGTGAACCGGCCCGAGCTGCCGACCGTGACCGGCCGCGGCCGGCCGGTTCAGGTCCTCGACTTGCGGGCCCGGCTCCGCAGCCGCCCCCGGGTGGCCTGGTCCAGGACCACCTTGCGCAGGCGGACCGACGAGGGAGTCACCTCGACGCACTCGTCGTCGGTGATGAACTCGAGGGCTTGCTCCAACGAGAGAAGGAGAGGAGGGGTCAGCCGGATCGCCTCGTCGGAGGCGGCGGCCCGGATGTTGGTCTGCTTCTTCTCCTTGGTCGGGTTGACGTCCATCTCTTCGTCGCGGGCGTTCTCGCCCACCACCATGCCCTCGTAGACCTCGGTACCCGGACCGACCAGGAGCGCGCCCCGCTCTTGCAAGTTCATGAGCGAGTAGGCGGTGGTCACCCCCCGGCGGTCGGCGACCATCGACCCGTTGCGCTTGGTCTTGAGCTCGCCGTGCCAGGGCTCCCACCCGTCGAAGACGTGGTGGAGCATGCCGGTCCCCCGGGTCTCGGTCATGAACTCGGTACGGAAGCCGACCAGCCCTCTCGCCGGGACCCGGTAGTCCATGCGCACCCATCCGCTGCCGTGGTTGACCATCTCGATGAGGGTTCCCTTGCGCAGGGCCATCAGCTGGGTGACCACCCCGAGGTACTCGTCGGGGACGTCGATCGCGACCCGCTCCATGGGTTCGTGACGGGTTCCGTCGATGAGCTTGGTGACCACCTGGGGCTTGCCTACGGTCAGCTCGAAGCCCTCCCGGCGCATGGTCTCGACCAAGACGGCGAGTTGGAGCTCGCCCCGCCCCTGGACCTCCCAGGTGTCGGGCCGGTCGGTGGGGCTGACCCGGAGCGACACGTTTCCGACCAGCTCCGACTCCAGCCGGCCGATGACCTGGCGGGCGGTGAGCTTGGTCCCGTCGGCGCCGGCGAGTACCGAGGTGTTGATCCCGATGGTCATGGCCAGGCTGGGTTCGTCCACGGTGATCGCAGGCAGGGGCCGGGGGTCCTCGGCATCGGCCAGGGTCTCCCCGATGGTGATCTCGGCCATGCCGGCAACCGCCGCGATCTCCCCGGGGCCGGCCTCGGCCGCCTCGACCCGGTCCAGGGCTTCCGCGACGTACAGCTCGGTCACCCGGGTCCGTTCGATCGAACCGTCCAGCTTGCACAAGGCAACCGTCTCGCCCTTGCGGAGGGTGCCGTTGTGGACCCTGCAGATCGCGAGCCTCCCGACATACGGCGAGGCGTCGAGGTTGGACACGATCGCCTGGAGGGGCGCATCTGGACGGTGGAGCGGGGCGGGGATGTGGTCGAGGATGGCGGCGAAGAGTGGTTCGAGGTCGGTGCCCTCGGCCCCCTTCTCGGTCGAGGCCCAACCGGCACGGGCGTTGGCATAGAGGATGGGAAAGTCGATCTGGTGCTCGTCGGCATCCAGGTCCAAGAAGAGCTCCTCCACCTCCGAGACCACTTCTGCGATCCGCGCGTCGGGCCGGTCCACCTTGTTCACCACCAGCACCACCGGTAGGCGGGCCTCGAGGGTTTTGCGCAGGACGAACCGGGTCTGGGGGAGCGGCCCCTCCGACGCGTCGACCAGCAACAGCACCCCGTCCACCATGGTCAGCCCCCGCTCGACCTCGCCACCGAAGTCGGCGTGGCCGGGCGTGTCCACGATGTTGACCTTCACGCCGCCGTGGCGGACGGCGGTGTTCTTGGCCAGGATGGTGATGCCCTTTTCGCGCTCGAGGTCGCCGGAGTCGAGCACCCGGTCGTTGACCGTCTGGTTGTCACGGAAGGCCCCCGACTGCCACAGCATGGCGTCGACCAGGGTGGTCTTTCCGTGGTCGACGTGGGCCACGATGGCCACGTTGCGGATGTCGTGGCGGGGGGCGAGGTCGGCGCCGGCTGGCCGGAGGGAGGTCGAGGGCGCGGGCGCTGAAGAGGACGCGGGAGAGAGAGGGGGCACGACCTCACGAGGCTAGCGGGTCGGCGCGCCGAACTCTGCGTGTCGCGCCGGGGAGAGCCCGGCCGGGCGGCCGTGAATCAGTGAGACGTCACCGGGTTCAAGGAGTGGCCGGGCAGGTCGATGTGGTGACCGGCCAGACCAGCGAGCACTGCCCGACGGTCACGCTGAAGGACTGGGTTATCCACGACGGGGTGCTGGGGGTGAAGAACTCGGGTGGCGACAGGATGGAGAGCCGCGGGTCCCACGTGTAGGACATCCCATAGCCGCTCTGGATCGAGCTACCGCTGCCACACGCTTCGAGGTCGATGTACTTTTCGCCCAATGAGCCGTAGAAATCGATGTTCCCCTGCTGGCTCGATGTCGCACAGAAGTTGGGCACGCTGAAGGTGTGTTTGAGGGCCAGGATCGAGGCCATGATGATCGGATTCGGATTGGCGCAGTCGGGTGGAGCCGACGCACCGGAGGTCCCGCAGGTCGCAACCGGGGTTACGGTGGGATTCCACCAGGGACCGCTTTGCTGGAGCGGGTTGTTGACCGACACGAAATTCGTGGCAATCAGACCGAGGATGTCGTTGGTGCCGGAAGTAGAGATCGAGCTGCACTGGGCCGCGGCCGGCCACGGACCCAATGGGCTGGCCGAGTTCATGCTCGACTGTTCGGATGCGGTCAGCTTGGGGCAGTTGGCGTAGGTGAGGTTGCCGTCGATATTGATGTCGTTCTGGGTGGCCAAGGTGTAGGCACCGTTCACCTGCCCATGGACGATGGCGTCCCCCTCACAGTTGGGTTGGGTCCCCTCGCCGTCATATCTGAATCCGTAGGCGTCGTAGGCGGTGATGAGTGGGTTGGGGGCGATGGGGCTCCCGTTCGGGAGCTTCCCGGAAGAACACGTGGCACTGCTCAGGTTGTGCACGTAGATCACCCCGTTGGCCGGCCCGGTGACGGACCCCGAGGTGCCGGTAGACGGCAGGCAGCTGCTCTTGTTGTTGCTGAGGGAGAGCCCGTCATAGGTCGTCTGGGTGGTGCCGTTGTTGGCCTGCCATGGAGTGTCGGGGCTGGAGACCGTGTAGCCGCCTCCGGAGTCGAAGGTGATGGTCGTCGGTCCCTGGTAGAAGCAGCCCTGTGACTTGGCAGGCTGGTTGAGGGCGTTGATGTTGGTGGGGGG
>DAHUZT010000104.1 GCA_027315005.1 Acidimicrobiaceae bacterium | reverse complement strand
CCCCCCCAGGGACCGCGCGGGAACCCCCTCGTTCCGGACGATCCTGAGCGCGCTGACCGACATCTGGACCGACCGGCGCCAGGAAGTCGAGGAGCAGGCGTCCGAACTGGCCCGAGCCATCGCCACCGGCTCGGGCTCCGGTCCGGGGACGGCATCCCCCAACTCTGAGCGGTCGTTCCTGACCGCACTGGAGAGGACCGCGGAGACCGCCGCCCCCGCCGGGGCGGTCAGCACCACGATGAACGAGGCTGCGGCCGCTCGGTGCCCTCGCCTCCTGGTCGGCGCCGTCGAGGACATTGCCCGCCGCTTCGATCCCGACTGGGGTGGGTTCGGTCGTGCTCCCAAGTTCCCCCAGCCGACGCTGATCGACCTGGTGCTCCGATACGTCGAGCAGCTACCGGTCGGGCCGGAGCGGACGACCGTGCTGCACATGGCCACCAGGACCCTCGACGGCATGGCTGCGGGCGGTATCCACGATCACCTCGGAGGTGGTTTCGCCCGGTACTCGACAGACGACCGCTGGTTGGTCCCCCATTTCGAGAAGATGCTTTACGACCAGGCCGGTCTGCTCCAGGCTTATCTCCACGCGTGGCAGGTCACCGGGAGCCGCGCCTATCTCCTCGTCGTCGAGGGAATCGCGGCCTACGTCGAGCGCGACCTCACTCAGGCGTCGGGCGGGGTGGCCTCGGCGGAGGATGCGGACTCCGAGGGTGTCGAAGGCCGCTTCTACGTGTGGACCCCCGGAGAGATGGCCGAGGCGCTGGGACGGTCCGACGGAGAGGCCACCGGGTCGGCCCTGTCCGAGATCATCGACTTCTACGGGGTGACCGAGCATGGCGACCTGGATGGGCGATCAGTCATCCATAGACCGATCGGAGCACCGCTCACCGGTGACGAAGGCGTCCAACGAGCACGGAGGGTGCTGTTGGGTGCCCGCGCCCGACGCGGGCGGCCCGGGCTCGACAACAAGGTGCTCACCGAATGGAACGCGATGTACGCGGCCGTCCTGGCCGAGGCTGCCCAGGCCACGGGCAGGGCTTCGTGGCGAGCACGCGCCGTCGCCATCGGGGAATTCCTTTCCGGTCACCTGGTCACCGACCAGGGCAGGTGGTTGCGGGTTTGGCAACCCGAGGGCGGGGCCCGGGTCCTCGCCTACGCCGGAGACTACGCGTGGCTGACCGACTGCTTCACCCATCTCTACGAGCTCACCGGTGATTCGATCTGGTTCGATCGAGCGACCTCGGTCGCCGATGGGCTGATCGCCCACTTCGCAGACGAGGAGCGCGGCGGCTTCTTCACGACCGGGAGCGACGCGGAGTCCTTGATCGTCCGCACCAAAGACCTGTTCGACGGAGCCACCCCGTCGGCCAACGCGGTCGCCGCCCGATCCCTCGCCCGACTCGGCGCCCTGAGTGGCGTGCAACGCTACGAGGACGCGGCCCGGTCGGTCGTCGACCAGATGGGAGACGTGCTCACCGGCCGTCCGGCCGCCGCCACCCATCTGCTGATCACCGCGGAGCTCCTGCTGAACGGCTTCACCGAGGTCGTCATCCCCGGAACGAGGATGGACCTGGTAAACGCGGTCCACCGTCGCTGGCTCCCTGCTTCGGTGTTGGCCTGGGGTGACGCCTCCGGTTCGCCCCTCATGAACGGCCGGGAGGAGGACCGGGCCTACGTGTGCTTTGGCCGAGCCTGTCAACTTCCGGCCGATGACGTCGACACGTTGCTCACACAACTCGTCGGAAAGGGGCCCTCCGACCGGACCGATCCCCCTCATCGGCGGCAACCGGACGTGGCGGAGCGATGAGCAACGGATCGACCCGGACCCCGCGACACGGTACGGCCCAAGAGATCGCCCGCTCGGTCCGCCCGACCCCCCGGATCGACGTCAGCGGCGGCACGTTGCTCGTCGTACTCGTTCTGGCCTGCCATGCCGAGGACACGACCGGTGTGGACCTCGCCTCGGGTGCGCTCGTTCGGGTGCGGGTCGACTGGCCCGACGAACACGGACCCGATCTCGAGCCGTTCGACGTCGCCGAGGTGACCCTGGCGGACGAGCCGGAGCGGGACGATCTGGCCCAGCCCGAGGCGGTGACGGCAGGTGGCCTGCCCCGCCATCTGGGTACGCTCCATGGAAGGCCCGTGCGCCGGTTGCTCCACCGGCTCGTCGCCCCCATCGATGAGCACGTCTTGGGCTTTCCGGGGGCTTCCGCACCGTACTGGGAGTTCCGTGGCTCCCGGCCGTCTCTCGCCCTCATCACTCCCACCAGGGGGCCGGTGCTATTCCGCAGACCCGAGGACCGGTCCGTGTGGGTCCGATTCGCCTGGGGGCGGAGCGACAATTGGCTCCCGGTCGAGGACCGCCATTCCGAGCGGGCGCTCGACGCAGCCCGTCGGGACCGACTATCGGGCAAGGACCTGGCCTCGGCCCTCGGCTTCAAACCGCACTATCTGGTCGTGTCCTTGAGCTCACCGAGAGACGGACACTGCTACAAGACCGTTCGGGCCCTGCTGCCCCGTGGCTGACCCGTTGGGATGGGACACCGATGGCATCCGCCTACAGTCGATCACAGTGAAGCCCGCGACACACGCTGTCGACCAGACGAGGGACGCCACGTCGACCGCATCGATCCCGGAACCGGTCGTGCCCGACTACAACGGCGCCTGTGTGTCCAACCTGGTCCCTGCCATCCTGGCCCGGCTCGGGATGTCGCAGAGCGACGGAGCGGGGGCAAACTGCGACGGACCAGGCAGCGAGGCCTGGGGCCGTTGGCTCCCGCCGTCACTCGACGGCGCGTCACAGGTCGTGCTGCTCGTGCTCGACGGCCTCGGTTACGAGCAGCTCCGCCAGCACCCCGACCTCACTCCGGTGCTGTCGTCGGCCGAACACATCGATCGGCCGATCACCACGGTGGCCCCGACCACCACCGCCTGCGCCCTCACCTCGATCACCACCGGTCGACCGCCCAGCGACCACGGCCTGCTCGGATACCGCCTCGCCGACGGCGACGACATCCTCAACGTGCTGCGCTGGACCGTCGGGAGCGGGTCCCCTCGGGACGCGCGACGCACGGTCCGGGCCGACGGGGTCCAGCGCTGTCCTCCGTTCTCGGTGGCGTCCGGATCGGTGCCGGTCGTCTCCCGGGACGGATTCGGGGGAACCGGGTTCACCGCCGCCCATCTGGGCGACTCCCCGCTGTCGGCGTATCTCGCACCGTCCTCCCTGCCGGTAGAGGTCGCCGGATTGCTCCAGAGCGGCGAGCGGTTCGTCTACGCCTACTACGACGGGATCGACCGGGTGGCTCACGGTCGCGGCCTCGGCCGGCACTACCGGGCGGAGCTGGCGTCGGCCGACCGGCTGGTGGGTGACATCGTCGCGGAGCTGCCGCCCGGTGCACTCCTGCTCGTTACCGCCGACCACGGCCAGGTCGACGTCGGGCCGAACATCGAACTGCTCGGTCGGGACGTCATGGATCTTGTTCGGTTCTTCTCGGGCGAGGGCCGGTTCCGCTGGTTGCACGCCCGGGAGGGTGCAGCCGCCGAGCTCCAGGTGGCCGTCGCCGAACGCTATGCGGCTTCCACCTGGGTACGGAGCCGGGAGCAACTGGTCGACGAGGGTACTTTCGGGGGGCCGCTCCGGGCCTCGTCGGTCCGCCGCCTGGGTGATGTCGCGCTCATCCCCCATGCACCGATCGCCTTTCTCGATCCGGCAGATACCGGAGAAAGCCGGCTCAGGAGCCGGCATGGATCGCTGACGGCGGCCGAAATCCTGGTCCCGCTGCTGGCGCTGAGTGGAGAGGACGACGACTGAGATGGAGACAACCGACACGGGATCGACGGGACACGGATCCGGAACGAGCGCCGGGGTGACGCTCCGGCCGGAGGTCCTGGACGGTGCCGACCCACCCCAGACGGACCGCGCCGGCATCGTGCCGACCGGCGCCGGCGAGGGCGACGAACTGGGAGGTGCGAAGGGCCGGACCGGCGCCGGCGCACCGGCCGCACCTTCCGGCGGGGATGGTTCGGACGGCCAGGTTCCCGACCAGCCCGGCGAGTCGATCGAGCAACCGGCGAAGCTGCTCCGGATCGGATCGATGGTCAAACAGCTGCTCGAGGAGGTGCGCCAAGCGCCCCTCGACGAGGCGAGCCGCACCCGTCTGCGCGAGATCTACGAACAGTCGGTTCGGGAACTTGCCGAAGGCCTCTCCCCCGACCTGGTCGCCGAGCTGGACCGGATGTCCATTCCCTTCGAAACGGCCACCCCGTCGGATGCCGAGCTCCGAGTGGCCCATGCCCAGCTGGTCGGATGGCTCGAAGGGCTGTTCCATGGGATCCAGGCGACCCTCGTCGCCCAGCAGGTGGCAGCCCGGGCCCAACTCGACGAGATGCGTCAGCGCTCGCTGCCGCAGGGGCCCCTACCGGACTCGGGCCGACCCGGCACCTACCTGTGATCGCGCAGCCTGCCTCTGAAGGCCTCCAATGGGGTCGCCTGCGCCCTGGATCAGTGGGCGCGGGAGCGTGTCGCGCGGCCAGCCGCCCGACAGCAGCGAAGCGCGCTATGGTCGGAATCACACAGCTGTAACTCCTTTCGACACCCACCGCCGGTTCACCGCCCGAACCCGGGAGCCGGTGGCCACGAGGTGGCCAGACAACCAAGAGCCAACCGATCCATCAGGTCCGCACCAGTCGGGCAGTATCACCAACCCGACATCGAGAAAGACGCCCGCGAGTTGCCCGCACGGTCGTTCACACACCTCCATACCCACACCGAGTTCTCGATGCTCGATGGCGCCGCCCGGATCGACGACCTCGTACAGGCTGCGGTCGAAGACGGCCAGCCGGCCCTCGGCATCACCGATCACGGCAACATGTACGGGGTCCTCGACTTCTATGCCGCCTGCACGTCGGCTGGAATCAATCCGGTGATCGGTACCGAGGCCTACATGGCGGCCGAGTCTCGCCATGAGCGGCCCGTCCGCAAGGGAAAGGTGGACGACACCGGGGGCGACACCAACGGGGGCGAGAAGCTCTACTACCACCTGACACTGCTGGCCGAATCGACCGAGGGGTACCGCAATCTGCTCAAGCTCTCCTCCGCGGCGTTCCTCGAGGGCTACTACTACAAGCCACGCGTCGATTGGGAACTGCTCTCGGAGTACAGCACCGGGCTCATCGCGACCACCGGCTGTCTCGGTGGAGTCGTACTCCAAGCGCTGCTCGCCGACGACCGCATGCGAGCCGAGTCCCTCGCCGGTCGGCTCCAGGACATCTTCGGCAAGGACAATCTCTTCGTCGAGCTGCAGGATCACTATCTCCCCGAACAGCAGAAGACCAACCCGGCCCTCGTCGAGATTGCCAAGCACCTTGGTGCCCCGCTGCTCGCCACCAACGACAGCCATTACACCCACCGCGAGGACCACATTGCCCACGATGCGTTGCTCTGCGTCCAGACCGGTGCCCGGATCGACGATCCCAAGCGGTTCAAATTCGAGGGTGAGGAGCACTACCTGAAGACGGCTGCGGAGATGCGCCATCTCTTCTCCGAACTACCCGATGCTTGTGACAACACGCTGCTCATCGCCGAGCGGGCGCACGTCGAGCTCGACTTCGGCAAGCCGAGCCTCCCCCGGTTCCCGGTGCCGGCCGAGCACGTCGGGAGGACCTACGAGGAGCGGGCCGATCGCTTCCTTTTGTCCCTCAGCATCGAAGGGGCGAAGGAACGCTACGGACCCGTACTTCCCGACTCCGTCTCCTCCCGGCTCGACTACGTGCTCGGTGTCATCTCCGACATGGGGTTCTCGGCCTACTTCCTCGTGGTGTGGGACCTGATCCGCTTCGCCCGCTCGCAGGGGATCCGGGTCGGTCCGGGGCGGGGGTCGGCGGCCGGATGCTGCGTCGCCTACTGCCTCAAGATCGTGGATCTCGACCCCATCCGCTACGACCTCCTGTTCGAGCGGTTCCTCAACCCCGGTCGGATCCAGATGCCCGACATCGACATGG
This sequence comes from Acidimicrobiaceae bacterium, assembly GCA_027315005.1. Classification (GTDB taxonomy): domain Bacteria; phylum Actinomycetota; class Acidimicrobiia; order Acidimicrobiales; family RAAP-2; genus Bog-756. Next base: position 2,398 of record DAHUZT010000104.1, on the reverse strand, counting down.
ACTTCGACGAGCGTTACCGCGCCGACATGATCAGGTACGCAGCGGAGCGGTACGGGGGCGACCACGTCGCCCAGATCGTGACGTTCTCCACGATCAAGGCCAGGGCCGCCGTTCGCGACGCGGCTCGGGTGCTTGGATTTCCCTACGTGGTAGGGGACAAGATCGCCAAAGCCATGCCACCGCTGATGATGGGACGGGACACCCCGCTCGCAGCGTGCCTCGAGCGCGACGAGCGGCACGAAGACGGATTCGCCGCCGCCACCGAACTTCGCGTCATGTACGAGACCGACCCCGAGGCACGCCAGGTCATCGACGTGGCAAAGGGTCTGGAGGGTCTCCGGCGCCAGGACGGCATCCACGCTGCAGCGGTCGTCATCACCGACCAACCCCTCACCGAATACCTGCCTATCCAGCGCAAGCCGGACGGGAACGACCCCGAGAGTGCTCCAATCGTCACACAGTACGAGATGCACGGGGTCGAAGAGCTCGGCCTGCTGAAGATGGACTTCCTCGGCTTGAGGAACCTCTCGGTCATCGAGCGTGCCCTCGACCTCATCGCTGAGACGACCGGTGCACGGCCGGACATCGACTCGATCCCCCTCGACGACGAGGAGACCTTCGCCATGTTGCGAAGGGGCGACTCGATGGGTGTCTTCCAGTTGGAGGGCGGGCAGATGCGAACGCTCATGCGCTCCCTGGCTCCGACCACCTTCGACGACGTCGCCGCCTTGATCGCGCTCTACCGCCCGGGGCCCATGGCGGCCAACATGCATCGCAATTACGCCGATCGGAAGAACAACCGGCAGGAGGTCACCTACCTCCACCCGGACCTGGAGGAGATCCTGGGAGACACCTACGGCCTCATGATCTACCAGGAGTCGGTCATGCGGGTGGCTCAGAGGATCGCCGGGTACACCCTGGCCGAGGCGGACAACCTCCGCAAGGCGTGCGGGAAGAAGATCCGAGCCCTCATCCAGGACGAGCGGAAGAAGTTCGTGGGTGGCTGCGTGGCGCAGGGATACGGGGAGGACCTCGGCAACCAGCTGTTCGACATCATCGAGCCCTTCGCCGACTACGCCTTCAACAAGTCCCATTCGTATGGCTACGGCTTCATCGCCTACCAGACGGCATGGCTCAAGGCCCACTACCCGGTGGAGTACCTGGCCAGCCTGTTGACGTCGGTCAAGGACAACAAGGACAAGACGGCGGTCTACCTCGGGGAATGCCGGAACTTGGGCATCGAGGTCCTGGTCCCGGACATCAACCGGTCCAAATCGGAGTTCGCCTCCGATGCCTCTGGCGAACGGTCCGCGATCACGTTCGGCCTCTCTGCGGTTCGAAACGTCGGTGAGGGCCTGGTCGACCTCATCGTGGCCGAACGGGACGCCCACGGTCCCTTCGCCGACTTCTACGACTTCTGCCGGAGGGTCGATCCGCAGGTGCTCAACAAACGGACGATCGAGTCCCTGGTCAAAGCCGGAGCATTCGACTCGTTGGGCCATCCGCGCCAGGGGCTCTGCCTGGTGTTCGAGGACATCGTCGATCGGACGCTGGATCGGCGCCGTGAGCACGACGCGGGCGTGCTTTCACTGTTCGCGAGCGTCGAAGTCGAGATCGAAGGTCAGACCACCGGGTTCGCCGACACCCGAGTCCCGATACCCGATGCCGAGTTCGGCAAGACCCAACGCCTCGCATTCGAGAAGGAGATGCTCGGTCTCTATGTCAGTGATCATCCCCTCATCGGCCTCGAGGCATCGTTGGCCAAACTCACCGACTGCACCTTGGCCGAGCTCATCGAGCTGATCGAGCTCGGATCCGAGCCCCAAGGAACGCTCGGATCGATCGGAGGGGGCTTCGACGCCGGGCCCCAGGGCGCGGGAGAAGGTGGCGTCAAGGTCGTCGGGGGGGTGGTCACCGACCTGGTCCGGAGGTACACGAAAAAGGGCGACCTCATGGCCACCTTCGTGCTCGAGGACCTGACCGCCTCCATCGAGGTCTTCGTGTTCCCGAAGTCGATGGCCACCTTCGGATCGCTGCTCGACGACGATGCCGTCGTGGTGGTGAAGGGCCGGATCGACCTCCGCGACGAACGGCTGAAGCTGGTCCTGATGGAGGTGCTGCGACCCGAGCTCGCAACCGAGGGTGATCCAGATCTCCACATCGCCCTTCCACTCAACTCCCTCACCGACGGCAAGGTCGAGGACCTGAAGGCGCTCCTCGCCGATCACCCGGGCGGTTCCTCCGTCTTCCTGCACGTCGGCGAGACGGTCCTCCGGTTGCCCGACGAGTTCACGGTCGACAGCCGTCCTGGTCTGCTAGGTGAGCTCCGCGTGCTTCTCGGACCCAATGCCGTCCGAGGGTGATGCTGCGTCTCGGAACGGCCGGAGTGGACGCTTCC